>JAIORG010000185.1 GCA_021108255.1 Anaerolineales bacterium | reverse complement strand
CCTGATAGTTGTTTTGGATTGGATCGAAAATAAAAAGCATCGCCAGGCAGCGGTGAGGTTTTGCCGCCGATTGAATCAAACAGGAATAAAGCTGATGGGACGACTGAAACTTAAGCTGGCTTTTTATGTTTCTCAGTATCCAATGCATGGATCAACTGCAACGCCTGATACTGTGCATAATTTAACATAAGAAATCGGCCCATTTACCGTGATGTCTGATGGATAGGAAACGAAAAAATACACCCCTGAAAAAGTTGGAAAAACAGAAGATACACATCATGCACTTGATAAATAGCCTAATTATTGGGGGGGCGGAAGTGGCTCTTTTGAATTATATTCAAGCATTGGGTCAGGAAGATTATGAGCACTATGTATATTCTTTCGGGCATGATGGTCCTATCAGAAAAAAGGTTGAGGATCTTGGAGTGCAGGTATGTTTTGGGCCTAAAAGGGCAAGTGTCAAGAATCCCTTCAAATTTAGCGTCACTCTCCTCGTACTTGTTAAGGATTTATTGAATTTTATAAAATTCAATAAGATACACCTAATACATTCGCATCTTGGTCAACCAAACCAGTTAGCCGTACTTATTGGCAAATTGTCGAGAATTTCAGCATTTCCCACTATCCACAGTACAAATGCTTTTGAAGATACACGAAGTGGTTGGGACCCGCGAGTATATTTCATAAAAATGGTCAATGCGATTATTTACCGAATGGCTGAACGGGTCGTGGTCATATCGCCAAAAATCAAAGATATTATCCGACAGACTTACGGTTTGGAAGACTTCCAGGTTGTAGTCCTGAAAAATGGGATTATTATTGAAGACACCTTTTCTGAAAATCAACCTTTGATGCAAGATTTTTCTGGCTCCAAAAATAAGCTGAAGATTGTCGCCGTCGGTAGACTGGTTCCGTTGAAATGTTTTGATACCTTGGTAAGAGCTGTTGCGAAAATTGTTGAACAGGGTCAAAATAACCTGTTGGTGCTGATAATTGGTGTTGGTGAAGAGCGTTCACGGTTGGAGAAGTTGATTGCTGAATTGCGGCTGGAGAGTTATGTAAAACTTTTGGGTTTAAGGTATGATGTGATAGAACTTATGAGAGAGGTGGATATATTTGTCATCCCATCAAGCTACGAAGGTCTTTCGATTGCCATGATAGAAGCCATGGCCTGTGGTTTGTCGATAATTGGCTCAAACGCTCCAGGGCTTCGGGAGTGTATCAACCATGGACAAAATGGATTGCTTTTTCAGGTCAAAGACCATAATGCCTTGGCTGAGTGTATTCTTTTGTTGGCTAACAATAAAATGTTGATTAAAAAGCTTTCCAAAGGGGCCAGGGATACTTTTGAAAGAGAATATGATATAAGAGAAAATATAAAACCTCTTGACGCTCTCTTTAGAAAGTGTGTAAAAAGACCCATGTAAAGAGTAAATTGACAACAGTTGGATCTTTTGGAAATTGAATTGTTTTAGGTTCGTTTAAAAAATGGGAGCAATGGGACTAAAGTGAAGGTTCTTATTATCAGTACACTCTATCCAAACCCAAGCAACCTCACATTTGGGGTTTTTGTGCATGAACAAGTAAAACAGTTAATTAAGCTTGGTATAGATGTAAGAGTCATTTGTCCAATTTCTATTACTCCTCCTCTCAAACTTCTGAAACTAAAAAAGGGTATATTGAGGGAGTGGAAAAATTGGATTCTGAACATATGGAATATTCCCAAAGAGTATATGTTGGAAGGGGTCAATATTTATTACCCTCGCTGGATACTACTAACAAAGGTTTTTTTTCCTCAGTTTGAGGCACCTGCCTTTTTTTATTCAAAAATGAGATTAGTCCATCGAATCTGGCAAGACTGGAACTGGGATATTGTACATGCTCATTTTTTAACTCCAAACGGTATTGTAGCCGAACAAATTGCAAAAAAATATGGTAATCCTCTTGTAATATCCTGTTTAGGTGATGATTTATTTCATTACGCAAAAAGGAAAACTATATACGATTCTGCTAAATCAGCATTGCTCTTTTCAAGAGCTATCATTTGTAAATCAGCACAATTGCGTGAAGCGGTCATAGAGTTTGGAGTTGAGGCAGAACAAGTTTATGAAATTTACAACGGTTGTGACTTGGTAGAGTTCAAAACATCGAATAGAAATAATAATAAATTAAATGAAATTTTATTTATAGGGCATTTTATTGAAAGAAAATGCCTGGAATACTTGATAGAAGCTTTCAGAAATCTAAAAAATAAACAAATTAAATTGCGGTTGATTGGGGATGGTGAACTATTTCCTCAAATAAAAAAAACAGTATATGATTACGCTTTGCGAGATAGAGTGATTTTTGAAGGAACTGTGCCCCATGCATTGCTACCAGATTATATAAATAGTGCAAAATTGCTATGTCTGCCGAGCCGTTCTGAGGGGACCCCAAATGTTATTATGGAAGCTCTTGCATGCGGAACTCCTGTTGTTGCTTCAGGGGTTGGAGGGGTATCTGGTATAGTCCCTTCTTTTTGTGGAATTTTAGTTCCGCCAAAAGATGCTGGTGCACTTCAAAATGCTTTAGAGGTCGCCTTGAAAAGAAATTGGGATTATCAAGCGATAAGAAAGTATGCTGAGCAAAATTTGTCTTCTGCGGGACAGTGCAAAAAAATTATTAAAATGTATCAAAGGATATCTCTGCAGTAAAATACTTATGTTTTTTTACACATATTGTAAACTTTGCAACCTGCGTAAGAAGGTTGCGTTTAGAGCTTTATCTTTCATTTCATAATATTTGGGCGGGCTTTTTGAACAAATGCTGATAGAAAATGCGGCATCCTTCATATAGCCACAAAAGTAGTTTAACTTTTAAAAACGAGAATTAGCCGCAAAAAGGCGCAAAAAGCGCAAAATGGTTTGAATGTTAGTCGTACATGCACATGATTTATATTTTTGCGCCTTTTGCGCCTTTTTGCGGCCATTACAAATTTTTTAACTTAGCATGAAAAAGTGTAAACTGGTAAATGCTTGAGTTTTCGAAAAATAAATTCCACAAAATTCATGGATTTGGCATGATTTTTGTTCGTTAAATTAATGTTCCTATATATTCCAAGTGGTTACAGTAAAATTGGGGGAATTATTATTGAAAATCTTAAATTTTTAAAAAAAGTTCGAGACATTTAAAAAAGAATGTGAGACGATAGATAGGCATACTATTAGATTAATATAAAAGCTTGGAGTACTTATATGAAGATTCCATGTGCCGAACGTCTCCCATTTGTTGTTTCCGGACTCGCATTTCTTCAGCCGGCTCTGACGAATAGTCAATTTTACAATCTGACTTTGATCGCAACAGCTTTAGTGCTTGGCTCAAAGTTTTGTCTGTCAGAAATTAACCGTATGTGGTTAGAAGAAAAATGCGTAAGCACTTTATCACATTTTATGTCCCATGCGAAGTTTTCAACGGCTGAAATGCAGCATCTTTATGCTCTGCAAGTAATGCACTTGTACAAAATCAAAAGTGGATATTTTATAATAGACGATACAATGCGGCATCATACCAATTATTGCAAGTGGATTCATGGGGTATTTGTTCTTTTTGATCATGCCCTTAAAACCAACCTGAAGGCTATTTGCATAGTTGTGCTTTATTATAGCGATGGGGAGTCAATCAAATTTCCTATTAAACACGAAATCTACTATAAAGATACGGATAACATGCCTTGGCAGCAGGGTAAGCAGTCTGTTTGCATATCCAAATATGATCTTGCTATTAAGATGTTGGAATGGGCTATAAACAATGGATTCCCTCACTGTACTGTTCTGGCTGATTCATGGTTTGGAATCGGGCCATTTATAAAAGGACTCAAACGGTTAAACTTAAGTTATGTTGTTGAGATAAAAGATACTTACACGGTAAGAACTCCATGCAAGAAACCGAAACTTACCCCTAAAGGCAGGTTGGCAAAGAATCAATACGATTTGATAACATTGCCGAAGGTTTTTAAAACTATCTTAACGTTTACCAAATGTGGATTTGCTGCCGACAAAGAAAAAGGTAAAGAAGAGAAAACCATCTATCATACAAAGATTATCACAGGCCGGTTAAATTCCATAGCAGGAAAACACCGGATTATTCAAAGCATAGATCCAACCAAACAAACCACCAAATATCTCCTCACCGATCAACTCACATGGGAAGCTACCAAGATTATCTCTGTTTACAGCCATCGATGGGTAATTGAGGAATTCTTCAGGAATGCGAAGCAGTTAACCGATATGGAGGGAGCCACTATCAGGAGCGAACAAGGCGTAACACTATCGTTATGCCTGGTGTCCTGGATTGACTTCCTCCTCCATTTCGAGAATAACAAGCAAATCACTGCTGGAGAATTATCAAAGGAATCACTGACGATTCCTTCAATAGTCCGTCAGGCACAATACGAGAACATGGAAGCTTTTGTTGATATAGTTCAAAACAATGAGGATTTCCTTAAGAAATGGTTTGAGGTTGAAAAGAAAAACATTATTAGAAAACGCAAGAAACGTAAGGAACTAATTATTATAGAAAAAGCCGTTGAAGAACAATTGGATCTGGCAGCATGAAGCAATAAAAGTGCCAAAACTCTATTTGTCAAAGAACTATTTTTCGAAAACTCAAGTAAATGAAGGATGCCGAAAATGCCAATTGGTCTAATTTTTGCGTTAAATTTTGTTGTATGTCCGCAATCCTGATATTGTTGTTTTTTTAGTATAAATAAAGTCTCAGAGAGACTAATCACATGAGGAGGAAAAAATGAGTAGCTATCAAAAGAAATATATTTGTCATTGTTTGGGTGCTACAATATTATCGCTTTTTCTAGCAACACCAGCTTTTGCTTTAGACATAATCCCTGGACTAAAGGGTTTTGGAACAGACACAAGGGCAGCATATGGAGCAGCAAACACCCCTGAAATTTGTATTGTTGATTCATTGCTAACTACGGCAGGCAACCCAACATGGGATGCCTCTACTTATTCGGTAGGCGTTTTTAAAGGCACTTTGATTCAGTGTCTCGAGGGGCTTGATACATTAAACGGTGAAACTATAGATGGTCATGTTGTACTTCCCAACTCAGGGAAGATTATACTGTTTGAAGTTAGCGGGACAATCAGGCAACAAGCTGCTCATGACGATGATAAGACATTTAGATATAACATCGGTAGTTATACCACAATAGCTGGACAAACATCGCCAGAACCGGGCGTACTGTTCAGGAATATCTGCATGTTTGGTGGAGGTGTGAACGATGTTCTTATTCAGCATGTACGGGGGAGAATGGACGGCCCGCCTACAACTAAATTTGGCCTCCATAAAAGTTTTACATTTGCTACCGGCACAACAACTTCCGTTTATAATATTGTCATTGACCATGTTTCATGTGCATGGGGTGCTGATGCTCAATTGGCATTTTATCATGGCTGGAATGCCACTGGAGAATTTAAAAACATAACAGTGTCTAATACTATCATATCAGAGGCTAGAGAAAATATGGGCCTGACTGATGAAGAGGCCAATAACGGAAAAAACATTTTAGTTGGCACAACGAACGGAACTCTTGTTGAGAATATTTTTATTTACGGAAACCTCATAAGTAATACTAAAAAGCGGAATCCTCAAATCAAAAACGCAACTGCGCTTTTAGTAAACAATTATATTTATAACAATAGAGATACTACTGCAACCTGCGTTTTTACAACTCGACCATCTGTATGTTCGCTTGTTGGGAATGTAACTGAAGGTGGCCCGATGTTATTGGCAAGCTTCGCATCAGACTATATTGTGAATTTAGGTTTACAGGATTGGGCCACGCCCGTGTCTCAGCATAGTGTTTACCTGTATGACAACAAGTGTGATTTAGGCACTCAAACATCATCGACTGATTGGAGTAGGGTTGATTCGCGACCCGGTAATACAACAGCCTATGGTAATGAAGCAGATTTTAAAGTGACAGGAGAAGACCCTCCTAATGATTCCCCACTTTGGATTACTGGGTTAACAGTATTGCCGAGCACAGCAGTAAAGGCTTCAATTATAGCAAATGCCGGTGCGTACCCTGCCTTTAGAGATAGCCTTGATACTCGTTTTATAAGCGAAATGACAAATAGTACAGGGCCATCATCAAGTGTAAAGGGCGCGCCGAGTTCTGGCGATTGGCCTACATTAACTACCAACAAAATAAAACTTGCTATCCCGCCTAACCCTCACGCTGATGATGACCGTGATGGATATACGAATTTAGAAGAATGGCTCCACAGCCAGGCTGCTATAGTTGAAGGTAAATCTCCACTGTCTCCATTGCCTCCTGTGTCTCCATTGCCTCCTAAAAATTTAAAGACGATTCAATAGGTTAAGCCAACTCAGAAAGATGAGAAACAAATTAAGAAATGGAAGTGTCCAAAAGAACTGTTGACCGCTACAATGTCGCAAAATCAATAGATTGGGAAAACTCCGAAAGTTTAGCGTTTGATTAGTGTTTACTTACAAATAATAGGAGTTTCCGTGAGAAACAAGAATCCGATTCGTGTTTTAATTGTCCAGCAAATCAATAGGGCATATCGTGTTCCACTTTTAACGAAACTGGCAAGCCGGCCTGATATTGATTTAACCATGGTATATGGCACATCTCCGCCAGAGCAGGCGGGGGATACTGGTATTAGCATAGCTGAAGAACCCATGCCGTTTCGGACAATCAGTGGACCTATCAATGGCGTGCGTTACAAAGGACGAGAGGTTTTGTGGTATGGGCTTGCGCTGAAAACAATAAAGCAGGGGTGTTTTGATGTTGTGATCTGCGACTATTACTTGCGGCTTCTTTCTAACTGGCGGATGCAATCTCTCCAGCACAGGTGTAACGCCGGTTTTATCCTGTGGGGAATCGGCTTCCATCAGTATCCAACCCCTCTTTTGGATAAAATTCGTCTGCTGATGATTAAAAGGACAGACGCACTACTTTTGTATAGTGAAAGAGAAAGTCAGCGATATCAGGAAATGGGTGTGCCGGCAGAAAAGTGTTTTGTTGCCAAAAATACTGTGGATGTTGAGGGTATTCAGGCCGGTATGGCTGTTACAACCAGGGAGGATATTCAAACTTGCAGGCAGAAGTTAAACGCTGAAAAAGGGCCTTTGTTAATGCATATTGGGCGGCTTGCCAAAAACAAAAGGCTGGATCTCCTCTTACGTGTCTTACCCAATTTGCAAAAAAAGTGGCCAAAGATCCAGCTTGCCCTTATCGGAGAAGGACCAGAGTTGGAAGGTCTTCATAGACTGGCGGCTAAACTTTCTGTTACTGAAAGTGTGCATTTTCTTGGTCCGATCACAGATCATAAACATTTGGCGCCTTGGATCCTATTGAGTGATCTGATTGTAGCGCCGGCGCAGATCGGTCTTTTGGCGCCCATGTCTCTAGTCTATGGCAGAACCTTGGTCATTTCTGACGTCCCGGAACACCATGGTCCTGAAGTCCAAGCATGCATACCAGGGCAAACTGGCATGAATTATAAGTACGAGGATGTCGAAAATTTGACGCGTGTCATCACTGATCTTTTGGCAGATCCAGAGAAATGCCAGAGGCTTGCGAAGGCCGGGTCAGCCCGTGTGCGTGAACTCATGGGTCCCGAACAAATGTTTGACGCCTTTCTTGCAGCCATCCGTTATGTGCACAATACGCGCTGTTCGCGCTATCCGTGACTTTATCGGCAATGCACTACAGATGAAACGCAATTTTTCAATAACCGATTTTGGTAATCATCTACAACCGCACAGCTTCAAGATCCAAAGACCTATGACCTTTGATTACAAATTGACAAAGACTTATTTGGCATTTGATCCCTTGCAAAAGGAACCACTGACAAGCTCAAGGGCTGTCAAAGTCTTGAATGTATCTGTTACATGCACCAGCTTTTCTCATATTTTGAGAAAAATGGAGGATACCATAAGAAACCGTGTATCCGGCGGTTATATCAGTATTACAAACACTGAATCTATATATCACGCAACAAGAATACCATCCCATTTTAACTATATCAACAATGCAGATTTTTCATGCTGCGACGGAGTCGGTGTTGTTCTGGCCGGAAAAATGCTCGGTGATAATATCCCTCGCATGCATGGTCCAGATTTGATGCTTAGATGCAGCGAGTGTGGTGTTGATAAAAAGTGGAGGCATTTCTTTTACGGAGGAAGAGATGGTGTTCCTGAACTCTTGAGCGAGAAGCTAAACGAAAAATTCCCGGGTTTAATAACCGCGGGCACTTATTCCCCTCCTTTCCGCCCATTAACTCCTGATGAGGATGAAGCGGTAATCAATCAGATTAATAGAGCTAAACCTGATATTTTATGGGTAGGGTTAGGTCTACTCAAACAAGAGCAATGGATCGCGGAACACGTGGGGAAAATCAATGTACCGTGGATGATTGGTGTCGGCGCAGCATTCGATTTTCATACTGGTACAATAAAAAGAGCGCCACGATTTTTCAGACGTATTGGACTGGAATGGTTGTACCGACTTGCCTTCGAGCCAAGAATGCTTAAAAGGAACCTCTATAGTTTATCGCTTTTTTTTGCTGTCATACAAGATGCTCTGCGGCAAAACCACATGAAAAATCATCGACATCCTCGTGCTTAGAATACACAGAAGTCTTAAATACTATCAAGACGCTTTGCCAGTCACGAATTTCAATTAGAAAAATAAAGGAGAACTCGACTAATGCTGAGAGCAGGTTTTATCGGATTCGGCAGGATGGGGATTACACATTTTTCCATCCTGAACACTCATCCTTTAGTAGAAATTACCGCGGTATGTGATCAGTCAAATACCATGTTGAACACCTTAAAAAAATATGTGGATATCGACATCCATTCTGATCATCGGAAAATGATCAGTCAAGGGGCACTTGATTTTGTTGTCATTTCCACCCCGAGCGATTCGCACTCCGAGATCATAAGGGTTGCCATTGATAACAATCTGCATACTTTTACCGAGAAACCATTTGCTCTGACAGCGGCCGAGGGACTAGAAACATTGGAGCATCTTGACAACAAGCCCCTGGTGAACCAGGTGGGCTATGTTAATCGTTTCAACGAGGTCTTCATAGAGATCAAGAAACTGCTTGAAACCGGGGTGATTGGTGAGGTCAAAAATTTCAGTTCGGAGATGTATGGGGCTACTGTGTTGAAAGATTCGAAGGCCAGTTGGCGCGGCAAAAGAAACACGGGCGGAGGGTGCATGTACGAATTTGCATCACACTGTATCGACTTGGTCTTGTACCTGTTAGGGCAGCCGGATAAAGTAGTGGGCAGCATTATGCAGAGCATTTACTCTTCCGATGTGGAAGATCTGATCAGTTCGACTTTCATCTACGAAAATGGTTGTACCGGTACGATCATGGTCAACTGGAGTGATGAGAGTTATCGTAAGCCCACTAATATCGTAACAATTTTCGGTACCAGAGGGAAAATCATTGCGGATAAACACGCATATAAAATCTATTTGAAGGAAGCAGATCAGGCCAATGGGTTTCACCAGGGTTGGAATACCCGCTACATTACCGATTTTGCCAAGAGTGTCCGTTTTTATGTCAGGGGGAATGAATTCAGTCGCCAGTTGGATTATTTTGTTGATTGTATCGAGCAAAAGCGGACAGACAATATCGCGAGTTTTGCCGAAGCGCTGAAAACCGATGTCGTGATGGAAGAAATTACAAAAGATGCGGCCCGCTCGCTGGTAACAGATGAAGTTGCAGTGGAGTCTTCGCCGATTCTGCCCAAGCACGCAAGACAACTATCCGTATGGAGCAAGCTCTTAAAATTAATTGGGAGAAAATACCGATAAGGAAATGAAGAAAAAATCATCACGAAAACACGAAAGCACGAAAGCACGAAAGAGATAAGTATGACTGATTACAATAACTTCAGCGAAATGTGCCTTAGAACTATAGAAACCAAAAAAGAAAAACATCAGTTTGAGGAATTAAGTAAGAAGATAATTGGCGCTGCAATTAACGTCCATAGAGAACTTGGACCAGGCTTTTTGGAAAGCATTTATGAAGAAGCATTAAAAATTGAATTGCCACGACTCGGACTTCATTATGATAGTCAAAAAGAGATAATGATAAAGTATCTTAGTGTGGAGGTCGGGCTGCACCGTCTTGACCTGCTGATAGAAAACATAATTATCGTAGAATTGAAGGCAGTAAAAGAGCTTGCCGACATTCATTTTGCCCAACTGAGATCTTATCTTAAAGCTACCGGCTTGAAAGTGGGCCTATTACTTAATTTTGCAAAACCCACCTTAGAAATAAAAAGAGTGGTTAACTAATTTTCGTGTTTTCGTACTTTCGCGATTTCGTGATTGTTTTGAATTCTAAATGCAAAAGTCCAATTTTATAAGCAACCGGGAGAACAACTCATGCTTGACAGAGTCATTTTTGGTGACAACCAGTTTTTTGGGATTAATCATATGTCTGAGGAGAAAGCCCAGGCACTTGCTGAAAAGT
>JAIORG010000018.1 GCA_021108255.1 Anaerolineales bacterium | reverse complement strand
CGGTGACTTTATCAACGGTATGTTTGGCTCTACTGCCGGTACAAATTACGGCGAGAACAACTCGTTGATGGCGATCACGCTGAACTATTCAGGCCCGGTTCTGATCATGGCTGGCGCTATCTCCATGATCTTGGGCTTCATGGGTAAGTTGGAAGCTCTGGTTGCTACAGTCCCCCAGGCAGTTAGTGGTGGTCTGGCAATTTACCTGTTTGGTGTAATCGGTATGCAGGGTATTGCCCTCATGGTCGAGAACAAAGTCAGCCTCTTTAATCCCCGCAACTTGGCGATTGGGGCAGTGATCATGGTTGTAGGTATCGGCGGAAACATCGGATACCCCGGTGGTTTCCTGCCCATCCCGATTTTCCAGGGTGTGTTCCCTTACGGGTTGCCGGCAATTGCAACAGCGGCTGTTTTGGGTATTTTGATCAATGCGGTTTTCTTGATCTTCAAACCACCAGCAGGTGCGGAACTATAAAACTAAAGAATTCAACAGTAGATGGGCATCCTCCCAGGCGGATGCCCATTTGTTTTTGACAAGGTGGGGTAAAGAATAGGAAAATAGTAACTGAATAGCACACTTTCAGGGGTGTATAATCAAAAAACCTCTGGCAAAGCCCAGGTTTTCTGCTGACAGGGCAAATTAGAGGTGATCAGAAGATTTATGACCCATTTACAATCAGGGGGATAGTAAAGCTGGAATTATTAATCAAGTGATTAATGTAGGAAGAGGTTGAGATCTTTAGGACCAGTAGGAGGTTTTTCTTATGTTAGCACGTCCCGGTTTACCAGATTTTGAATACATGAAGGCGGAATCGGCCCAAGATGTCTTTCACCTGTTAAAAGAAAAGGGAAACGAAGTAAAACTGCTGCTGGGGGGAACAGATCTTTTTGTCCAGATGCGGGACCGGAATGAAAGCGCTGGCATATTATTAGATTTAAAATATTTGCCCGGTATGAAAGATATTTCCTACGACAAGAAAACGGGAATCAACATTGGGGCTGCAGTCACCCTGAATCAGATCTCCGCACATCCTGACGTTAAAAAACATTTTCAGATATTAAGCCAGGCAGCTAATACCGTTGGAAATTACCAGCTGCGCAACCGCGCAACCCTGGGAGGAAATATATGCAACGCTTCTCCCAGCGCAGATATGGCTCCAGCTGCCCTGGTTTTGGAGGGGGAGGTATCCCTTTCTGGACCTGATGGTGAGCGGATGCTGGCGCTGGATCAGTTTTGGGTCGGACCCGGTAAAACGGCCCTTAAAGAGTGTGAATTCCTGACAGCTGTGCATTTCCCGAACCCGCCATCAGGCGCTGTGGGTCGTTATCTGAAGTTAGGAAGGTCAAAAATGGGTGACCTGGCGATTGTAGGGGTAGCGGTATTGGGATATCCAGATCCTGAAGTGCCTGCCGGTATTCGATTTCGGATTGGAATTAACTCAACCGCACCGACTGCTTACCGGGTGCCCCAGGTTGAAGAGCTGTTGGCCCAGGCTCCATTAAATGATGAGCTACTGCGTCAGGCTTCGGAAGAAGCGATGAAGATTTCTGCTCCGATTGAAGATGTTCGGGCAACCGCGCTTTATCAAAAGAAAATGGTAAATAATTTAACTTTCAAAGGGCTTAAAGAAGTCTGGAGTCAATTGATAAATTCCTGATGGTACGGATCTGGGAAGAGAGATAATTATGGTTACACATACAATTTCATTGATTATTAACGGTACAGAAGAGCAGCTTCAAGTTCCCTCCAATATGACTTTGCTGCATGCGCTGCGGGACAAGTTAGGCTTTACCGGCACAAAAAACGGCTGCGAAGCAGGAGAATGCGGCGCCTGTACAGTGCTGGTAGATGGTGAGCCAATGAACTCCTGCCTGGTGCTTGCCGTTGAGCTGAACGGCAGGGAAATCACCACAGTGGAGGGCTTGGCGGAAGACGGGAAACTCACTCCGCTTCAGCAGGCGTTTGCAGATTTGAATGCTGTCCAATGCGGATACTGCACACCAGGAATGCTGATGTCGGCGACGGCATTGTTAAAGCGGAACCCTCACCCCTCGGAGGTAGATATTCAGGAAGCATTGATCGGGAATTTATGCCGCTGTACGGGTTACCAGAGGATCATTGACGCAGTATTGAAAGCTTCCCGCAATGGAGGTGAGAGATGAAAGTCCCCGAATCAGGAGTAGTAGGGCAAAGTGTCCGCCGCACAGATGCAATCGATAAAGTTACCGGCTGCGCTGTTTTTGTAGATGATATTCCTTTTGGCCCCAATTTGCTTCACAGCAGGCTGGTGCGCAGTCCCCACCCCCATGCCCTTATTAAATCTATTGATACAAAAAAGGCAGAACAACTCCAGGGAGTAAGAGCAGTAGTTACCGGAAAAGATATCAGCGCCCGTTTGGGTTTGTATTTGATTGATCGCCCCATATTCGCTTCAGAGAGGGTTCGCTATTTTGGAGAGCCTGTAGCTGGTGTGATAGCAACCACAGAAGATATTGCTGTGGAGGCTGTAAAATTAGTGGAAATTGAGTATGAGGTTCTTCCGGCTGTATATGACCCGGTAGAGTCAGCCCAACCGGATGCTCCTCTGCTTCACCCGGATCTTGGCAGCTACACCGTTGCAAATTTTATCTTCCCGGAGCCAGGAACCAATATCTCCGAAAACTTTAAGATTCGCAAAGGGGATGTTGAGACGTGTTGGTCTGATTGTGAAGTGGTTGCTGAAGGGAAGTTCCGCCTGCCGCCCATTGAACATGTCCCTCTGGAGACCCATACATCGATTGCGTTGAGCGAAAAATCAGGACAGGTCACCTTGTGGGCCAGCTCACAATCGCCGTTTGCTATGCGCGATATGATTGCTCAAAGCCTGGGAATTCCCCACAATCAATTACGGGTGATTGCTCCCTTGGTAGGTGGCGGTTTTGGCGGCAAAGCCGGCGTTACTATGGAAGCTTGCGCAGTGGTTATGGCCCAGGCAGTTGAAGGACGGCCTGTCAAACTGCGCTTGACCAGGGAAGAAGAGTTTGTCGGCACTTCGGTCCGTCAATCACTGGTTTCCGAGATCAAGGTGGGCTGCGACAAGGATGGAACCCTGCTGGGAATGGAGCTTACTTATTATTTTGGCGGCGGTGCTTACAATGATTATGGAGTAAATATAGCCCGCGCAGCTGGTTATTCCTGCACGGGTCCCTATGATGTGCCTAATGTCAAAGCTGACTCCCTTTGTGTATATACTAATCACCCTGTGGGAAGCGCTATGCGCGGATTTGGTATGCCAGAAATCCACTGGGGTTTGGAACAGATCATGGATCAGCTGGCAGAGAAGATTGGCATGGACCCGGTAGAATTTCGATTAAAGAACTGTGTGCGAACGGATGACGAAATCGTCTCCGGAATGAAGATGACGCCTATTGACCTGGAGGCCTGTATTGAAAAGGTTTCCCGGGCAATCGAATGGGAAAAAGAAGAAAAACCCACTGCACCGAATAAAAAACGCGGGAAAGGGATTGCGATCATGTGGAAAGCGCCTGCTATGCCGCCCAATCCCGGCAGTGCCGCTGTGGTGAGATTTAACGAGGATGCGACGGTAAATGTAGAAGTAGGTGGTCAGGAGTTGGGCCAGGGAGCATTTACTGTTGCTGCTCAAATCGCCGCCGAGATACTGGGAGTGACGTATGAATCGGTGACAGTCTCCTACCCACTGGATACCAAGTACAGCCCTTATGAATGGCAGACGGTTGCCAGCCGGCTGACCTGGTCGATGGGAAATGCAGTTAAGGCTGCAGCAGAAGACGCCAGGACTCAGATACTGGAGACCGTAGCAGATCATTGGGATGAGGAAATAGACGATCTCACAATCAAAGACGGGGTGGTGATTTCCTTTAAATCAGAAAAGGAACAACCCCTGGATAAAATGGTTATCTATGGTTTACCGAACGAAGATTTTGAGGGTTGGAAAGGCGGACCTGTTGTCGGTAGGGGTCATTTTATGCCCACTTATGTCACAAATCTGGATCCGGAAACCGGCCAGGGCACACGGGCAGTGGTTCATTACACCGTGGGAGCCCAGGCAGTCGACCTGGAGGTAGATCTGGAGACAGGTCAGCTGGAAGTGCTCAACATTGCCAGCGTATATGATGTGGGTCGTGCCATCAATCCCGATTTGATAATGACCCAAATTGAGGGCGGAGCGGTTCATGGGATGAGTTCTGCTTATGAAGAGCTTAAGTTTAATAAGAGCGGTGAGGTCTTGAACCCCAGTTTTGTCGATTACCGGATCGCGACGATAGCAGATATACCACGCAAGATTCACGGTGACTATGTTGAAACACCAATCGACGATGGTCCCTGGGGTGCGCGGGGTGTCGGGGAGCATGTGATGGTCCAGACAGCTCCGGCGATCGCCAATGCTCTCTATGATGCTGTGGGAATCCGATTCTCGGATTTACCGCTTTCAGCGGACAAGATTTATCTGGCGCTGGAGGAAAAAACTAATCAGGGAAAGTAGTGAGTATAGATCCTGGATGAATTAGAAGGTGGAGGCAGCCCGGCATGACTTCAAAGGGAAAAAAACAAGCAAAAAAAGACCTTATCTCTGAATTAAATAAGATCAGGAAAAACGCTGAGTTAGGGGGTGGGCAGGAGAAGATTCGGGGTCAGCATAAAAAAGGCAAATTGACCGCCAGGGAGAGAGTTGAAGCCTTTTTTGATCAAGGGAGCTTCCGGGAAATTGATGCCTTGATGACTCACCGACAGTCAGATTTTGGACTGGATGAGAAAAAGATTCCCGGCGATAGTGTTGTGGTGGGTTTTGGAAAAGTGGATGGAAGAATGGTAGCCGCTTTTTCCCAGGACTTTACCGTTATGGGTGGGTCTTTTTCAGAAGTACAGGGACAAAAGGTAGCTAAAATTTTTGATCTTGCCCTGGACGCTGGTGTGCCAGTTGTAGGGCTGATGGATTCTGTAGGTGCCCGCATTCAGGAAGGGGTATACAGCCTGGCAGCGTATTCAGAGTTGTTCTGGCGAAATACCCAGGCCAGCGGCGTGATTCCCCAAATCAGCGTTATGCTTGGCCCCTGCGCGGGAGGTTCTGTATACTCGCCAGGTTTAACTGATTTTGTGATCATGACCCGGGCGACCAGCCACATGTTCATCACTGGCCCCAAGGTAATTAAGTCAGTTACTCATGAGGATGTGGATCTGGAGTCACTGGGCGGCGCGACAGTCCACAGTACTAAAAGCGGAGTGGCGCACTTTGCAGCTGATTCGGAGGCGGAGGCTTTGGAGATCACGCGTAAACTTCTCAGCTACCTGCCAAGTAATAATGCAGAACCTCCTCCAGCGCTGAAGCCGGAGGATGACCCATATCGCCAGGATCAGACCCTTGATTCCCTGGTGCCGGCCGATCCGGAAGAAGCCTACGATATGAGACAGGTAGTCGAAAAAATATTTGACCGGGGAAGCTTTTTCCCGGTCCATCTGGATTTTGCACCCAATGCGCTGGTAGGATTTGCCAGGCTTCATGGCCAGGCAGTGGGCGTAATTGCCAATCAACCTAACGCCCTGGCGGGTGTGCTGGATATCAACTCTTCGGATAAGATTGCCCGCTTTATTCGTTTTTGCGACGCCTATAATTTTCCCCTGGTCACATTTATTGATACCCCTGGTTTTCTCCCCGGAGTACAGCAGGAACATGGCGGTATCATCCGTCACGGAGCAAAAATAGTCTACGCTTATTCAGAAGCCACAGTACCCAAAATTGCTGTAATTGTCCGCAAAGCCTATGGGGGCGCTTATATTGTCATGAGCAGTAAATATATCCGCACTGACCTGGTATTTGCCTGGCCTACGGCGGAAATTGCGGTTATGGGAGCGGATGGAGCGGTTGATATTCTGTATTCCAAGCAGCTGAAGGGAGTGCAGGACAAAGAAGGAACCAGGGAAGACTTCATCAGGGATTATCAGGATAAATTTTCTAAACCTTACCAGGCAGCTGCCAGCGGTCATGTGGATGAAATAATCATCCCCTCTGAAACTCGCCCGCGTTTGATAGCATCTCTGGAGCTGCTGAAGAATAAACAGGGACAAACAAGGCCAAAGAAACACGGCAATATGCCGCTATAGATGATCGGGGAGGCTTGGTTGAACGAGATAGGACAGGGTTTAATACTCAGTGGGATCGGAATCGTAATTACCTTTTCAGCCCTGGGGATTTTAATCCTGCTCATTGTGCTGTTAAAGACCATTTTCCCCAACAGTCAGGCCGTCCAGAAAGTTGAGACTGAAATCCCGGAGATTCCAGGAGAGGACCAGTCTGGCCTGGAGAGGAAGCAAAAAATTGCAGCTGCGGCTGCAGCTGTTGCCCTGGCTCTTGACAGGGATAAAGACCGGTCCGGAGGATTGGGACAAGTACTTGAAAATCCTCCTGGAAACTGGTGGCATAAAAAACTGGACCGGATTCATTTTAAGGAGTAAGCATGGGCGATTTAGCTCAGAAAATTTGGGTTACAGTGGAAGGAAAAAAATACCTGGTGGAGGTGGGTGACCTTCGCCAGCGCCCCGTTACTGTAATTGTTGATGGGTCCAGTTTTGAAATTGATTTGGATTATGAGGCTGATGAAACCGGTGAGGAATCATCAAATTCCGCTGCTTTGCCTTTACAATCCGGCACTTCTGCCCATTCTGTCTCTGCTGGTACCGCCTGTGAAGTCACCTCTCCGATGCCCGGGGATATTGTTCAGATACTGGTCAAACCCGGGCAAAAAGTCAATTCGGGAGACCCCTTGTGTGTCCTGGATGCCATGAAAATGAAAAACACCATCCACGCCCCGCAAGCCGGAATCATTTCCGAGATCGGGGTGCAGGAAGGGCAATCTGTTGAGTTTGGTGTTGTCTTGTTTAAGTTTGGCTGAACAATATGGATATTTCTGATATTAGATTCTTGCTAGAGGCCTTTCAAATATTTTCGTTGAAGAACCTGGTCATGATCCTGGCTGGCGGATTGTTAATTTACCTGGCTATAAAAAAGGATTTTGAACCAGTCTTGCTGCTGCCGATCGGGTTTGGCGCTATCCTGGCCAACCTGCCGCTGACGGGGATTACGGATGCTGCAGAGGGCGGCTTTTTGGGAGTCCTGTACCAGGCCGGGATTAAAACCGAGCTCTTTCCTCTGCTGATTTTTATTGGTATTGGGGCAATGACAGATTTTGGTCCCCTGCTGGAAAATCCCAAAATGGCAATACTGGGTGCAGCTGGGCAAGTTGGTATTTTTGGAACCTTGCTGCTGGCGCTAAGTATTGGATTTGACCTGAACGAGGCTGCCTCGATCGGGATTATCGGCGCCATCGATGGCCCAACAGCAATATATGTTTCCAGTCGTTTGGCTCCTCACCTATTAGGGCCCATTGCGGTAACAGCCTATACTTACATGTCCCTGGTGCCCATCATCCAGCCGCCAGTGATGCGGTTATTGACCACCGAGAAAGAACGCAAAGTCCGCATGCCGTATACCGAGAAACCGGTTTCCAAAACGGTAAAGATACTCTTTCCCATTTTGGTCACTATTGTAATTTCCCTGATATCCCCCAAGGCATCTCCTTTGATTGCTACCTTGATGTTTGGCAACCTGATGCGTGAATCCGGCGTGGTGGAACGATTGACCAAGTCTGCCCAAAACGAGATTGCCAATGTCACCACAATTTTCCTGGGGTTGACAGTCGGCAGCACCATGTCAGGGGATAGTTTTATCCAGAGTGAAACGCTTTTAATCCTGGGGATGGGATTGCTGGCATTTGTGCTGGATACTGTTGGCGGAGTTTTGGTTGGCAAGCTAATGTACATTCTTTCCGGAAAAAAGTTTAACCCGCTGATTGGCGCTGCCGGGATCAGTGCTTTCCCCATGTCTGCCAGGATTGTACAAAAAGTTGGGCAGGAGGATGACCTGGATAACTTCTTGTTAATGCACGCCATGGGAGCAAATACTGCCGGACAGCTAGGAAGTGTTGTCGCGGGAGGAGTGGTGTTAATGCTGCTCTCGGGAGCAATTTAATTTACTAATTAAGTCGCAAGGAGCAAACCATGAAACTTATTGATCTGACTATTCCCCTGGGTGTGGGAACACCTCCCTGGCCAACCTATATTCCCCTGGAATTGAAATATTTTAAACGGCTGGCTCCCAACGGCGCCAACGGGCAGGTAGTGACTCATTCAAATCATGTGGGAACGCATCTGGATGGGGAAATCCATTTTTATACCCCGGGAAAAGATATCGCGGAATTGGAGCTGGATTTCCTGGTCAATGAGGGTGTGATTGTTGACTTGAGCGATGCGGTTGGGGACTACGAGGTCTATACCAGCAAAATGGTTGAGGAGCGGGTGGAAGTCAAGGAAGGGGATATCTTGCTCATCCATACCGGCTACCATCATTTTGGCTGGGATCAACCCACTGCAGACGAAATCCGCTACATGGTAAAACATCCCGGTCCAGACCGAGAATTTGCGGAATGGGCTAAAAAGAAAAAATTGCGCTGGCTGGGTGTGGACTGCGGAAGCGCGGATCACCCTATGAACACCATCATCAGGGATTGGATGCCCCGCCAGGCCAAAGAAGCTGATAAAGTTTTCCAGAAAAAATATGGGAAACCATTGGCAGAGTTTTATGATGACAGCAAATATCAGCTGATGCATATTGAAATGTTCCCTCACGGCATCATACATGCGGAATGCATTGGTGGAGATATTGACCTGCTGCTCAACCAGCGGGCAACGATTGGCTTTTTCCCCTGGCGCTTTGTGGATGGAGAAGCCAGCATCGGACGCTGTGTGGCTTTCGTGGAAGATGATCAATATCAGGAACTGATGAAGAAAAAAGAAGGTATGAAAAAAACCAAGTTCGGCGATGCGATAAATCCCGATCATGTGGAGAGTTTGGATAAACTCAGTGCGTAATATTTAAAGTTAACAGTTTAAGGGACCGGGTTCCTTCAAGGAACCCGGTCCCTTTGTTGTTAGAACAACCGCGTTACCACAGATACCATCCCCGCCAGGACCCCAATTCCGGATGAATTGCCCCATTTCAGCAGGTTATCCAAATCCCGTGAAGATGATTCGTCCCCGGAGAAAAAGGAATCCAGTACAGCCAGCAGACGCTCATCCGCCGCCCCTTCAATCGCGCAAGAAAGCAGGCTGGTGCTTAATCGGGTGGTTTTTTCCCTGGCGAGTTCCAGGATAATCTGGTTCAGGTAAATTAAGGTTTTGTAGGGGCGACTCGTTGAGTCGCCCTTTTGAAATTTGGCAAGAGGGGGTGAGAGTAAATGTCCCCAACGGTTCAGGGTCAAGATCACCCCGAGGATGAAATCATCCCCCAGGGGAGTGAGTCCTGGACCTAAACCCAGCAAACGGGACAATTCTTTTCCCTCCAGGGTCGGTTTACTTCGTTCTAGCGAGGCGAGGAATTCAGTGAGATGGTGATTAAAACCGGGGAGATCCGGGATATGGATATTATTTCCCGGAAGCACAGAATCTAGTAGATACTGGAAATTATTCCTTTCTTTGGATTGTTGTGTTCCTTCAATCGCAGATTTCAGGCGCGAACGGCTGATTTCCACAGGTAATCTCCCGGAAGGCAAGGAAGGGTTCCAAACTTCCGCGTTTTCCAGGTTGATCTGGATGCCTTCTCCCGGGAAGGTGATTCTTGTTGGACTGAGAAAAATCGAGCTGCTCGATTTTATTTCAGGCATCGCGGCATGTTTAAAATTTATGTTCACCGTTAGCGGTCCGCGGTATTTTTCAAGGGACAGGAACAGGATCGTGTTATCAGGAGACCGAAGGTACACTCCGCGGCTGGAGATACCAGCGGGGACCGCATTTCCCTGCCGGTGAAGCAGCCCATTTGCAAATTGACCAAGGCTGACCCCTGGAATGATAATGTTATCTTGAGGCATGGTTATCATATTTAATTAAAATTTAACCTTCGCTGTGATTATAACCAAGGCTTTGGTTTTGATCCAAAGTTTTGGGGTTTACCCTGCGGTGTTGAATTCAAATAAAATCAGGTTAAGTTATAATTTATGATGATCAAAACTTGAGAAATTATCGGGGTCGCCGCCATTAAAAAATAGCAGATCCCATAACTGGATATTTGAAATGACTTTAAAAAAGAATGATCCCCTGCGGCTGGATGTCAGTTACCTGGTAAAGGGATCCCCGGGTACCTACAAAGAATTTGAGTTTAATTTTCCTCAACTTAGTTTTCCTCCTGATTTGACCCTGGTTGATATTCTGGGAAAGATTTCCGTCTCGGTCACCGAAGATGGTGTAGTTGCTGAAGGTAAACTGGCCGCACTCACTCAGTTGGCCTGCAGCCGCTGTTTAAAAGACTTCTGGCAGCCGATAAATATTAATTTTACAGAAATGTTCTCGGTCCATCTCGCAGGAAACCCGGGTGATGAGCTGGGGGAACAGCAGCTTCCAGCTGATGGATCGATTGATCTGACGCCGATAATCAGGGATTATGCGATCCTGGATATTCCCATCCGCCAGCTCTGTGCAGAAGATTGTAAAGGTTTGTGCCCGGTCTGCGGGATGAACCGGAACCAGGAAGACTGTGGACACCGCCAGGTAAGCATTGATCCCCGGATGGCAGAGCTTCAGAAACTTTTGGAGAAAGAAGA
>JAIORG010000179.1 GCA_021108255.1 Anaerolineales bacterium | reverse complement strand
TCCCTTTTGTAACTTTCGGCCGGGCTAATCCAGAGTGGGATTTTGCCTACATAGACGTTGATGGCGAATTGGGTCTTTATCAAATGACCGAGCACCTCCTGGCTCTAGGTCACCGCCGAATTGCCGTTTTGGCCTGGCTGGAAAGTTCCCGGACCGGGGAAGACCGATTACGGGGATATTATCAGGCGATGCAGAAAGCCGGCATCCCTTTTAAGGAAGGATGGATTGACCGAGGGGAAAACATCGTTTCCTCCGGGTACGACGGAGCCAGGCGACTCCTCCAAAGTCCCTCTGCCGAACGTCCTACAGCTCTGATCGGCATGAGTGACACCCTGGCTATCGGTGCAATGAACGCTGCCCATGACCTTGGTTTGACTGTTGGGCGAGATGTTTCCATTTCTGGCTTCGACGACACCCCCCTCAGCCAGTACCTTCAACCTCCCTTAACCACTATTCGCCAGCCAATCTGGGAGGTTGGCCAGCGAAGTGTTGAGCTTCTCTTTCAAATTATGGAAGGTCGTGAGCCGACCGAACGCCAAATTCTGCTGCCGCCCAAACTCATCATCCGTCAATCTACCGGGGAGGTTTCTAACCAGTGATCATCCGCGCCGTTATATTTGATCTGGATGGCGTTTTAACCGACACCTCCGAATATCATTACCAGGCCTGGCAGCGATTGGCAAACGAAGAGAATTTACTCTTCGATCGGCAAATCAACGAGCACTTACGGGGTGTTTCGAGGCAGCGTTCATTGGAGATCATTTTAAACGGCAAATCAATTACTCCAAGTAAATTCACTGAAATGACGGAGCGTAAAAACTGCTATTACATCGAGTCTCTCCAGGAAATCACCGCTGAAAATCTATTACCCGGAGCATTGACCATTTTGCAAACCTTGAAAACCAAGGACGTGAAAATTGCTCTCGGGTCGGCTAGCAAAAACGCACGGTTTGTTCTGGAGCGCCTGGACATCATCCCTTACTTCGATTTTGTGTCCGATGGGAACAGCGTCACTCAAACTAAACCCGCCCCTGATCTTTTTCTCTTTACAGCGCAACAACTGGGAATATCCCCCAGTCACTGTGCGGTCGTGGAAGATGCCGCCTCAGGTATCGAGGCGGCCCTGGCGGCAGGCATGTGGGCGCTGGGAATTGGGCCGGAAGAACGTGTAGGGCGCGCACACGCCAGTTTTCCGGACACGCACACGCTCAGCGATGTCAATTTGGAAGCATTTGTCGCTGAACTGGAAAGCGTTCGGCAAGGCTGGGTAATAACAGAAAATAAATACGACCCTGAAAGTTTAAGCCACAAAGAGACGATTTTTACCATAGGTAATGGTTACCTGTGCAGCCGGGGTGCTTACGAAGAACGACACCCTGCTGAAAACCGCATCACCTTCATACATGGCGTCTTCGATGACATGCCCATCAGCTTTACCGAACTTGCTAATGTCCCCGATTGGACCAATCTGGAAATTTTTGTGGAAGGAGAACAATTTTCTCTAGCCAAGCCAGAAAGCGAAATTTTGACCTATCATCGCCAATTGGATTTACGTACCTGCATTTTGAGCCGGCAAGTTACCTGGCGCAGCCCCCAGGGGAAGCTCGTTCGACTGGAGTTTGAACGTTGGTGTAATTTAGCTAACCAACATATGGTCGGTCTGCGTTGTACGATTACGCCCCTCAATTTTAGTGGTCAGATCGAAGTGCGTACCGGACTGATGGGACATACTGACAATCAAGGACTCCGCCATGTAGATATCCTCGATCAAGGACATGCAGATGGTCTGACCTGGCTGCGCAGCCAAACACGCCACACCAATATTGAAATAGGGCAGGCAGTTCGGACAACGGCATGCGGTCCAGCCCTTGAGGCTATCAAGCGTGCGATTTGCCCTGCCTGGGGACAGCCTACTGACATTATTTCGGCAGCGGTAGGAATGGGACAACAATTAACCATACTCAAAGAGACAGCCATCACCACCAGTCGGGAGGGAGACAACCCGCTGCAGAGGGCTATGGCCTTGCTTCAAACAGAAAGCAGCTATGACAACATAATGGCGGATAACAAGAAGGTTTGGGACGAGAATTGGGCAGCCAGTAATGTAATCATCGAAGGGGATCCGGAAGCTCAACTGGCAGTACGCTTCAGCCTTTTCCACCTTCTCATCGCTGCTCCCAGAAACGACGACCGGGTGAGTATTGGCGCCAAAACCCTCAGCGGGCACAGCTACCGGGGACACGCTTTTTGGGATACCGATATTTTCATTTTGCCCCTCTTTACTTTTACCCAGCTCCATATAGCCCGCAACTTACTTATGTACCGTTATCACAACTTAGCCGGGGCCAGGGCCAAAGCCGCTGATAATGGATTTGAGGGAGCGCAATTCCCTTGGGAAAGCGCTGCCGACGGTGTGGAAGTAACCCCGCGCTGGGTTCCTCAATTTGAGAACCCTTCCCGGCTTCTCCGTATCTGGCCCGGAGATATTGAGATTCATATTACTGCCGATATTGCTTACGCTGTATGGTTTTACTGGCAGGCCAGCGGTGATGATGGCTGGATGCGCGACTTCGGGGTTGACTTGATTCTGGAAGGCGCCGTTTTCTGGGGCAGCCGTGTAGAGAAAGGAGATGATGATTTTTACCACCTGTGCGATGTGATAGGTCCCGATGAATACCATGATCACGTGGATGACAACGCTTTTACCAATCAAATGGTCGCCTGGCACCTGCAAACAGCCCTGGATATTTTAGCCTGGTTACGCCGGCAATCGCCTGACAGATACACCGAATTAGTCAAACGTCTCGATTTGAGCGCCGAGCGCTTGCAACATTGGGACGAAGTTAGCCGCCGCATGTTTGTTAACAGGGCTAACGATGGCTTGATTGAGCAATTCAGCGGCTATTTTGAACTGAACGATGCTGATATTGCTGTTTTGCGCGATCCGGCCCGGACTCATTCAATGCACACTATCCTGGGCATTGAAGGTGCCAATCAGTCGCAGGTTATCAAGCAGCCTGATGTCCTGATGCTCCAATACTTGTTGCGTGACCAGTACTCTCTGGAAGAGATTCGGGTCAATTGGGATTATTACCATCCCCGCACCGATCACGAACATGGCTCCAGCCTGGGACCGTCAATAACCGCAATTCTAGCTTGCTTAATAGGCGATCCAGAAGAAGGCTATGTGCATTTTATGCGCGCCGCCAGAACTGATTTGCAAGACAATCGCCTCAATGCCAGAGATGGCATTCACGCCGCTTCGGCGGGAGGATTGTGGCAGGATGTTGTTTTTGGCTTTGCCGGGTTGGTTCTTGAGCCTGAAGGATATAATTTTTCGCCCAGGTTGCCGGCTCATTGGAAGAGACTGGCCTTTGCCCTTCAATTGCGCGGGCAAGATTTGTGGGTTGAGATTCAGCCTGACAAACCTGTAGAGGTCAAGGAACGAGTGAAAATACTTGATTAAAAGTAAAAGAGAGCCGTTTGTTTTGTCCTGGTAGACCATAAACGACTCTCTAGTAGTTCTCCATCCGTAACGGACGGAAAGTCAGCTGATTGTAACACACCTGGCTTGGATGTGGACTCCTTGAGAATGGATTCCCATACCCGGTGCGGAAGGAAGAAAAGGAGGCAATAACTTACAGCTAAACCTATTCAAATTTCAGCGATTAGTTTAATTAATAGGACTTACGCGCTATCGCTGATTCCCGACCGGGTAGGATGGCCGAAAAGTTAAGAAACCGGCGGCTAAGTGCGTAACTCCTGACTATAAATTCAATTGAGGAGAATTACCATGTTAAAGAAAACCTTTATCTTTTTGAGCGGGTTACTCGTTTTGAGTCTAATGCTCGTCGCTTGTGGCGGCGGGGAAGAGGAAGCTACCCAAGAACCTGTACCCAGCGAATGTTTCATGAATGTGGAAGAAGGAGCGACTATCGTTTTCTCCGGCTGGGGCGATGAGACGGAGCAGCAAATTTACCACGACTCCATCGAACGATTTGCCGAAGTTTGCCCGGCAGTTACTGTGGATTATCAGCCCATCCCGGCCGATTTCCAAACAAAACTCAAGGCATCCATGGCTGGCGGTACAGCTGCTGACGTTTTCTATGTGGATGACCAGTTAATGACCGCTTTTGGACCCACTGGCCAGATTCTGCCGCTGGATGACTTTATGGCGGAAGCAGGTACCGGGCGCGGCGATTTCCTTCCTGCGTTGCTTTCTATCTTTACTCTGGAGGGCGACACCTATGCATTGCCCAAGGACTGGGGAACATTGGGTTTGGTTTACCTGCCGGCCGCATTTGAGTCTGCCGGTATTGATGAACCAACAGCCGATTGGACCTGGGACGATCTGAAAGCTGCCGCTGAAGCTATCACCGCCACCGGTGAGTATGCCGGTTTCTGCCAGAACGCAGACTGGGCGCGCTTCGCCCCCTGGGCCTTTGGTAATGGCGGCGCTTATGCCAGCGAAGATTTCACCACAGCTCTGGCTGCCAGCGACGCCGTGTTTGAGGCTGCTGAATACGTAGCAGCTATGTACGCTGATGGCAGCCTTGTTTCCGCAGCCGATGTAGGCGCTGGCTGGTGTGGTGAGGCCATTGGTAAAGAACTGGCTGGTATGACTTACGAAGGCGGCTGGATGGTCAACTACATGCGCAATGATTTCCCCGATGTGAACTGGGTGGCGCAAGAATTACCCACCGGCCCTGAAGGGAAAGCGGATGTTATCTTCACTAATGGTATCGGTGTGAATGCAGCTACCAAGTACCCCAAAGCGGCTGCCGCTTTCACCATTTTCGTCACTGGCGCCGACAACCAGGGTGAGATCGTCAAGACCGGCTTTGCTTACTCTACTCATCCCGAACAATTGGATGATGTGGTAGACCCCAATGATGCCGCCATTGCCAAAGGTGGCTCATTTGACCTGACCCGTGTCGCTTACTGGGGGCCAAACACCGGCAAAGTGAATGACGCTGTCAGCCAGGCGCTGGAGCGCGTCTACCTGGGCGACCAAACAGTTGAAGAATCCTTTGCCCAGGCGCAAGAAGAGGCGGCCGAATTCCTGACCGGCGAAGGCGCGGAAGTAGGTACTATCACGGATACCGCTTGTCCGCTGAGTGATCTGGAAGAAGGCGCGATCATCGTTTTCTCCGGCTGGGGCGACGAGACAGAACAGCAAATTTACCATGACTCCATCGAACGATTTGCTGAAGTCTGCCCTGATGTGACAGTAGATTATCAGCCCATCCCGGCTGATTTCCAAACAAAACTAAAGGCATCCATGGCTGGCGGTACAGCTGCTGACGTTTTCTATGTGGATGACCAGTTAATGACCGCTTTTGGACCCACTGGCCAGATTCTGCCGCTGGATGACTTTATGGCGGAAGCAGGTACCGGGCGCGGCGATTTCCTTCCTGCGTTGCTTTCTATCTTTACTCTGGAGGGCGACACCTATGCATTGCCCAAGGACTGGGGAACATTGGGTTTGGTTTACCTGCCGGCCGCATTTGAGTCTGCCGGTATTGATGAACCAACAGCCGATTGGACCTGGGACGATCTGAAAGCTGCCGCTGAAGCTATCACCGCCACCGGTGAGTATGCCGGTTTCTGCCAGAACGCAGACTGGGCGCGCTTCGCCCCCTGGGCCTTTGGTAATGGCGGCGCTTATGCCAGCGAAGATTTCACCACAGCTCTGGCTGCCAGCGACGCCGTGTTTGAGGCTGCTGAATACGTAGCAGCTATGTACGCTGATGGCAGCCTTGTTTCCGCAGCCGATGTAGGCGCTGGCTGGTGTGGTGAGGCCATTGGTAAAGAACTGGCTGGTATGACTTACGAAGGCGGCTGGATGGTCAACTACATGCGCAATGATTTCCCCGATGTGAACTGGGTGGCGCAAGAATTACCCACCGGCCCTGAAGGGAAAGCGGATGTTATCTTCACTAATGGTATCGGTGTGAATGCAGCTACCAAGTACCCACGGGCAGCTGCGGCCTTTGCTATCTTTGTTACCGGTGCCGACAACCAGGGTGAGATCGTCAAGACGGGCTTTGCCTACTCGACGCACCCAGAGCAGCTTGACCTGGTTATTGATCCCAACGATGCGGCGATTGCCAAGGGCGGGGGATTTGACCTTACTCGTGTTGCTTACTGGGGACCAAACACCGGCAAAGTGAACGATGCTATTAGCCAGGCGCTGGAACGCATCTATCTGGGCGACCAGAGTATTGAAGAGGCGTTCAGTCAGGCTAACGAAGAAATTCAAGGCTATCTCGACGAAGTTCAGTAATAACCTATAATGAAGTAGACTACAAAAACCTCAAAGATTTTTGTAGTCTACTCGTCTGTTTTTTACAGACGCCAGTCGTTTAAAAAGCGATTGGCGTCTCGTACAGGAAGGAGGATTCCGATGGCTGCCGTTTCAGTCCATAAAAAAAGCAGCGTATTGCGTAGTCCAAAAGCGCGGCGTGAGGCAATTGCGGCTTACATGTTCCTGTCACCCTACTTACTGGTGACTCTTGTCTTTACCGTTGGTGTATTTTTATTTGCCATTTACATCAGTTTTACTAAGTTTAATTTATTTACTACGCCAGAGTGGGTGGGTTTGGAACATTATTTATCTGCTTTGCAAGATAAAAAATTCATTCGTTCACTGGTTAACACCCTCTATTACGCCCTCGTCGTTGTCACTCTTCAGACCATTTTTGCATTGTTGTTGGCGGTTTTATTGAATGCACCCATGCGGGCTAAACAGTTTTTCCGCACCATTTTTTATGCCCCCAGCGTTACTTCTTCGGTAGTTATCAGTTTTATTTTCTTGTGGCTGTACCTGAAAACGGGGTACATTAACTACTTCTTTTCGAAGGTATTTTTGCTTGCTGGGGCAGAATGGGAAGCAATCAACTGGCTTAATGATCCTCGCGGTTTATTCCAACTTATTTTGACCCCTTTTGGCGTGGATATTCCCTCAAGCCAATGGTACCTTCGCGGTCCCAGTATTACCTGGATGGCGATTATGTTCCAGAATATTTTTACAACGACGCCTACATTTATGATCATGTTTCTGGCTGCTTTGCAAGATATTCCACGGCCTTTGTATGAGGCTGCTTCTATTGACGGAGCAAGCAAGAGGCAGCAGTTCTTCAAAATCACCGTTCCTATGCTGCGTCCGATTATCTTCCTGATTGTTGTTTTAGGCACGATCGGAACCTGGCAGATTTTTGACCAGGTGAAGCTTTTAACGGCTGGCGGTCCCTTAAATACCACTTTGACACCGGTTTATCTCATTTTTTCAGAAGGACTGGGGATAAATGGCCCGCCGCGTATGGGCTATGCTTCATCCAGGGCGTTCATTCTGGGGGTAATTATCTTTATCTTTACTCTTATTCAACGACGCTTCATTGAGGAAGGCACTGAACAGTACTAGGTGAAAAAGATATGACTACATTTCCTGCGGATCCAAAAATATTAAAGCGCAAGTCGGCAGAAAAAAAGAAAAATTTCCAAAAAAATGGAGGAATGATCATTCGCCACATCCTCCTCAGTTTATTTGGATTAGTGGTTTTTACACCTTTTATTCTCGCGTTCCTGGGATCATTTAAGACAGGAGCGGAGATCATCGCTTTTCCCCCCACTCTTTTCCCGGAAACGTGGATGGTGGGGAACTGGCCTGACTTGTTTAACACTAATTTAGGAGGTACTCCCCGTCTTGAAGGAAGTACTTCCATTGGTTTGATCGTGGGGTTGTTTGCTTTCTACGCCACATTTTTCTTGACGGCAATGTCAAATAAGCAAACGAGAAAAGGCTTGCCGCGTAAAATCGGTTTGCCGATTTCTGTGCTGTTGGTAGGGGCGGCCGGTTATGGTATTTCTGTTTATCTGGGGGCATCCTTCGATGCCAGCCTGGTACTGCGGGTTTCAACGTCCATTGCCTTAATGTCTCTCTTGTTCATTGCTCTGGGTATTATTGCTATGTCTGAACCGGATTGGGGCTGGGTGGTTTTGTCGTTAATAGGTAGCCTGTTGATCGCAGGTGTTGTGACCTGGTTGTTTGCCCAAATGGCGTTTAGTATTGGGGGCGGTAAGTTCTCCCGCTGGTTGTTTAATACAGCCCTGTTGTCCGTCGTCCGGGCTTTTTTGCAGTTGATCTTTTGCTCCATGGCGGCTTATGCTTTTGCCCGGCTCAAGTTTCCCGGCAAGGGGTTCATCTTCGGTTTTATGTTGGCGTCAATGATGCTGCCAGGTGCAGTCACTTTGATTCCATCTTATATTCTCATCGCTAAACTGGGCTGGATTAATAAATTCTACAGCCTGGTATTCCCGGGCATTGTGACTGCTTTTGGCATCTTTTTACTGACGCAATTTCTAAAATCCGTGCCAAAAGACCTGGAGGAAGCAGCGCTGGTGGATGGAGCTTCCTATTTCCAGATTTACAGGGATGTAATTTTGCCATTGGCGCGGCCTGCGCTGCTGACGCTGTTTATCCTCCAATTTCAAGCGATGTGGAATGATTACCTGGCCCCGCTGCTGTATTTAAATACACCAGATATGTGGGTGTTGAATGTGGCGTTGGAGGTTTTTAAGCAACAATACGTAGCCAAGATGAACCTGGTGCTGGTTGGAGCAATGGTGAATGCAGCGCCGGTGCTGATTTTATTCTTCTTCTTCAGCCGTTACTACATTGAAGGTGTGAGTTACGCAGGAGTGAAGGGATAGTATAAAATTAGAAATTAGAGATCAAAAAATCAGGATGCTTGAAGTTACTGATTTCTAAATTCTAACTCCCAAGATGATCAAACCGTTCTCAGTTATTATTCATGCCCTGCGCCTGTGGTGGCGCGATTGGATTGGGATGATTTTACTTAACATCCTGTGGTTCGCGCTGCAAATTCCAATAGTGACGGGGCCGCCAGCAACGGTCGTTCTCTATATCATTGCTCAACGCAGTTACGAAGATGAGAATTTGGAAATACAAGAACTATGGCCGCTGCTGAGGGAAATGTTTTGGCCGGCCTGGCGCTGGGCATTGCCCAACGGGGTTTTTCTGGGAGTGATGGCAGTCAATCTCTATATCTACCAGAGCGCCGAGGGCATTGGTTGGCAATTTCTGCGCCTGGTCTGGGGGATGCTGCTGGCGGCCTGGTTGGCGCTGAACTTGTTTTATTGGCCTTTTTGGTTGAGCCAGGAGGATAAATCATTGTATACAACGTATACAAATTGCGGACGTTTCTTTTTGCTGAATCCGCTGCCGGCGATCATCCTTGTGGCTTTTAGTGCCATTTTGATGACGGTGAGTGTGTTGATCACTGTGCCGCTGGCAGCCGGTGCGGTTAGTTTGCTAACGGTGGTGGGGATAACGGCTGTTCAGGGTTCTTTGGCTCGGCAAAAGGAGAAGAAAGAATGATTAAATTCGGTCATCCTCGGTTGTTGGTCGATAAATTTTCTGAATGTTTTCTGTTTTATCTGGATGTTATTGGTCTAAAAGTCACCTGGGGTCATGAGAATGACAGCTACGCTTCTTTTGCCAATCAGGATGAGAAAGAAGTTGTGCTGGCTCTGTTTGACCGTCAAACAATGGCCGAGACCGTTGGTGCTGATCATCTGCCAATGGATACCGAGGTACAAGATCGGGTCGCGCTCATCTTTAATGTTGATGATGTTAATATTGAGGCCGATCGAATAAAGTCACGAGGAACCCAGCTTGTCGCCGGCCCTAAAGATTTCCCTGGATGGGGTATTCGCAGCACATACCTGCGCGACCCAGACGGCAACCTTCTCGAGTTGTACACTGACCTTGCCCGCGAGGAGTGGACAGAAGGGTTGCAGGAAGCAGCGAAAAAGCATGGAACAGCTGATTAGCAAGAACACACTATGAAATTAAAACCTGATAGCCTTTTATGGCTGTTTCCCCTCATCAGTTTGCTGGGGTTTGCGTTATTGCTGCTCGCTTCCTGCAATGAAGCGCCTATAGCTGCGGATATGCCTATCCCCACGACAACGAAAGCCAGTTCATCATGGACAGCAGTAATTGAACCAGCCCGTTACCATCGTTTACCCGCTCCTTTAGTCCCCCGCGCCCAATCTGACTTGACGTCATTATTTGAAATTGGGATTGGTTTACAGACGGGAATCTACCGGGTGGAATATGACGGTCAACAATTTTTGATTATTCCTCCGACAGGCGATACGGCGTTGTCTCTCACCTTGCCCGGAGGGGACATGCTCAATATACTGACGGCTGACCCGGATATTGTGATGCAGAAAACGGCCGCAGGCGAACAAATCATCCTCACTGGACAAAGTGAATGGGCCGATTTTCAGGTTGTTTTGTATGCCTATAATTTTCACCCCGGCTTGCTGCGCTGGCGGTTGGAGATTATGCGTCATAGCGATCCCCCAGCCAGTCCGGAGCTGGAACTATATTTTGTTAATCGCGAAACAGGTGAAGAAACAGCCGCTCTGCTGGAAACCTATGCCGACCGGGGTCCAATGGCTGCGCCCCATCTCTTTACTTACAGCGAATCTCTGGACAGCTCCCTTTTTTACTGGGTAGACCTGACGGCGCTCAATTTATTCATGGAGGCGGCCCATTACACTCCCTCTGCCACTCCCCGTCGGATGAAGCAGCGGTTGGGGCATAGTTTTTCACGTAACGATTTATCCCAGCAGCCGGAAGGCGTGGTTACGGTCGTGTATGATAGTTATCTCTACTTAACTCCCGGCCAACCAGCGAATGAAGATGCTATGATCAGCCGCTACCTGCATAACCTGGGCGATATTTATGACTTGATAGCCATACCCAACGACCCCCTGCCTGCCTGGTTTGATGTCACCCAATGGGACGGTCAAGGAGCGCCTGAAGGCATTCACCTGGAAACCATTCATGATCTGACTGACGAACAAAACTGGGTCACGTTGAATGGCAAACGTTATTTACGCGCTTACGTCGCTG
>JAIORG010000289.1 GCA_021108255.1 Anaerolineales bacterium | reverse complement strand
TCCTGAACCAGAAGTTCCCCAATGGCTGGAGAACCTCAAAAAAGAAGAGGACCCCCAGGAAACAGCGATCTTGTGGCTCAAGCAATTTGTGCAACAGGGAGACAAAGCGAACTTAAAAGCTGAAATAAAGCGTTATACAGATGAGCTAGATCCCGGGGATACTGTTCCGGGATGGATGGAAGATCTCAAGAACGAAGAAGACCCTCAAACTACCGCTATGCTCTGGTTGGAAAAATTGTCCGGTGAACGGGAAGAAGCATCAAAGGCCAAGCCACCTCGTGAGGTACCTGACGAGTCTGGCTGGCTTGCAGATCTAGAAAAAGAAGCCGCTGAACAATCAAAAGAACCCGTTAAAGAAAAATCCCAGGATTTCAAGGATGCCAATGAAGGTTGGCTTGCTGACCTGGAAATTGACGAAAAACTTAAAACATCTACAGACGAGGATATTCCTGATTGGGCACAAACCGAAGAATCCGGAGAAATTGATGAACAGGATGGAGAAACACCTCCCTGGATGAAGGCTACATCTCCGCTCGAAGGTGATTTTTATACAGACGAACTGGCAGGCAATGCCGAAAAGGAGATCGAGATACCTGAATGGCTTGCAGGTTATTCAGAGGGGGAAAAACCAGAAGAGGAATCTGAACCTGGACCAGAGACACCGGCATCGGCAACCGCCCCGTCAGGAGCCGCACCGGATCAAGATGAATACACTTGGGTTTCTTCCGCTGATGATCCAGTCAAGCCCTCAAGAGAACCCTTTGATCTCAACAAAGCCGCCATTTCGCAGCTAGAATCCATCCTTGGCATTAGCTATCAGGTTGCCAAAGGCATCGTAACTTACCGCGAAAAACACGGTCCCTATAAAACTATGGAAGATTTGTTAAATGTTCCTGATATAAAAGACAAACAAACAATTGAAATTCTTAAACCTGAAGTCATCATTCGGGAAGTAAAAGAAAAACCAAAACCTGTAGAGAAAACTTCCCCCGCTGTAGAAGAAGAGCCGGAAAAGCGGCTTACCAGAGCCCGCAGCCTGCTTTCTGACTCAAAAATCGATGAAGCGCTTGAGCACTACGAATACTTAATTATCAAGAAAAAATCAATTCCTGAAGTAATCAACGATTTAATTCAAGCCTCTTTCGATCATCCTCTGGATGTGCCTTTGATGAAAACTCTGGGAGATGCCTATATGAGGGTGAATAAACTCAACGAAGCGCTTGAAGCCTATTCCAAAGCGGAAGACTTGCTTCTTTAATAATATTCAAATTCAGATTCATCAAGGGACTGTTCAACCGAGCAGTCCCTTTTGTTTTATTGGAAATTTAATAACTCTATCTGGTTAAAATGTACACATATATAAATCTACCTATTCCCTAATTTACTGGAAACATGTATACTTATCCCGAAAGTGAATTGTAAGTTTTATTACGGAGGATCTTTGTGGAAAAAACATTAGTTTTAGTTAAACCCGATGCTGTACAACGAGGACTCATTGGTGAAATTATAAAACGCCTGGAAAACCGTGGTCTTCGCTTGATCGCAGGGAAATTCATTCAAGTCAGCCGTGAACTTGCCGAGGAACATTATGGCATACATAAAGATAAACCGTTTTACGAGACTCTTCTTGATTACATAACATCTGCTCCGGTGATGGCCATGGCCTGGGATGGCCCGGAAGCTGTGGCTGCTGTCCGGCAGACCATGGGCGCAACAAGACCCACCGAAGCTGCCCCTGGTTCTGTCCGGCATGATTTTGGCCTTGAGATTGGACGCAACCTCACCCATGCCTCAGATACTCCGGAAAACGGTTCCTTGGAAGTGGCTCTCTGGTTTACAGACCAAGAACTTCTGGATTGGGACCGGGCTCTGGATCCCTGGATCCTGGAATAAATCCCATCAATAAACATTTTAAAGTTCCAGGGAGTGCCCCTGGAACTTTCTATTTAAATATCAGCTTTGGTATAATCGCCCAACAGAAGTTTAAAATTATTTTACCTGAATATGACAAATACTAAGATTCTCTCTACTTTAGAAAAAATACTTCCAACAGTCCAGCTGCCCGGCAGGTACACCGGAGGTGAATTTAACCAGGTTACCAAATCCTGGGAATCCGTAGATATTCATCTTGCTTTGATTTTCCCTGAAATCTACGATCTGGGTATGTCCAATCTTGGCCTGATGATCCTTTACGATCTGATTAATCAGCAACCGGAATATTCTGCTGAACGCGCTTTCTTGCCCTGGACAGACATGGAAGATGCCATGCGCAAAGAATCGCTTCCTTTATATTCTCTAGAAACAAAACATCCTTTGTCTTCCTTTGATATTCTGGCTTTCTCTCTACCCTACGAAAGTTTATATACCAACCTGCTAAATTCCCTTGACCTTGCCGGTTTGCCGATCTACTCATCTGAGAGGACAAATGATCACCCGCTGGTGATAGCCGGCGGCCATGCCGTATTTAATCCAGAGCCGGTTTCGCCTTTTATTGATGCTTTTGTAATCGGCGAGGGTGAGGAAGTTATCATCGAGATCCTTGATACTTATCAATCTAGTCAGGATCAAGATCATTCCAGGCAGCAGCTACTTGAAAATTTATCACAGGTTGAAGGTGTCTATATCCCGTCTTTTTACCAGCCGCACTACCAGGCAGACGGAATTTTTTCTCATCTTGAAAAACTCAACCAAAAAGCGCCTGATACAATTCGAAAACGAATTGTTGGCACTTTGCCGCCCCCTCCCACCAAATTGATCGTTCCTTATATCGACACAGTGCACAATCGAGCCCCTCTTGAAATCATGCGGGGCTGCACCCGCGGCTGCAGGTTCTGCCATGCCGGAATTGTTACCCGCCCAGTCCGGGAACGCTCCCAGGAAGATATCCTAAAAGCCATGGAGGTTTTGATCCCCGACACCGGTTACTCAGAAATTGGTCTATTATCATTATCTTCCTCTGACTACACAGGTATAGTCGAACTGATTCAAGCCATCAACGACAAATTTTTAGATCAGAATATTGCCATTTCTCTGCCGTCTCTTCGGATAGATTCTGTTTCTGTTGACCTTATGGACGCGCTTGCAGGCAAACGCCGCGGCGGATTTACCCTCGCCCCGGAAGCTGCTTCTGAGCGTCTACGGAGAATAATTAATAAACCTATTTCTGATCAGCAGCTTCTGGATACAGCCCGTGAAATATATCAGCGCGGGTGGCACACCATTAAGCTCTACTTCATGATCGGGCATCCTTCGGAAACAATGGAAGATGTCCAGGCGATCGCTGATCTTTCCCGCAAGGTACTATCTGAAGGTAAAAATATTATCGGGAATCGAGCTCAAGTCCACATCAGTTTAGGCACCTTTGTTCCCAAACCTCAGACACCTTTTCAATGGGTTGGAGCTTCTTCCCCAGTTGAGATTAAGGAAAAACTTGATTTACTGCAAAAGGAAATTCGGGGCAGAGGTCTAAAATTAAATTGGAACGACCCAGAAGAAACTCAATTTGAGGCCTGGTTGTCCCGGGGTGATCGCCGGATGGCTGATGTTATATATCGAGCCTGGAAAATGGGTGCCAAGTTTGACGCCTGGAATGAACATTTCAATTATCAGCGCTGGCTTGACGCTTTCTCCCAGGCAGGAATTGAGCCTGATTTTTACACTACAAGGGAACGAGGAATCGACGAAGCTTTTCCCTGGGATCATATCCAGTCTGGAGTAAAAAAATCCGTGTTGCTCCAGGATTACAAGTGGAGCAAGGAAGAAAAAATTCGCCCGGACTGTCGGGGAGATTGTTATGCTTGCGGGATCCTTCCAACTTATAATGATCTGCGTCATCAAAATCCCGGACCTCTCTGGCTTTGCCCGGAAGTTACTCGCTGAGATCTCGCCATTAATTTATTCACAACGGTATTACAGGATGAAAAAACAACGTTTCAGAATTTATTTTTCAAAAACAGAACAGATGCGTTTTACAAGCCATCTTGATTTAGTGCTTACCTGGGAAAGGACTTTTCGCCGCGCTGGGCTGCCCCTCTCTTACAGCGAGGGTTTTTCTCCCCGTCCCGTAATGAATATGGCGGCGCCTCTGCCTTTAGGCTTTACCAGCACAGGAGAAATTGGCGATTTCTGGTTATCAGATGTCCTCTCTCTTTCAGAATTCCATCCTGACCTCAAAAAATCCCTCCCTCCTGGCTTATTGATCCAGGAAACAGAGGAAATTGAAGACATTTTCGGTCCCAAGCTCCCGACTCTCGTGACCGCCGCGTCATATTTAATCATATTGGATGCAAAATCTCCTGATTTACCAGAGAAAATCGAGAATTTACTCAATTCTGCAAGTGTAATCAGGGATCGAAAAGGGAAAACCTATGATCTCCGCCCACTGATACAAGAACTCAATTGTGACATTTCTTCTCCATCTAAACTCCAGATGACGCTGTCAGCGCTTCCCGGCGCTACCGGCCGCCCGGATGAAATCCTGGCAGCTCTTGAACTTCCTGCGACAGGCACCAATATTTGCCGGACAGAAATAGTCCTGGACACAAACGGAGAATGATCTAATGGGGCTTCTGGTTTCAATTCTTGCTGGCATCATCCCCATGTTTATTTTTGCCTGGTTCCTTTACCTGCTGGATCGCTATGAAAAGGAACCCCTGCATATCCTGCTTGGCGTTTTTTCCTGGGGGGCGGTGGTCGCTGCAGGAGCAGCCTTTGTAATTAACACCCTATCCAGTATGGGACTCTATCTAATCACTCAATCTGAATTTGCCACCCAGCTCACCCTGTCCACCCTGATAGCTCCTGTAGTGGAAGAAACTCTCAAAGGAGCTGCTGTTTTTGCAGTCTACCTGATTTTCCGTTCAGAATTTGATTCACTCCTCGACGGTGTAATTTACGGAGGTGTTACAGCTCTTGGTTTTGCAGCAACTGAGAATGCCTGGTATATCCATCAACTTGGCTTTCTGGAAAGCGGATGGGAAGGCACCCTCGATTTAATCCTGATCCGGGTTTTTCTAGTAGGATGGCAGCATCCTTTCTATACAGCGTTCATAGGGTTGGGTTTTGCCCTGGCCCGCAGGTCTACCCAAACGATCTGGAAGTGGATTGCCCCTTTACTTGGTTGGTCCGCTGCCGTTACCTTCCATCTCCTCCACAACTTGTTTGCCAGCCTGTTTGACAGTAAATCCGGGATCATATTTACCACTATCTGGGACTGGAGCGGTTATCTTGGTCTGCTTATCCTGATCCTCTTATTAATAAAACGGGAACAGCGCTGGATGAAAGAATATTTAGCTATTGAGCACAAACAAGAACTGCTCTCAGCGAATCATTACCGCACAGCTTGTTCTGCCTGGAGGCAAAGCTTAACTTTTCTCAAGGCCAGATTTCAAGGAAATTATGGAGAAATTCGCAATTTTTACCAGGCTTGCGGAGAGCTGATGCACAAAAAACGCCAGCTTGCCAAACACGGTGATGAATTTGGAACAATTCTGGAAATTCAACGGCTGCGATCGGAACTGAAACTGCTTTCTGAGAAACTCTGAAAAATTTCCCGCTACAACTATACGCAACAGAACAAGAGCATTCACTGAACAACGAAGTTAAACTGCTCGGATCTTTCGATTGGACTAACTAATCCCTCGGGTTCATTTAGTCATTTCCCAATTTTATATCTATAAAAAATATTTGAAGAAGTTAATAAATTAAATACATTTAGACCCTGGTTGATAATTCTGCTTATTGCCTTAATTTTTCAATTTTTTCTTACTTCAGCAGGGTTGTCCCTAAACAGTAGTTCTGGTAGAATTTCACTCGAGCCCCCATAGCTCAGTGGATAGAGTGTCGCCCTCCGGAGGCGAAGACCTGTGTTCGAGTCACAGTGGGGGTACAATAGCCGCCCAAGGTTGACCTTGAGCGGCTTCCTATTTAATTCTCGAAATGGGAAAATCAGAATCCGTTACGATTCAAGTTCATTTCTCCTCAGTTAACTCCTTGACAAGCTCACGACGAAGAACCTTGCCAACAGCTGTCATTGGTAATGCAGCTCGAAATATCACTTTCGAGGGGACTTTATATTTGGCCAGATGCTTTGTGCAGTGATCAATGATTTCCTGCTCTGTCACAGTCATTCCCTCTTTGAGTACTACAAAAGCGATTGCTGTCTCACCCCTGTATTCATCCTGCATTCCAACCACGCCAGCTTCCTTTACTGCTGGATGCTGGAATAGTACCTCTTCAATATTCCTTGGGTAGACGTTGAACCCGCCACAGATGATCATGTCTTTCTTGCGGTCCACAATGCGGAAATAGCCCTCCTCGTCCATGTAGGCGATGTCACCGCTGTGGAGCCATTTTCCTTGGCCAATCGACGGGTGTTCTCTCAGCATATTGGCCGTTTCAGTGGGCATCCGCCAGTACCCTTTCATGACCTGGGGTCCCTGTATGATCATCTCACCGATCTCGCCCTGAGGTAGTTCCTCTTCACCAGTATCAACGTCCACGATCCGAACATCCGTATCAGGCCAGGGAGTACCAATTGTCCCAATTTTATTTCGCTCCAGTGGGTTAACATGGGTTGCCGGACTGGCTTCGGTCATACCAAATGCTTCAACTAACTTACCGCCTGTGATGGCCTGAAAATTTTCCTGAACTTTGAGCGGGAGCGGTGCCGCTCCACTTAGGCAAACCCGAACAGATCTTAAGTCAAATTTTTTCACGTCGGGATGCGTGTTGATCCGTGTATAACTTGAAGGCACTGCGGAATATAAAGTCGCTTTGTGTTTGTTTATGGAGCCCATAACGTGCAACACATCCCGCGGATCAGGGATGAGCACCATCGCACCTGCCGAGGCAATAGTCATATTCATCACTGCTGTCATCCCATAGGAATGGAAGAACGGCAGGGCGCCAATGGAAATCTCTTTTGCTTCTTGGGAATGTGACCAGAAACTGCCTGCAATGGCATTTGACAGCACGTTGCGGTGGGTGAGTTCGGCTCCCTTCGGTATTCCAGTTGTCCCGCCGGTATAGATCAAACACGCTGTATCACTAGGTATCGTCTTTACTGGCTCCAAAGGAAGTTCTGCGTCGTTCAGTAATGATTTAAACCAAATATCATTCGGATTGGTAATCTTCACCGCATGCCCGCCCTTTTTTTCCTTTAACAGGGTGAACATCATTCTAAGCAAAGGTGGAAAATACTCTTTGATATTAGTAACAACAATATGCCGCAGTTTTGTGTTGCCCCGAATATTGTCAATCATTTGGTAAAAAGAGCTCAGAGAAATGATTATCTGTGCTCCAGAATCGTTCAGCTGGTTTTGTATTTCTTTTGCTGTATAAAGAAAATTGCTTGGAACGGCAATGCCTCCAGCTCGCATAGCCCCATAGTAAGCAATCACAAGTTGGGGGCAGTTGGGCATAAACATGGCCACTCTATCCCCTTTCTTCACACCCAAGCTTTGCATCGCGGCAGCAAAAAGATTGACCGAGTCATTAAGCTGCCTGTAAGTCATCGTGCTATCTATCACCTTCGAACCCACACTGCCGCCAAAGATAATGGCCGGATTATCAGGATGATCAGCTGCGGCTTTCTCCAACAGGCTGTCAAGGGGGATGGATGGATATTCTATACTTGGCGGTACTCCTTCATCATAGAACTGAAGCCAGGGTTTGTTTATGCTTTTTTGTCTCGGTTCCATACCATCCTCCTCTATTTAATTGGAATAAATATCTGAGAGCTTATATTGCGAATCCAGGGATCAATTTAGCAGAAGTTAAACAATTCTTTTCTGTCCCATTTTCTTGCCTCATCCCTGTTTCAATCATTCATTTCATATTTGCCGTTGAGAGTGTGCACTTGTTTTTCCCACAAATCCTCATACTGTGCTTGATCTGCAATTGGTTTACGGAGCATCCTAAGACAAATCTCCATTTGCTGCGGCCTGCTACTGGTTTTATTGTGCAAATCCAAAGCGTATTTTGAGAAGTCTCTCACCATAACATCGAATACCTGGTTGACGACGCCTGACTCAACTTGATATATTTTTGCGTTCTCAAGGATCAATTGGCTATACACGATCAGCGAAAATATCTCTCCCATCGCCAGTAAAAAATCAATGTCCTTTTGCTGATCCTCATCTGGTGTTGACATCATCAGAAATTCCCTGAAGACTGCAATCTGTTCTTGAAAGAGGTTTACATTCGGCAGAACCCAGCTTTCAAAAACGGGACTAAAATCATGAAACTGGACTTTGCTCAATCCCCCGGTCGGCCCCTGGTCGAAGAGAAAAACATCATCCTCTGCTTCATTACAACGGGGTAATTCCGGATACTCAGCTGGCATAAAGAGATAATTCTGCATGAATTTTACGATTAAAGCGATATTTACATGGACAGTTCCTTCCAACTTGGGCAGGGCACGAATATCTCTGGCTGCCATCTCAAAATAGGTGTCTTTCTCAAATCCCTTGGCCGCTATCACATCCCATAGCAAATCAATGACCTCTTCACCCTGGGTGGTGACTTTCATTTTCACCAGCGCATTATAGAGCAAGTATCGCCGGTCTTCAGGAGATGCACAGCGTTGGTAATCTGCTACACGCAATGTAAACAACTTCATCGAAATCAGTCGGCAGTATGCGTCTGTAAACATGCGCTTCACATGTGGAAAGTCAGTAATATACATATTATAGAGGCGGCGGTTAGCAGCATGCGTAATAGCCTCGTACAAAGCGTGAGTGCAGATCCCGATCGACGCCCACCCCAGATTGTATTTTCCAACATTGACCGTATTCAAGGCTATATTCCAGGCGTCCTTGCCCATGGACAGAATATCCCCCTCGGTGATCGGATAATCTTTCAAAGCAAACTGGGCAACATAATTCTGGCTTTCCGTTATATTCTGGATGCAATCGAAGTTTTCATGTTGAGAATCAACTACAAAGAAGGTATATTCTTCGCTCTCAGCTAGCTTTCCAAAAGTGGATATCATTCTGGCTTTGTTGGCATTCCCGATATAGTATTTCTCTCCATTAGCGAAGAACTCCCCCCCGCCTTGTGGATTAAGAGTCATCTCGGTGGAATACACGTCTGCACCGTGAGTCTTCTCGGATAGCCCAAACGCAAAGATCTCCCCTTCTTCCAAGAATTTTGCCGCCTTTTCCTTGAGCTCATCGTTATCGCTCATCCAGATTGGACCCAATCCCAGGATAGTCACCTGCCAGGTATACCAGTAGGCCAGGCCATAAAACGCCAGTATCTCGTTGAACTCACAATTCCGCCAAGTATCCCAACGAGTTTCTCCTTTCCCGTATTCCGATGGGGTTAATAGCGTATAGAAAATTTTTTCCTCTTTGATGAAATCAAGGAAGTCCGCATACCATGTCCTTGAATGATCATCTTCCTTTAGCTTGCGTTTTCCTTTGTTCTCAAAAAACGCAATGGTTTTTTCCATGATCTCCCGCGATATCTGGTCTGGATATTGGCGGTTAAGACATTTGGGGTTTAGCAGGATGCTTGCGTTCATAGTAGGGGTCCTTTTCTCTACATTCATTGATTGCATAATTTTCAATGTAAGTCTGAATAAAAAAGGTTGGTCTTAAGGATCGGATCGAGCGTCATTTTTGCTCCATTATCCTGATTCTAACAGAGTTTTAAATCGTCAAAGAAAATTTACTGCAGCGAAATTAATTGCTCCCAGTTAAAACTTGGAGCAATTCTTATTTACTCCCGTTTTCATATTTAGAAGATTTCCTCCTTTCTTATTTTCCACCAGGTAAGCTGGTCTCGACGAATTGCCTTTTTTTCTATCTTTGCAGCACTATGAATAAAGTGTCACTCCCTAGATACGAAAATTCGCGTACGTAACATAGCAGGTACATAAAATCAAGCAGTTAAGCTAGTTTTTGTTTAAGCGGGTTTATCTATAGTAAAATGCATCGTTCTATGTAATCTCAATAAGTAAATTTTCAAAAAATCATGCTGTTTCAAAAAGTGGCTTTAATCATTAACACCTGTATTCAAGGAGAAGAAGAATATGAAAAACAACCACAAGCTTGGCGCGTTTCTAGCCTTCATTGGGGTCCTGGCAGGAATCCTAACCCTTTATTTCCTGGCTGATACATACAATGCAGTCATCCACACCCATTTCGCTGCCGGACAATGGGAAGAGAGCAACACTGTCCGTGTAGTCTATGCAGTACTTGGCTGGCTGGGAACAGCCGCTGGAGCGATGAGCGCTGCAGTCCTGTGGGGATTCCTGAAAAAACAATCCTGGGCCTGGTTCTGGGGAGCAGTATCGGCGACAATCCTCTTGCTGGCCGGATTCTTCCCCATGATCCCTGCTGCCGATAGCGGATTGCCAACCCCTACACTCTGGGTTTTTATCCTGGCAGCGATTATGTGGTTTGGGATGTTACTTATTGGCGATGTAAATAAAAAGGTTATTGGACTTACGTTCGCTGCTGGGTTAGCTTATGTGCTGACCTTTATCGATGGCGTAGCGCCAATTTCCAGATTCCAAACTACTTTCCAGACAGCCGAAACATTTGTCCAGAATACAGATTCGTTTTGGAATGGGATCTATGTAATTTCACAGCAAGTTAATTGGTGGGGAGCAGCAGGATGGGCGATCTTTATTTTTGCAGCTCTCAAGCAAAAGTCGTGGGCAGTTCCTGTGGGAATATTCGCCGCGACAATGTCAATTATCGGCGGCTATCCGATGGGTATCCACAATGTGTTTGAAGTTAATCGTTTCTCAATGTTCCTCCCAGCTCCGATAGTAAGTTCTATTCTATTGGTTATTCTTTGCTTGCCGAACACACAAAAATTGATCACAAATCAAGATTGACTTGAAAAATAATTTAACCTTTCAAAATATATTACACAAACTGACGCCTGAATTTTAAAGGCGTCAGTTTTGATTTTATTAGGATCCGTTCAAAGTCACAATTAATTTTATTTATCCTTACACAACCTTAACTGCTTCCGAAAAATATATCTTTACCCAATTTCTCAAGCTAAGATTTAGGTTTATTTCTGCATAAACCTGGTTAATCTTCCCCATTAATCTGCTTTATGATTGCTTCCGCAGCTTTAATACCATCCAT
>JAIORG010000277.1 GCA_021108255.1 Anaerolineales bacterium | reverse complement strand
GGAATAGAACGAGAAGAAATTCAAGAGATAGAAAAAAGGCGTCAAAAGATTTGATTAGTAGTATTTGAATATGAACGGGCAAGATATTCTCTATATCACCTTGCAATTGATTCAACGAGTCCGGGCAGTTCCTAGGGTAAAACTACGAGCTGCTCTCTAACAGCCTTCGGTGCAAACAGCCTGATATACCCCTCCAACTTTTCCAGCTGTGTTTCTATTTGGGACGCGCTGACCCCCGGCGGGCCATAGGTCGTAAATACGGAATTTACAGTACCCGGAAGTATCTGTGTCCGTTGGTCAGGCCCATAGATGACAGAAGAGAGGATGCCTTGTTGATCCCTAATATACATATCTCCTACCTTAAGCTGCTGCTCTGTACCATTCAATTTTTGGTAGGTTTCTTCCCCGTCAGCAATCTCAGCCGTCAGCGGCAAATTCAAGGCATCAAAATCGTGAGCAGCAGTCAGCAGTCCGGTTTCTAGCTCCGCCATAAACATGCAGGTTACCAGCGCAGAGGGAGAAAAGATCGGTTTCCCCTTTATTACAACGGATTCCAGCTGCAGCTGAACATGATAAGATTTTCGGAACCGTCGGTAAAAAGCATCATAAGCAGCCAGGACCGGTTCCTCTCTGAGCACCTTTCTATCCATGCCTGCATACCGCCCACGTAGTTCTTCTTCCAATGCCCTTTTGGCATTCTGCAATTCCGGGTGGTCAGGGATATTGAGCGCGCCCTTAATTACCAGTAATCCCACCGAGGAATTCGGCTCCAGTGTTCTCCAACTTGGGCTGACCCGAATCATGATAATCCTCCGCAAATGCGCTTCTGCTATTTCCTTAAAAAACCTGTTGTTAGCTAGATCCAGGCAGTATCTTCAATCGTCCGTTCGCCGCCTGCATCTCCGGTGTTCCGGGTCCCAGCCGGTTCCATCATCAAAATCTGGCATTCTTCTTCAGCGGCTGGTTTATGCTCCACGCCGCGAGGAATAACACACATCTCCCCGGATTCCAGATATAGATCCCCATCCCGGAGATGAATGGTCAATTTACCATCTATCACTAAAAATATCTCATCCGTCCCTGGATGGCTGTGCCAGACAAACTCCCCCTGTATTTTGGCGATCTTAACCTGATAATCATTCAACTGGGCAATGATTTTTGGATCCCACTGTTCAGCTATGAGCGAAAATTTTTGAGTGAGGTTTACTACATCGATAGACATCAAAATATCCCTTATGTAATATTAAATGACCTTGTAATCATTTCCTGCAGGGGGAATCCCAAACCTAATTCGAGCATAGCTGTTGAGAACGTCCCCGAAGCCGTCAAAGAGTAAGGGGTCACCTACCCGGTTGCACAGGACAACAACGGCGAAACCTGGCAGATCAATCAAACCAACTGCCGACCAACCTTATACCTGATTGATATAAAGGGAACTATCCGTTATTCCCGCATCGAGGAAGGCGTTTCCAAGGAAATCGAAGCCGCAATCCAAATCCTGCCAGCAGAGACGTATCTTAATATTAAGTGATTGACGGGTACAAATCGATCACGGTGTGTGCCGGAAGGTTTTAACCAGACATTCTCCGCCCAACCCATCCTCAGTGCAGATCTTTATTTTAGTAGTGATGTCATGCCCTTGCGGATTGTTTCCAAATATCGCCAGCAGATAATAACTCTCCCCCGTGGTGAGATCAACCTGCTGATTAACCGGATTGCATCCAGAATACTCCGCGAAGCTGTCATGATCAGTTGACATGGGATTTGAGCCACCGGTGTGATCCGTCATAGTCGTTTTCCAGGACTCCAGGGTGAATACACCGATGTTTGTAATCTGGTACATCAACGCATAGCTGGGACAGGGCCCGATAAGAGAAATATACTTAATAGAATAAGCCATAGGGGCCGGCGTCGCAGTAGGTGGCGGTGTGAAAACCGGCAGGGAAGCAGTGTCTCCAACAGGTGTGGCATATTTGCCCCACACCCAGCAGAATGACCCTTCCTGTCCCGGCCGCCGGATATACCAATATTCTTCCAGAGGATCCTTGGCTACTGCCTCAGGCTCCTCCCCTTTTTGAACTGTGACCAACCAATCATAGATTATTCCAGGGCCAGTGCGGCAATTAGTGTTTTCTGATATATACACCTTTGGGGCTTCCGGGGTTGGCGTCTCGGTGGCCGTGGGCGTTAATGTCGGCGTGTCTGTACTCTCCGGTGTAAAAGTCGCCGTGGGGGGATCCGGTTGTACAGTTTTTTCTTCAGTATCAACGGGCTCTCCCTGTCCAATTACGGCTATGGTTTCAGCGATGCTGGTTTCCACAAATCCTGCCGGTTTTTCCTGATCGCCAGGGGATTGACTGGCCGTGAGTGGTAGATTACAAGCCAGGCTGAGCAGGATCAGGGTACAACCGATAAGAACAAATTGATAATTCCGATTCTGGTTAGATAAGCCGCTCATAATCTCTCCTTTAAAAAGAAGTAGGACCAATAATTACTGATACGAACTGCATCGTAACATAAATTACTCTAGCTGAAAAAGAACCAATCATCATTCATCAATAAACACCGTTCTATCAATGCCTATATGGTTAGATTAGAGTTTCTCCAAGGCAGCTTCCAAACCGATAAACAAATCCTCCGGAAGAACCGCATAGGCCAAACCAAGGCCATAGATGAATGTCTGCAGCGCATCCTTGCTCTCGGTTCGCAAGATAGGCTCATCGCCGCTGGAAATCACGTACTCTAACCCGGCCATCTGAACCGTGAGTCCCCAATCCAGGCGGTTTGCAAGTTCAATTCCCCCTTCCAGGCTGCCTCCCGGGAAATATTTTTCCAACATCAGCAAGTCAATCATGGGATAACCTCCTGACTGCATCTGTCCCAGGTACTGCACAAAAATCCCTGGGGGGTGTTATTCTTATTTTATTCTACTCTAAAAAGAGTTTATTTTGATCAACTGACACTCCCTGGAAAAAGGGCGGCGGGACTATTTATAGTGTACACGAAAAACTGCCAGTTTTTTTGCCTTCAAATTCTTCTAGAACAAACCCCTTGACAAAATAAGACAAATCACCTACTATAACGGTACACGATGTATCGGAACTCGTTATAACGCCGAACGTCATAACAACTCATATATAAAAGGATCGCTTATGAATGAAAAATCGCTTACGAAGCATCTACCCCTCACAGAAGCAACCTACTATATTTTGCTGTCCCTGGTCACGCCAAAACACGGTTATGCGGTGATGAAGGAAGCAAAGGAAATCAGTGCCGGCACTGTCAGGTTAGCGCCAGGCACCCTCTATGGAGCGTTCACTTCTCTGGAACAAAACAAGTTAATCTCAATGGTGGATAAAGAGGGCCGCCGGAAAATTTACCAGCTCACCGAGAAAGGTATTCGGATCTTAATCGAGCAAGTGGATAGGCTGAAAATAATGATTCGGTGTGCTGAAAAAATAAGTGGGCTTTTGCCTGCTGACCTTACGAAGGAAGGTAATTAATGAACAAGAACACAGTTAAAAAATTCAGGTGGTTTTGGGTCTGGCAGGATGAACAGGAAGAAGCCTGGTTGTCGGAGATGGCAACCCGTGGTTATCATCTGGAGAAACCTCAACTCTTTGGAGTTTATCACTTCCATGTGGGAGATCCCGATAATGTTATTTACCGCTTAGACTTCACTGTAATAGGGAAAAAGGACAGGGAAGCCTATCTGCAGCTCTTTCAAGATGCGGGTTGGGAACATGTTCGTGGCTTGTCTTACTGGGCATACTTCCGAAAGCAGTATAAACCCGGAGAAACTGCGGAGATTTTTAGTGATACCGACTCAAAAATCCAGAAATATCAGCGAATCATAATTTTACTGACATTCCTCTTGCCGATCTTCCTGTTTATTATGTCTAATATCAGACCTTACCTGTTTGGATTTCTTGCCGGAATACTAACCGTTACCATCCTAATTCTTTGGACTTTATCTTTGAATAAGCTGATGCAGAGAATTTCCCAATTAAAGAAGAACAATTAAAGAAAAGTCTCCGGGGTCTGTAAAACCCTGGAGACCCTTTTCGGTATCCTTGACTTGTCCCAGATCTTAGACTGCCCTAACATCACAAACCTGTTCAAATCATCATTCCTCTGGTAAACTGACGAAGTTATTATTTGGAAATCCGGCCAAGATCGGTCGGTTTTTTTATGCACTGAGAAGAAAATGATGAAAACTACCCGTACGGACTTACGCAATCTGGCTATTATCGCCCATGTCGACCACGGAAAAACCACCCTGGTTGATGGGCTCTTACAGCAAGCCCACGTCTTTCATGAAAATAAAATAATCAGGGAACGGGTGCTGGATTCCAATGACCTGGAACGCGAAAAAGGCATCACTATCCTTTCCAAAAATACGGCTATCGAGATCGCTGACCCCGAAACCGACCAGCTTGTAAAAATCAACATTGTTGATACCCCCGGGCATGCAGACTTCGGGGGAGAAGTGGAACGCGTGCTGAACATGGTCGATGGGGTCTTATTGCTGGTTGACGCCGCCGAAGGTCCCCGTCCCCAAACACGTTTTGTACTTCAAAAAGCCCTGGAGCTCGGCCACAAAGTAATCGTGGTCATTAATAAGGTTGACCGCAAACTTGCGGACTCTTCCCAGGTCTTAAATGACACCTTTGATCTGTTCATTGAGCTGGGGGCCAGCGAGGAACAGGCGAGTTTCCCCGTGGTGTATGCAATCGCTACTCAGCATCGTGCAGGGCACACACCAGACGTAGGACCAGATTTGCAGCCCTTGTTCGAAACCATCCTCAAATCAATTCCCGCACCAGTAGTGGAAATCGATCATCCTCTTCAGATGCTGGTCACCTCCCTGGAATATGATAATTTCCGGGGACCGACCGCCATCGGACGGATTTTTGCTGGTGAGATCAAGATCGGGGAGCAGGTGGTTTACCTGACTTCAGACTCAAAAATCGTTCCCGGAGAAATCAGCTACTTATATGATTATCAAGGACTTGATCGCAGGGAAGTGGACCAAGCCCGGGCGGGTGAGATTGTCGCAGTCGCCGGACTGGAAGGGATTACCATTGGCGATACAATCAGCGATCCCCAAAACCCGATTTCCCTACCCAGGATAAAGGTGGAAGCCCCCACGGTCCGGATGTCCTTCGGGGTCAACACCTCTCCCTTCTTTGGCAAAGAAGGAACCTGGAAAACATCCCGAAAACTGCGTGAACGTCTTTTCCGGGAGATAAAAAGCAATTTAGCCCTGCGGGTGGAAGAAACAAAGAACACGGACACTCTATTGGTTTCTGGACGGGGAGAGCTGCACCTGGCCATCCTGATCGAAACCATGCGCCGCGAAGGTTATGAATTCCATGTCTCGCGTCCTGAAGTGATACTGCAAACCTCCTCGTCCGGTGAGATCATGGAGCCATTTGAAGAAGTCAGGATTGAAATCAACCCCGACGATATCGGCATTGTAATGGAGTCACTCAATAACCGGCAGGGAGAATTAAAGGAAATGAGGGAATTAAGCACGGGCACTGTACTGCTCACTTTCCTGGCACCCACCCGGGGAATCCTCGGTTTTCGCCACCACTTCCTGACCATGACCAAGGGCACGGGTGTTCTGAACACTGCATTCCATAGTTTTGCGCCCCAAGCAGGTCATGTTGATGCTCGCTCTCACGGCTCGCTGGTAGCCTGGGAAACCGGGATCACAACCACCTTTGGTTTAAAAAACGCCGAAGGCCGAGGTACTCTGTTCATCGGGCCAGGCATCGAAGTCTACCGGGGAATGGTTGTGGGAGAAAACCAGAGACCGGACGATATTGAGATTAATGTCTGCAAAGCCAAACACCTGACTAATATGCGGAATAGTATCCGTGAAATTAATCAGCGGCTGGTCACACCCAGAGAAATGAGTCTGGATCAGTGCATCGAATTTCTGGCGGATGATGAATTCCTGGAAGTCACACCAAAGAATCTGAGGATCCGGAAACGAATCCTTGATCACGGCACACGCATTCGAGAATCCAAACGGGAAGAAGAAAAAGTCATCGGCTGATATTTTCCACTTGCTAAAGAACCAGAGACCTCCGAGGTCGCTGAAACCTCGGAGGTCTTATTAATTATTCCATTACCAGTTCCTGTCCAGAAAACTCGCTTCTTTCAAACCAAGATAAACCCAACAACTAGAAGGCATCCAATCTTCGAGGTGTTGCACTAATCCAGTTACCGCCGGATACTGATGAATGTAATCTATATGGTCGTCCATCAGTCGGCGTTTTTACCGAGATCAACGAGACCTCCGAGGTCGTTGAGACCTCGGAGGTCAAAAACCGGATCTATTGGCAATAATTGAGGGATTTCCGAACCCAGGTATGCCCGGTAGCTTGAGAAATTCCAATCCTCCGGTAATCGAACCAACCCGGCTTCTACCGGGTTGAGGTGAATATAGCCGGCAAGCTGCCATAAATAGGCGGTACTCTCAATATGTTTGGCCTGGAATGCACCCTGAAACAATGGTCCCACACGATTGTATCGATGATTGATGGCTTTTGTATACGAAACCGACAACTTCATCATCGCTTTTGAGACCATCAACGAGACCTCCGAGGTCGCTGAGACCTCGGAGGTCTGATCTACCTTGGAAATCTCGTTTACCACTACCAACAAATGATAATGGTTTGGCATCAGGCAATACGCCCCGATGGTTGCCACAGGCGCTAAATATCTTTGAATATTCCATAGAAAGTGAGCATAATTATCATCATCAAAGTAGATCGCCTCGCGGTTCACACCCCGATTGTAAAAATGATAATATTCACCTGGGCAAAAGGTTAGATATCTTCTCGGCATAATCACCCCCTGGATATTTGCCAATATATTTAATTCTGCGTTCGATACAAATTATATTATATATTATAACATTTCCCGCTTCAATCCCCGAGGTCGCCAAGACCTCCGAGGTCTCAACGACCTCGGAGGTCTATTACGTATTACAGCTTAAGAAATGTCAGCTCTTAAGGTTCGTTCGTTGCAACGACTTCCCGCGCATGATAGAATAACAAGACAGCAGCGCCTAATCTTATAGGAAGCACCAATTATGCCCAACATGGTTGAGGTGGTCATCGACAGCATCCGGGTCAGCTTGATGTCCCAGCAACGAGTAGTCATCCTGCGCGAGCTGAATTCTGACCGCTACTTGCCGATTATGGTCGGCATCTATGAGGCGGAACATCTCACCCTGGCTCTCCAGGAAGTGGAAGTTTCCCGACCGCTAACCTACGACCTGTTTGTCAATATTCTGGAATCGCTCGATGCACAGGTCATACAGGTGGAAATTGTTTCCCTGAAAGATGAGACTTATTTCGGCAATATCGCTGTCAGCATCAACGGCGCCCAACATAACATCGACTCCCGACCTTCGGATGCAATGAACCTGGCTATCCGAACGCAAGTACCGATTTTTGTCGCCAACAATGTGCTGGAGGAAGCTGGATTATTCCCTGAAGATGACCTCTCTGAAACTGGTCCGGATGAAGAATTGGAAACGGAGCGGCTCTCAGTATTTGAAAATTATCTGGACAAAATTGCCCCTGAAAAGCCTGCTCCTGACCAGGACGAAGAAGAAAATCTAAACGACGACTAAACCGGGTCTACTCTCCCGGTATATCAGACAGAAGAAATTATCATTATTCACAGGCTTTCCGATTTACGATACAACTAACTCAAACTAATAAAAGAACCCCCCGCCATGACTGAAGCTGTCCAATTTGAAGCCGCTCCTGAATCCTCCGGACCACAGATGGTTCCCCACAGCCGCGAAGCAGAAGAAGCGGTCATCGGAGCTGTGCTCATCAATCCCGAAGCCTATTACGACGTCGCCCAATTCCTGCAGCCGGATGATTTCTATATTCACCGCAACCAGTGGATCTGGCAAGCCTTTGTTGCCCTGCATGACCGAAACGAAGCAATCGACTTTGTTACTGTCACCGAAGAACTGGACCAGATGGGGCATCTGTCAGATATCGGCGGAGCAGCTTATATCACCAAATTAATCAACAACGTCCCCTCCTCCCTGCACGCTGAAGCTTACGGGCGCCGGGTAGAGGAGACCGCCATCCGCCGCCGTATGCTAGCCGCTGCAAACCGGATCGCCAAGTTAGCCTACGAGGAAAACCTCAGCCTGGATACGGTGATGGATGATTCCGAGAAAGCGGTTTTTAACGTCAGTGAACGCCGATTAACCCGCGACCTCCAGCCTATCCGTGCTGTCCTTAGTGATTATTTTGACCGCATTGAAGATCTTTCCCAGCGAGATGACGACCTGGTAGGTGTACCAACCGGCTTTTTTGATATAGATAAAATGCTTGGCGGCCTGCAGCCTTCCGACCTATTGATTATCGCCGGGAGACCTGGGATGGGGAAAACTGGTTTTTTGCTTACCGCGGTGAAAAATGCCGCTCAGGTCCATAAAAAACATGTCGCAATATTTTCTCTGGAAATGTCCAATGAACAGTTGGTGCAGCGCCTGATCGCCCAGGAAACAGGAATCAATTCCACCAAGCTGCGCTCTGGAAAGTTGAATCCCAACGAATGGCTGCTGTTCACGCAAGCTATTGAAGTATTGACCGATACCCATATCTTCCTGGATGACACTCCCGCTCTCACGCCACTTCAGCTGCGGACAAAATGCCGCCGGCTGCACCTGGAATACAAACTAGATTTGATAGTCGTAGATTACCTGCAGTTGATGGGCGGAGATATCCGCTCTAATAACCGCGTTCAGGAAGTTTCCGATATTTCCCGCAATATGAAAATCCTGGCAAGGGAGCTGAACGTACCGGTGCTTGCCGCCGCCCAGCTGTCTCGAGCCGTTGAGCAGCGTTCGGATAAACGCCCGGTGCTGTCCGACCTTCGAGAGTCCGGCAGCCTGGAACAGGATGCTGACATCGTCATGTTCATTTACAGACCCGAGGTTTACGAGGAAGACTCAAGCCACCAAAATCTGGCTGAGATAATTATAGCCAAACACCGTAATGGTCCCACAGGCGAAGTTCAATTAGTCTTCCGCAAGAATCTGGCTAAATTCGAGAACGCTGCCACCCGGAATATTGACCTCTCACAGGTGACCTAATGGGATTTGATGGCTTTCCTCCTGGAAAAATAAATACCACCAGGATTCCAACCCTGTTCTTTAAAGAACTGCTGCCGCAGATCGATGATCTGAACGAACTCAAGGTCACCCTTTACGCGCTGTGGCAAATCACCCGCCTGGAAGGGGAAGTCAGATTTTTGAAGGAAGAAGATTTTATAGGAGATCCGATCTTTATGGAAGGCATGGGCGCCACGACCGCCGCCCAGCAGCGCGCGGTCCGCGCGGGGCTGGAGCTGGCAGTGAACCGCGGCACCTTGCTGAAGACATCAGTTCCTGACAAGGACGATCAGCTGGCAATATACTTTTTCCACTCCCCCAGAGGGCAGGCCGCGGTCCAATCCGTCGCAGACGGATCGTGGCGCCCCTCCGACGGAACTGTTCCCTCTCCAACATTAAGTATGGAGCAGCCAAATATATTTCAGCTCTATGAAGAAAATATCGGACCCTTAACTCCATTAATTGCGGATACACTCCGGGAAGCAGAAAAAAATTACCCCGAAGGCTGGATTCGGCAAGCTTTGGAAATAGCAGTCCAGAACAATGTCCGAAAATGGAATTATGTAGAAGCCATCTTACGCAGTTGGCAGGACGGTGGAAGAGATGAGCGACAAGATAGAAGACATACTAAAAAAGACCGCCGGGCATATCTCGAAGATGAGTTCGCAGGATTCATCGAAGACTAATCCGAGCGCGGCTTCCTACGCCGGAGATCCCGAATGTGAGATCTGCGGTGGTGTAGGCTACCTCCGGCGCGATTTACCGGTTGGTCATCCTGATTTCGGCCGCATCCAGGTTTGCACCTGCCGGTCAGGTCAGTTAAAACAGCAAGTCCGGAACGATCTTTATAAAATGAGCAATCTTGACGAGCTCACCCATCTGACCTTTGAAAATTTTGAACCCCGGGGACAAATTGGAATGGGTCCTGCCCAGGCGGATTCTCTGGAACGGGCTTATAACCATGCCCACCAATTCGCCGGAAAACTGCAGGGCTGGCTGGTGCTTCAGGGACATTACGGGTGCGGAAAAACCCACCTGGCAGCCGCTGTTGCCAACTTCGTAGTTGACATAGGGATCCCTACCCTGTTTTTGACGGTACCAGATCTTTTGGATACCCTGCGGTTTTCTTATAATAATCCCGAGTCCAGTTTTGAAGAGCGCTTTGAAGATATCCGGCGCTGCCCTCTCTTGATCATGGATGACTTCGGGACTGAAAATGCCACCCCTTGGGCACAGGAAAAATTATTCCAGATTCTCAATTACCGCTATATCAACAATCTTCCCTTATTAATCACTACCAACCTTTCCCTGAACCAATTGGAAGGCCGCATTCGCTCCCGGCTGCAAGATCCAGAGCTGGTCACCCGGGTTAATATCCTGGCGCCGGATTACCGCCGGCCGATGGATGATACCGGGCACTCTGAACTATCATCCCTGGGCTTGCTCAGCGAACGCACCTTTGGAAATTTCAGTCTCAGGGAAAATGAAAACCTCGAGAAAGAAGAGCGAAAGAAACTAGAGAGCGCTTTTAAGGCAGCCCAGAAATTTGCTGAAAAACCACAAGGCTGGTTGGTGCTGCAAGGAGATTATGCCAGCGGGAAAACACACCTGGCCGCAGCCATCGCCAACTACCGTACCGGGGAGGGTATTCCCCCGCTCTTTATCATGGTTCCAGATCTACTGGACCATCTTCGGGCAACTTTCAGCCCAGAGAGCACCGTCAGCTATGACCGCCGCTTTGACGAAGTGAAAACCACCCCCCTGCTGGTGCTTGATGACCTGGGCACTCAATCCATGACCCCCTGGGTTAAGGAAAAACTCTATCAGCTCTTTAATTACCGCTATAATGGCGGGCTTTCCACAGTAATCACCACCGCGGATACCCTCAGTGAAATAGATCCCCGGATCCGCAGCCGGATGCTTGATCGCCGTATCTGCCGTATATATGCCATTACTGCGCCGCCATACAGAGGTGGAGATAGGTAAGAGTATTCAGCATGCGCCATCACCCCTAACCTGTCCTGAGTGGACATCAAGCACTTCGCTCAGCTTATCTTGAGCGGACTCCGAGTGTAACCGAGGAGGAAGTCGAAGGGCTCTGCATAAACTCC
>JAIORG010000004.1 GCA_021108255.1 Anaerolineales bacterium | reverse complement strand
AGTATTTGTTTTTTCGCTGGGTTTTGAATCTCATTTTATAATTGATGAGATTATGACATATGAGCCAAATTTTATAATATTTTTATGTGCTAATCCTGGTTATACTCCCGAATATGAGGGAAGAGTAAAATATGAGATAAAACGTATTGTGGATTTTTGTGAATTGCCTGACAATATGTATACTCTCAAGGATGCACCAGCTGGTGATGCAATTAGTGCTTGGCAACAACTTAAGGATATTGAAAATAATGGAATAAAGGATGCGCATATTATACACTATGCTATAGGCACAAAGCCACATTGTTTGGCGTTGTCATTAAATGCATTAGTAAATGATAACCTAATTGTCAAATATCGCATTGTTAAAAAATCTAAAAATATGGATGTTAAATCAAATGGCGAATTTTGGAGATATGATATCACTAATCTTAGGGTTATTTGATAAAATGGCATAATAATAGGGATTTCTGAATAATGTTCAAGTATATAAAGATTGCCCGATTTTTATCTTTTGTTGCGATCATTACTTTCATCATGTATTAATGGCTGAAAGATAAACAAATCGATGATATCAATGGTAAAATCTTGGTTTTCAAGGCAGAAAACACATAATCTAATATTGCAATAAAAGTGCCATTTCAGAAATCCCTATATATAAATAAAGGAACTTGTATAATGAAAATTTGTATGGTATTAGCAAATCATTTCCCACCAGACATTCGGGTGGAAAAAGAGGCACGTGCATTAATTACAGCTGGTCATGAGATCCATCTTGTTTGTATGACAAAGGATGGTGAACCTGCTGAATCCGATTACAAAGGGATGAAGATTCATAGGGTGAATCAATCATACAAGAATTTTGGAAAAATAAGCTTATTGTTGAATGATCCATTTTTTTTAAATCCTTTTGGAACACGTATATGGTTTAGGCATATATCAAAAATAACAAACCAATATAATATTGAGATTCTGCATGTGCATGATCTCCCAATAGTTGCCACAACACTTTTGGTTAGTAAAAAACAAAAAATTCCTGTGATTTTTGACATGCATGAGAACTGGCCAGAAGCATTGAGGGCATGGGGTAAAAAGCACTTACACCAATTCATTACTTTTAATATTACATTACACAAAATGTTAGAAAAATATTGTGTTAATAATGTAAACCACATAATTGTAGTGGTGGATGAACAAAAAGATCGGTTAGTTAAAATGGGCATCCTGTCTGATAAAATTACTGTTGTGATGAACACCGAGGATTTAGATGTATTCGACAATGCTGTTATAGATGATGACATAGTTACAAAATATAATAACAATTTTATTATTTCGTATATTGGTGGTTTTGGTCCGCACCGCGGACTTGATACCCCTATAAAAGCAATGCCAAAAATATTACAAAAAATCCCGGATGCTAAATTGTTGCTGGTAGGCAAAGGTGGAAACGAGGATGATTTAAAACAATTATGTGGAAAACTCGGTGTAAAAGAAAATGTTATTTTCACTGGCTGGGTCGATTTTAAGTATGTGCCTACATACATTCACATAAGTGGTGTATGCCTTGTTCCGCACCGTTCAAATGGACATACAGAAACTACAATACCGCATAAGATATTCCAATACATGCTGATGGGTAAACCAATTATCGTAACTGATGTTGGTCCGCTGGCGCTGGTGGCAAAATTTGCAGATAGTGGAATTGTAGTGCCTTCGGGTGGCTATGATGAAATGGCGGAAGCAGTTATTAAACTTTATGAGAACCCGGAACTTGCGAAGGCTTTTGGTAATAATGGTCGCAAGACGGTAATGGCTGGGCTTAACTGGGAAACGGATGCGGAGAATTTGTGTGAACTGTACGAGCAGTTGGAGAAAAGCTAATATGAACATTGAATCCCAGGAAAATGCCCATGATTTAGTTATGGAAAGTTTGATGCGCCTTGATTCATGGATTGAACGTAATGGTTGGGAAGGGCATGATCCTTATGATATCAAGGGCACAAAATTATTCTTATCGATGGGAAAGATCAAATATCTTGGGTTTGCGGCAAACATTGTAACTGATCGATTTCCAGGTGCATCAAGAAAGGTATTCGGGGTGAAGAAGGAGATTAATGCAAAAGCCATGGGGCTGTTTGCAAGTGGTTACCTGAATTTGTATAAATGTACTGGTGACAAAAAGTATTTTGAAAAGGCACAATATTGCCTGGATTGGCTTGAGAAAAATCTGAGTAAAGGATATTCTGGGTACTGCTGGGGGTACCCATTCGACTGGCAATCGAGAATTTTCATACCGAGAGGGACACCATCAAGCGTTGTCACCACAATGGTGGCAAATGCATTTTTGGATATGTATGAGGAATCTAAGGATGATAGATATTTGCGAGTTGCAGAAAGTTCCTGCGAGTTCATTGTCAATGATCTAAATATTGATTATCTTGATGGAAAGAGGATATGCTTTAGTTATACTCCGCTAGATACATATCATGTACACAATGCAAACCTTTTTTCGGCGGCATTGCTGTGTAGAGTCGGGAATATAACTAAAAACAATGGATATATAGATATGTCGATGAAGGCACTACAGTATACACTCGGAGAACAAAATTCAGATGGTTCATGGTATTATTGGGGACCGCCTGACAAATTGTTGTATAATATTGACCATTACCACACAGGATTTGTGTTGAGGGCTCTGTATGAAATCTATAAGATTACTGGAGAAATAACGATAAAACGTGCCCTTGACGCTGGATTTAGGTATTATACAAATAACTTATTTGAAAATGGTACCGTGCCAAAATTAAAAAACACAAGTAAATATCCAATTGATATTCATAGCTGTTCGGAAGCAATTCTTTGCCTCTCAACATTAAGCGATGAATACATAGATGCAAAAGAGATAGTAAGTAAAGTGGTACAGTGGATTATTGATAATATGCAGGATAAGGACGGTTATTTTTACTACAGGATGTACAAAAACCGTGTGCATAAGATGCCGTATATCAGATGGGGACAGGCATGGATGTTGAGTGGGTTGAGTCTTCTGGAGAGTCATTAAAATGTTACGAACAATTTATCATAAAAGTCCTGAGCCTATTAAAAGTATCATCAGAAGTGTCCATTCGAAAGTACCCTTCCCTTACGAGATATTTTCGTGCTTTTTTGGCAAGAAATTCTCGCTACCTTTTTGGTTCCGCCTTGTTCGGGTTGGGTTTTAAATTTCAAATATTGTTAAAACTAATTTTGGAAGGGTGTTGATAATGGAAAAAAATTATAGAATTGTCTTTGATATCGATGGCGTTTTGTGTGAAACAAAGAAAGAAGGTCAAGAGTATGCAGACTTGAAACCAAACACACATGTTTTGGAACAATTGATGGAGTATAAACGAAAAGGATTCAACATTATCCTTTACACTGGTAGAAATATGAATACATATGACAACAATTTAGGAAAAATAAATGCTCACACTGCTAAGATAATTTTTGAGTGGTTAGATAAATATGAAATTCCTTATGATGAAATATATTTTGGAAAGCCTTGGTGTGGATTCAAAGGGTTTTATGTAGATGATAAAGCAATAAGGCCAACTGAATTTATATCAAAAACGTATGATGAAATTGTGAAATTATTAGAAAATGAAAAAATGTTGGGTGGAGATGAGAAATGAATGGAATTGCGATTTCTGTTTATGATAAATTCGAAGAAGTTGGAGTTCTTATAGATATCATAAGGAAAAACTGGAAAAATGATTATTATATTTCTTTATGTAGTAATTACCCAAATGCTAAAAGATATATAGAAGATTTCGATGTTGATTGTTTTACACAAGGTGTGGAAATCAAGTACTCTCCAGAGATGCCTTGGATTCAGAGAGGAAGAACAAACTTAGTTTGTAGAGTTTTAGATACTATAAAAAAATCATGTACTGGTGCAATGGTAGATAGTTGTGAATATGTCATGCATCTTCATTCGGATGCATGGCCATTGGGCGAAAACAGCTTTTTAAAAATAAGTCAAGAGCTTAAGGAAAAAAAGAAAAAAATCGCAGTGAGAGGTCTGGGCTTTTTGTATTATGGTCAAGATGTTCCATTAGGGCATATAGACGATATGTTTTTTATTTTCGATGTAAATTATTTTTATAAAATTGATTTTTTTGGTTATAATCCCATAGAACTTTTTCCACATAAAAATAGTGTTCATGGTGCTTTGGTACTACAACTGCTAGGGAAAATAGGGATAAAAAATATTTATTATTACTCCCATCATTCTAATTTAGAATATTGGGATGGAAAGAATAAAATTTTACCATTTGAACGAGTAAAACCAAGTGTTTTTGACCCATATTGGAAATTTCTACATGTCCATACCTCTGCATTCCCAGATAATTTGGGAAAAAGTGTACAAGCATATTACTTAAAAAAATATGAAATGACGAAAGGAGACAATATACAGAAATTTATTCAGAAATATTATCAGCCAGAAGCAAAGCTTTTCAACACTCTTTCGAATATAGAACAGAAGCAAAATCTTAAATTAAAACTAATGGGTTTTAATCCAGTCGTGTTTGGTAGAAATTTCTCGCTCAAAGAGGAGATTTTAACCGCACCTTTAAAAGATAAAGTAAAAATGTTAGTTATGAATCTTGCAAAAGCCCCTTACTACCGATTGCTTGGTAAAAAAGATATTCGGACGAGAAACTTATATCCTGATAGCCTTTGGCCTAACAAAAATATCTATGAATACTATAATGAAATCATACATTTTGATGATTTTCCAGAAGAATATCGTGATTTTTGGTTTTCGGAGAACTCAAAATGAAAAAAATACTGTTAGTGCCCTCGGCAATATTGGTATGTGATGAATTAAAATTAGAGGTCGGTTATATCCCAACGGCAATGATGCCGTTACAAGGCAAACCAGTTTTGGAACACATCATCGATAAATATGATGGCGATAGTAAAATACATAAATTTATTTCATGCAATCAGGGAAAAGAGATATTAAAAAATTATATTAGGAAAACTAACAAAGATTGCTCTTTGATCGACATTCCTATAGTTAAAGATTTAGGACATACAATTTTCCATTCATTAAATCATTTAAAAGAAAATGGTATGCTGACGGACAGCTACCTCTATATCAATTTTGCAGATACAGTAACAGAGCATATTGATATTGAAGAAAGTAGTGATTTTGTGGCATATAGCATCGTAGATGATCCATTTAGATGGACAAGTTTTGAAACGGATTCAAATGACAAAATTGTTTCAATAACCGATAAATATACGAAAGTGGTGGAGGAACAAAAGAAGGTTTTTGTTGGAGTGTTTGGTTTTTCGAAACCGTTGATTTTTCTAAATAAACTTAGTAAATACATTACAGGCGATGAAGAAACTGACTCATTCTATTTGGCTCTTCTCGAATATATTTCTGAAATTGGTTGCAAATTAAAATTTTCTGATGACTGGATTGATGTTGGACACCTTGACACATATTATGATACTAAGAAAAAATTTATTAACACTAGATCATTTAATCAGATTCAATTGGATATTAAAACAAATATTTTACTTAAAAGGAGCAATAATAAAAAAAAACTAATCGATGAGATTAATTGGAACCTTAAATTGCCTAAAACTGTACAGCATATTACCCCCCGTATATACGATTATTCAACCGACAATTTGAATCCTTTTATTAAAATGGAATATGTAGGATATCCCTGTTTGACTGATGTCTATCTTTACGGTTCCTATCCACTATATGTTTGGGATACTATTTTTAATCTGATTTTTACACTGATTGATGAACTCAAGAAATATAAGTGCGATGCCGGAATGAATAATATAAAAACCGCATTACGTGATATGTATTATTTTAAAACTGTCGAGAGACTAATTATTTTAAAAGATGATGAACGTTTCAGCTTCTTTTTTGAGAATGATGTGATAGAAATCAATGGAATTGAATATAAATCACTGAGATACATCATAGACAATTTAGATGAAGTATTAAACGAGTTTAATGTTTTTGATCTATCGTATTTGAATATTATCCATGGTGACTTATGTCTACCAAATATCTTCTTTGATACAAGGAATAAAATAATTAAACTCATAGATGCAAGAGGAAGATTTGGTTCTTATGATATATATGGTGATTACCGATATGACTTAGCTAAACTGATGCACAGTGTTTGTGGGCACTATGATTTTATAATTAATGACCTTTTTGAAGTCAATGTGGTTAGGAAAAATAAATCGATTAATTATTCAATTTATTTAGAGGAAAAACATGAAAATATATGCAAAATGTTTCATGAAAAAATAAAACAAAAATATGGGAAAACGTATATCATTGAATTACTTGAAAGTTTGTTATTTTTAAGTATGGCACCTATGCACAACGATAACGTGGAAAGACAGTATTGTATGATTTCAGTTGGCATAAAAAAATTCAATGAAACTTGTTTAAGGTGAAAATATGAAATTGGTAATTACGATGGCTGGAGAAGGAAAAAGGTTCAGAGAAGTCGGCTTTGAAGAACCGAAACACATGATAAAAGTTAATAATACGACACTTTTTCACTTTGCCATATCAAGTCTGAATGACTTTTTTGATGAAACATTCATTTTCATTACGCAAAAAAAACATCAATCTGAAAAATTCATTCAAGAAGAATGCCACGATTTAGGAATATCAAACTTTGAAATTTTACAAATATCTGAAATAACAGATGGACAAGCAACAACAGCTTATTTAGCTGATTCTTTAATTAAAGATTCTGAACCTGTGGTCATATACAACATTGATACCTATGTTGAAAAAGGAGAATTATTAAAAAAATATATTGTGGGTGATGGATTTATCCCAATATTTGCTGCAGAAGGGGATCAGTGGAGTTTTGTGAAATTGGACGATAATGATTTTGTCACTGCTGTTGCGGAAAAAGAAAAAATATCTGATCTGGCAACAATCGGATTTTATTACTTTGGCAAATGGGAATATTTCAAAGAAGCATACACTGAACAACCCAAACTCATGAAAAATAAGTACAAAGAAAAATATGTAGCACCACTCTACCAATGGATGATAAAAAAGAATATGAAAATCCAAATAAAACAAATTGATGAAAAAAAAGTTCATGTCCTTGGTACACCAGAAGATGTTGTGAAGTTCAATCCTTCGTTTGGAATAATGGAAGAATATTCTTCATGAACTAACATCCTCCCCCACTGTATAAATATTTTTTGTAGATGTAGATGTTAATAAGCAAAGCAAACGCCGTAGAAATTGCAGTTGCTACTGCTGCACCATAAGCACCCCAAGGAGGTATAAATATTATATTTGTTGCTAAATAAACTGCTGATGCGATAAATCCCGCGTTTCTCATCTCTACTCCTAATCCTTTTGCCCCTAAAAAGCTAATGTACGGCTGATACATACCCTGAAACAAGCAAGCTAGAGCCAATGGTAATATCAAAGAAACACTAGGTAAAAACTTTTCTGTGAAAAGCAAAACAACAATATATTTCCCAAATATTACCAATCCAATAATACCAACAGCAAGCCATAAGAAATTATAATAAATAACTTTCTTGGGAATCCTGTCCATCTCAACAAATCCCTTAAACAAACTCATGGATAAAGCGCTGGAAAGCCCTACCATTGGTGAGGTTATTGACAAAGCTAAAGAATAAAATCCAAGTTGAGTAGTATTTACAAAAAATGTAATAAAAATTTTATCTAACTTATATGCGGATTGTGTTGTAATTTGCCCCATATATAGATGAAACCCATATTCCTTTGTCTTCTTCCAGATTTCCCTTAGATTATTCTTTACATTACTAAACACGGGATGAAAAAGTTTTATAACAACAAAAATGCCGAATATTGTAGCAAAAAGATGTAAGAAAATAAAATGAAATGGTTCAATTTGAATCATTTTCAAAAGCACCAACGCTCCTACAAGATAAAAGGCTGTGGGAACCACGTTAAATGCAGCCAATCTCTCGATCTTATTCGTGCCTCTGCCAATTTGCGGAATTAAAAAAGTACATGGTAGAGGAATTAACAAAATAGAAGTGCCCCTTAGAATCCAGCCGACATCTGTATGGAAAATATCATCAACAAAAAAACTCAGGACGAATATAAATATCGCGTAAGACACACCAATGAAAAATGCTGCAACAATTGAAGCACCGATTAATTCTCTTTCCTTTCTCTCTTCTTTTGCCTGAGCAATCAGTAATCCACTTGCACTGAAGAAACCAAACCTGAAGAACAGAACTGTAAAAGAAGTAACAGAAAAGAAAAATGCCAAAATTCCATACCCTTCTGGACCTAATGTTCTTGTGTTAATAATGCCAGTGAAAATACCTAAAAAAAAGGCAGCAATCTGGGTTAAAAATAACGTAGAAGTTTGCCGTCCTGTTTTTCCTGTCAGATCTTTTTTAAAATCATTTACGATTTTCTTTATTGGCATAGTTTTAATTTCCTGCGTGACACATTTTTAAAGAACAATTTACTAAACTCGCAACACTGAACCATACACTTTACATTTATATTATTTAGAATGTTGCACTCACGACTTAATCCCAATATAATTTAAAATCCTTTCAGAGCTTCTGCCATCACCAAATGGATTATTATCAGATAAAATTGAACTTAATAGTTCCCCTACAGCAGATAAAACATTCCATGATTCACATCCAGCCACAATATTCTTACCTACTTCAACCGTTTCAGGTCTTTCAGTACTATCCCTTAAAGTAACACATGGAACATTCAATATACAAGCTTCCTCCTGGACCCCGCCAGAATCGGTAAGTATCAATGTTGCGTTAGATTCAAGCATCAAGAAATCCAGATATCCCACAGGATCTATAACTCTGAGTCCATCGAATAACCTGTATTCCAGACCAAACTCTTTGATCTGCTTCCTTGTGCGGGGGTGCATTGGGAAGATCAATGGGACACTATATTTCTCATAGAGCAGCTCAAAAGCTGTCAAGATATTTTCCAATCTTTGTTTATCATCAACATTTTCCACTCTGTGAAGTGTGACTAAAAAATACTTCTTGAGATTTAGTTCTTCCACGATATTAGACCTGCTCTTGGCAATCACAAGATTCTGGAAAGTCGCATCAACAATTGTGTTTCCAACGACATGCACCCCATCGGTAATTCCTTCCGCTAATAAATTCTGTTTCGAAACATCTGTAGGTACGAATAGATAATCCGAAATATGGTCTGTTATTACCCTGTTAATTTCCTCTGGCATATCCCTGTCAAAACTTCGAAGCCCGGCTTCAACATGACCAATCTTAATATGCAATTTAGACGCTGCAAGCGCACCGGCTAACACTGTATTTGTATCGCCCTGTACCAAAATAACATCCGGTCTTTCATCGAGCAAGATATCTTCTATTTTCCCGAGCATCAATCCGGTTTGTTTACCTTGATTACCAGAACCGACATCCAGATAATACTTAGCATCCGGTAGTTCCAGTTCATCAAAGAAAATTCGGTCCATCTCATAGGAATAATGCTGACCTGTATGCAACACAAAGTAATCCAGTCCCAGCCTCTCGCATTCTCTTATAACAGGACTCATTTTGATGATCTCGGGACGGGTCCCTATAATTATACATATCATTTTGCACCATTCCCCAGCACCTTTATATCGAATCCTGCTGACATCCATGAATTGTGATCCAGGCAGTTTCGGGTATCAATTATATTTTTATTCCTCATCCATGCACCAATCTTCTGAATATTTCCATTTGAGATGTTTTTAAAATCATCATGGTCCACCATAACAACTATACAATCTGACCCCTGCACCGCGTCGGACAGTTCCTGCAATTCATATTTGAATTCATGCACATGTGGATCATGTATTTTAATATGATATCCCAACTCAACTAATAATCCTGCCAGGCGCAATGACGGTGATTCCCGGGCATCATCTACATTCCCTTTATACGCCACACCAAAAATAGTTACGACACCACTTGTCCCTATTATCGCTTTGATCTTATTAGCCAGATATTCAACCATTCCATCATTGATGCGCCGCGAAAGTTTAATCAGATCAGCATCATCTGGTGCCGTTTCTGCAATGAACCATGGATCAATGGGGATGCAGTGACCCCCAACCCCCGGACCGGGCTGATGGATATTCACACGCGGATGCTTATTTGCAAGATCGATAGCATCCCATACATTAATACCTATATTTTCCGATATTTTCGCCAGCTCATTGGCAAGCGCAATGTTCACATCCCGGTAGGTATTTTCCATAAGTTTACACATCTCTGCCGTTGTTGCATCTGTCAAATATATATTTCCACTTACAAAACTTTTATACAATTTCTCGGCTCGTTTAGCCGATTCTTCATTAACGCCGCCGATAATTCGATCATTTTCGACAAGTTCTTCGAGTATCCTTCCAGGAAGCACTCGTTCGGGACAATGAGCCACATATAAATCAATTCCTGCCTTTAATCCAGATTTTTCCAGGATTGGTAGCAGTACTTTATTAACTGTTCCTGGAGGGGAAGTTGATTCCAGAATAACAAGTGATCCAGCTTTGAGATGTGGTATAATGGAGTTGGCTGCTGCACGTACATAGTTTAAATTAGATGTACATGATGTAGTATCGAGAGGTGTAGGGACGCAGATTATAAACACATCAAAATCATATGGCTCATTAGATGCTATTAAATTTTTCGAGAGGACTGCAGCCTGAACAAGTGTCTTTAATCCGGGCTCTTCTATATGAGGGTGTCCATTATTTACCTTATTAATAATACTGTCATTGACATCAACACCAATTACTTTGTAACCATGCGTTGCAAACATACTGGCTGTTGGTAAACCAATATAACCAAGTCCTATTACACAAATTGTCTTATCCATTCCTTAACACCCCACAAGCCCTCATACTCGCATCCCCACTCCCAAACACATCACCCCACACATCTGCCCCTCAAATCCCGCAATTGCATCCACAATCCCCTCATAATCCGCCCCAACCAGCACATTCCATCCATCCTCAACTGTCTCCACCCATTCGGTATTCTCCCGCAAGCTCACACACGGCACGCCCAGCATCTAAGCTTCCTTCTGGACCCCGCCGGAATCTGTGCGATTCTTCATATCGTGTCAAAATCAGATTAAACAGAGTACAACCTCCCTAATCACTCTGCAAGTTCATGCAGAATATTCTCCACCACAGGCTTATAATCCAGATACTCGTTCCACGTTCTCTCAACAAAACAAAACCGCACTTCCTCATTACGGCTGAATATGACCTCTCCTCGTGTAACTTCATAGC
>JAIORG010000074.1 GCA_021108255.1 Anaerolineales bacterium | reverse complement strand
GGAAATCAAAAAGAATAAATATATTGATCAATGAATCTCTGAATAAGCAACTTTCCCGGGCGGCTAAATGTAGTGGGGTCACAAAATCCGCTTTTGTCCGGGTTGCTCTGGAACGGGAATTTGCCCGGGATAAACAGCTCGAATTGGAATGTGTAGTTCACGATCTTGCCCGACTTTATGAAGCTTCTCAGGAATTAACTGCCTTCACAGCTCTCGATGGAGAGGATTTCTTATTATTTGGTAACGAGGCGAAGAAAGTCTCCCCCTGACTCTGATCGTGGAGGATTAACCGGCAGAACGTATCAATCCCAGTAGTAGTATCCGCAGTAAAAATTTTCCTTCCCAATTTCCACGTACCAGGAATTCCACTCATCTTCCTTGAGCTGAACGTCTTCCCATAAATGGGCGTTTTCGTTCAGGGCTTTTTCAGCCCGGTAGGAAGGGATCAGGAAACCCTGCCATTTTTGAGGGGTATCTTCCAATTCAAAAGCCCGGCAGGCTAGAATGGCGGCAATCTCCTGGCTTTCCCGTTCAGTGAGGGCCGGATCTTCCGCCAACTGGATCAGGTCCGGGATGGCATCGTTGGAGAGTGTCTTTAGATAGTGGGTATCCAGGGAAGCATTTTCTGTCTCTAACCGCTGAATGTTTTGCCGGGTGATCAAACCGTCTATGTTTATCACGTTCATGGTCAGCACAAATCCCGCCACCGCAGCCAGCGACGCCAGGGTGAAGTAGCGCCAGCCCTGGAATATTTCCAGGATCAAGATCGCCAGGAACAGGACCCCGATCCACAGCACACACAAGTGGGAGTAAGTTCGCAGCCGGGTGAAACCGTAAACAGTTTCATACAGGGCCAGCCGCTGTAATGAAGAAACCAGGATGACCCCGATGGACGCGGTCAACGTCCCGGTCAGGACTGAAAAAGTTATCCGGTCCCGCTTCTTTTCCCGTTTTGTGATTGCGCTTAAAGCCATGAACAAAAACAGGGAGAAAAATGCCACTGCCAGCAGCTCCCCAAAACCGCGCCTGGCATATTCGGAATAGGTGAATCCCTCCAGGGAGATATTCTTATCTCCTCCAAAGAAATACCTGAATTGAATGGTGACAAAGGAAATAAAGAGCAGGTTTACGCTGCCCAGGACGATAGTGGTTTCAATGAAGCCCAGGAAACGGGGAGGCCAGGGTTTATCGATTCCGACCAGCGTTTCCTCTTCACTTTTAAAGAGGGCGTGTAAAAGCAGCCCCCCGGTCAGGAAGGTCCAGATACTGATTAAGACCAGGCGCAGGATGTATTCCGGCAGCTTTTCTATCTTCAGCAGTTCAATGATATCTTGCAGCCATTTGGAAAAGATAGGGTCCGCTTCAGCCAGCAGGGAAGCCAGTACAGCCACGATTGGCAGCGCCAGCAGGATACCCCGAATATAAGGCAGGCTCTTTTTCCAGCTTGATCGTTTGGGTGATTCCTCTCCGCTATCTTCCCCTTCTTCCTTCTTGGTAGTGAGGGATTTAAACGGCAGCTCAATCGAACTCACAAACAGACGGAAAGCGCCGACAATATAGTCGCTCAAGTTGTAAGCAAACCAGCGTCCGCCCCGGAAGGACAGCAGGAATAATCCCAGGAATCCGATAGTCATTAAGTGGTTTAGAGTCCTGGTAAAAGGTTCTTCCCGTAAAAACCCCAGGGAACTGAAGACAAGAATCACTCCAATCAACGGCAAACTTTTGGTGACCGGGGATTTTTCCTCCAGGCGGGAAAGGAGAACCAACCCGGCTAACAGCAGGACGACCTGGATAAAAAAGGATATCCCCAGTGGTTTGCCCCAGTACAGCAGGTCAAAACTCCAGCCGATAATCAGGGCGGTATACCAGAGAGTGGATTTGTTCTTAACCATACCCAACTCCTTTATTCTAAAACTGGTTAGTTGATAGGGAGAAAGTGATAAGTTCTTAGAAACGAATCATGGAGACAATCATGGAAAGCACGATCAGGATTCCGATAACACTCATAACAATTCGTTGAACTCGCAGTTGGCGTTTATTGCGGGACATAAGGCTCCTTAAGGGCTGCTGATATTTTCAAGTGAGGCACATTTTAGCACGGCCGGGCTGTTATTCCAAATACTTTACTGATGAAGTGAGGCACATTTTAGCATGGCCGGGCTGTTATTCCAAATGCTTTTTGATGAAGTGAAGCTAATTTTAGCACGGCCGGGCTGTTATTCCAAATGCTTTTTAATAGATTGAGCGATTTTGAGAGTTATTTTTGGTGTTTGAGAGAGTTCTTCCACGCTGGCTTGGCGGATGTTCTGAATCGTGTGAAATTTACTCAGCAATTCACGCCGGCGGGCAGGGCCAATCCCGGGTATTTTTTCCAGGCTTGACTGCAATCCCTGGCGGGAACGGCGTTTGCGGTGGGCAGATATGGCAAAGCGGTGCGCTTCATCCCGAGATCGCTGCAGCAGCTGCAGACCGGGAGAATTTTTTTCAAAACTCACCGGATAATCTTCATCGGGAAGATAGACTTCTTCATAACGTTTTGCCAGCCCGGCAACAGGAATGGTATCCAGCAGGTCAAACTCCCGCAGTACTTCCACTGCCCGGTTAAGCTGTCCTTTGCCGCCATCTATCAGCACCAGATCTGGCAGGGATGAAAAAGAGGAATCTGGTTTTCCACCCGGTTTACCCTTTTCCTCCCCGGAAAGCACCAGCCGTTGAAATCGCCGCCGCAGGACTTCTTCCATGCTGGCGTAATCATCTGGTCCCTGCACGGACCGGATATTAAATTTGCGGTAGTGGTTCTTTTCTGGACGTCCTTTGAGGAAAACCACCATGCTTCCCACCAGGGCAGTTCCCCCGGTATTAGAGATGTCATAACATTCGATCCGCATGGGGGGCGAACTCAATTTCAGTTGATTCTGCAGATCGTCCAGCGCACCTTCAGCCCGCTCCTGCTCGGAAGTTTCGCGGGTCTTGAGAGCAGTTAACATAGCTGCCGCATTCTCTGCTGCCATGTCAACCAGTTTTTTCTTTCCAGCCCTCCTGGGAACGATTAATTCCACTTTTTTTCCGCCCCGCTGGCTCTTTAGCCACTGGCGGATGATCCTGGCTTCTTCCACTTCCCGGGGTAAAAGGATTTCGGGAGGAATGGTCGGCGCCTGGTCGTAAAACTGTTTGATGGCTTCTGACAGCAGGTCCTGATCGGCGGTTTGATCGGTATTTTCAACCAGGAAGTATTCCCGGCCAGTTAGTTTTCCTCCCCGGATGAAAAACACCTGCACGCAGGCGGTGTTTTCCAGGCTGGCCATGGCAATCACATCAGAATCGGTATATTTGGTGGAGATAATCCGCTGTTTCTCGACGATTTTCTGGATCGCATCCAACTGATCCCGGATCTGGGCTGCCCTTTCATAGTTCATCTCTGAAGAGGCTTGTTTCATCTCTTCCTCTAGCTTAGACACAATAGACTCAGTCCGGCCATTGAGAAAAGCTCCCAATTCTTTGAGCATGTTCCGGTAATCTTCCTGGTTGATCAGTCCGATGCAGGGCGCGGTACAGAGTTGAATATCATGATATAGACATGCCCGCTGATCTTCACCGGTAATGGTCCGGCTGCAGGTCAGGTAGGGAAAGATCCGCCGCAGTAAATCCATGGTCTGGTTGACTGCCCAGACGTTAATATAGGGACCATAATAACGGGATCCGTCTTTTTCAACCTTCCGGGATACCGTCACTTTGGGAAATGGATCTGCCCAATGGATTTTAATGTAGGGGTAGCGTTTGTCGTCTTTGAGCTGGACGTTATAAAAAGGCTGGTATTCCTTGATCAGGTTCATTTCCAGGATCAGAGCTTCCAGCTCAGAAGCAACGATAATCCATTCAATATCCCTGATGTTGTTAACCAGTTGACTCGTCCGGGGATTTTTACCCGCGCTGGCATGGAAATAGGAACGCACCCGGTGGCGGAGATTTATTGCCTTTCCCACATAAATCACCTTACCCTGGTCATTCTTCATCAGGTAGCAGCCAGGCTCTTTGGGGACTGATTTCAGGATATCCTGGATGTGTTCAGAGGTCTCCATAACAAAAAAATTGTATCACAGGCAGGCCCAAACCCTGCCGGGATACCCTTATGGTTGATGGTGGAACTTATCCTGGACATTACCCCTTCTTCCTGACTCTAAGGAGGAATATCCTTTTCGAAACTTGCCCCCTGACCGTGTTCCCTTTATACTATGGCTATGATTTCAGCACCGGAATTACCAGGCTTTTCCCGTTTTTGGACTGTCTCGGATGTAAATACTTACCTGAAGACCCTGATGGAGTCTGACAGCAATCTGCAGGACCTCTGGGTAGAAGGGGAAATCTCCAATCTTTCCCGCCCTGCTTCGGGTCACCTGTATTTCACCCTTAAGGATCAAAATTCTTCTTTGCGCTGCGTGATGTGGAAGAACCGCGCCGTAGCGTTGGGTACGCTGATGCAGGAAGGCGCAGCGGTTGAAGCTCATGGCAATCTCAATGTGTATGAACAACGGGGACAGTATCAGCTGTACATTGATTTTCTCAGGCCCCGGGGAGAGGGAAAGCTCTTCCAGGAGTACCAACGGCTGAAAGCCCAGCTGGAAGGGGAAGGATTGTTTGACCCAGAGCGGAAGAAGACGCTGCCCGCCTGGCCAACCCGGATTGGTATTGTGACCTCGGCAACCGGGGCTGCCTTCCAGGATATGAAGGATACATTAAAACGCCGCTACCCATTGGTAAAGATATTGCTGGCGCCGGCATCGGTGCAAGGAGAGAATGCCCCGCCGGAGATTGTCGCTGCCTTAAATCTGCTCTATGACCTTAAACCGGACTTGATTCTCATCGGAAGAGGTGGGGGATCAATTGAAGATTTATGGGCTTTTAATGATGAGCGGGTTGCCCGGGCAATATTTGAATCTCCAATTCCTGTGATCAGCGGAGTGGGGCATGAAACCGATTTTACTATTTCTGATTTTGTAGCTGATCTGCGCGCGCCAACACCAACGGCAGCAGCGGAACTTGCGGTGCCGGACCAGGGAGAATTGCGAACAGGTATCGCTGAATATGAATCCAGGATATCAAGATCAATCCAGGGAATCTTTTCTGAACAGCGCTGGAAACTGGAAAATTTAACGGGACAAATCACCCGCCTCTCGCCGCTGGGGGAAATCAACAGCGGCCGGCAGCGTCTGGATGAATTATCCAGCCGGTTGGAAAGAGCGGGGGCAGGGTATTTGAAAGGGGCACGTGAGAAATGTAATTCTTTCCAGGCCAGGTTGTCAGCGCTTAACCCGGAATCGATCTTAAAACGCGGATATGCGATGTTGACCACGGATGATGGATCCACGGTATATCAAGTGGGGCAGGTCAGCTCCGGCGAACATTTACAGGTACGGGTGAGCGACGGCGAATTTGAAGTGAATGTGAAGTAAAGTGTATTTAAGGATCCCGTTTATATAAGGATCCCGGAGTTTTAAGAAACTCCGGGATCCTATTTAATTATGGTATGTAATCCTCTACGTAAACTCGGTACTCATTTTGTTTTCGTACTAAACTGGTTTCCCCTGGAGATCCAAAAACATCAAGTATAACCATTGGATTGATAAAATCTGGTGTCCGCAATCCAATATACTCCCGGTAACTGGAATATTGCCATGCTGCAGGTTTCCCAACTAAACCTGCAGAACTTGGATTGAGATGAATATACCTTGAAAGGTGATCAAGATAAGTTTGATCGTCGATCTGTTTTAGTTGATATCGTCCCTGGAACAAATGCCCCACCCGCTGATATTCCTTGTTAAACGATGCGGAATAAGACAAAGCGAGTTGTTGCATGGCTTTTGGCAGTTCTTTCGTTTTCACTTGAATCAATAAGTGGTAATGATTTGGCATCAAACAGTATGCAAGGATATCCACACAGTCTAGAAGATATTTCTTTATCTTGGATAGGAAGAAGGGGTAATTCTTTTCCTCAATGAATAGATTATTATCGGTTACAGCTTTGTTGTAGATGTGATAATAGTTTCCTGGAATTAGGTGGACTTTTCTCTTTGGCATTTATTACCCCCTTGATAATTCTTAAGGATCCCGAAGTTTTAGAAACTCCGGGATCCTGGTTTAAACAGTCTTAATGCACATGCCCGTGATCCAGTTCTTCTTCCGAAGCGGTACGGAGATCGGACACGGTGATTTCAAATGTCAGCGTTTTTCCAGCCAGCGGATGGTTAAAATCAAGGGTTACTGTATCTTCCTCAGCCGCAATAACCTGGGCGCTGAGAATATCACCCTCATCATCTTCCAAATCTAAAAATGTCCCCACGTCCAGAGGTACTTCTTCACTGAATTCTTCTTTCTTCGCTTCCTGAAGGGACTCGGGATCATAATCTCCGTAGGCGTCCTCTGGTTGGATGACTATGGTCTTTTGATCCCCGACTTCCATGCCGTAAAGGGCATTTTCAAGCCCGGGAATGATCTGTCCGATTCCCTGGATAAACAGGATCGGTTCCCCATCTTCTGTGCTTTCCAGCATTTCATCTTCAACGATCAACTTATAGTCAAGCGTGACAACTAAATTGTCTTGTACTGTTTTATTCATATATTCTCCTCTCAAGATGGCTCAGCTGGCGGTTTGATATCACGAACAAGATACCAGCTTAAATCCTGGAATTGGAAAAAGAGGTGATATGCTTGACCTTGAAAATCCATCACCAGGATATGTTTCCCATTATCTGAATCCCACTGTCGGCCGACATCCAGAATCCGGACAGGTTCCTTATCAATAGTAAACTCAAGCGGGATCAGGGATCCATCCGGTTTGAATCTTGTGGTTATATCAATTTTTTTCATCGTTTGTTAAAAACTTGTATAAAAATTCCAGGGCGGTTTGGGCAACTTCCTGTTTATTTTCAATTCGGTCTCCTCCTGCGTTGTGCTGGAGGGTCCAGATTCCGGAGGGAGTGCTTAGCCCGATCCATGTATATCCTACCGGTTTCTCTGGAGTGCCTCCGGTTGGTCCGGCAATTCCGCTCACGGAGAGGCCAATGTCAGCCGCTAACGCGTGCCTGACACCCAGCGCCATTTCTTCCACTGCTTCTTCGCTTACCGCGCCGTGATCTTCCAATGTATCCCACGATACACCCAACAGGCGCACTTTGGCTCGATACGCATAAGCAGTGACGCTGCCCAGGTAATAGGTAGATGATCCGGAATTGTTAGTGATCCGGTGCCCAATTAATCCTCCGGTGCAGGATTCCGCGACGGCTAGCCGCCATCCTCTTTCTCGCAGCTTATCCCCTATCAATTGCTCAATATTTTCTATCATGAATGTGCTTCCTTCTTTTTCTCAATTACCCAAAACTGTGACAACCCCAGGGCTCTCAGGGGGGTTTTTTCGAGCAGGTAGAGTATCGACCGCAGCCAGTGTCCAAGACGCGGGAAGCGATCGATTATATTATCATACCCTCCGAAAATCACGGTTCTTTTGATGAATCGAACAGGTAGATTTTGGAAAAGCTGATTCAGATTTTTCCGTGTGTAGATCCGGACATGTGGGGCCAGCCGATTCCGGCAGGGGAGTGGGAGATAATTAACCAGGGGTTTATTCCCGAAGCGGTAGGTTCCCCGCCAATAGATTCCATGGGTCTCAAAAGGATACCAGCGGTTAGGACAGAATAAAACGAGCCGTCCTCCCGGTTTCAGGGTTCGTATCATTTCCTGAACTGCCAGTTTGTCATCTGCCACATGTTCAATAACCTCATTGCTGAGGATTAGATCAAAAGTACGCGAGGGGAAAGGCAAATATTCTCCGGCAGCGCCCAGAATCTGAGCGCATTTTTCTTGGGCTTGTTTTGCCCGCGGCAGTTCATATTCCATTCCGATCAGTTCCCCACCCAGTGGTTTTAAGTGTTCCAGGTAGAGTCCGACCCCGCAACCAGCATCCAGGATTTTTCCCTCGATCCTCTTTCCGGCGGCGGCTTTAACCATATCCAACCTGCGCTGCTGGCCTGCTCTCCAGACATACGAGGGTTCTCCCCTTTCTGCTGCCTGTGCAGAGGGCTGATAAGTTGTCATTTCTCTCCCCAGTGGATTGCAATCATTCCAAGCATAAAGCGTTTAAAGAGGACTTTCTTGAATCCAACCGCTGCCAGATAAGCAACCAATTCTTCTGCCCGGAGGAAACTCTCAGTCGATTCGTAGAGGTAGATATAGTCTTCTTTATTTCCGGTGATCAAATTACTTAAAGCTGGAATTACACGGACCATGTAAAATCGTATCAAAGGAGTTAGAATATCTTTTGGTCTTTTGGTAGTATCCAGCACTACAATCTTTCCACCTGGTTTTAAAACCCGATACTGCTCGGTCAGTCCTTGATAAATATCGCTCAGGTTTCTTGATAGAAAGCCAGAAACAACCGCGTCAAATGAGTCGGATGAAAAGGGTAACCTGGCAGCATCTGATGCGGCCCAGTCCAGACCAGCCCGGGGATTTACCCTTCGACCGATTTCCATCATGGGCAGCGTCAGATCAGCTCCGATGATTTGGCTGGAAGGGTATTGCCTGGCTGCTTCTAATGCCAGCATTCCTGTTCCGGTCCCAATGTCAAGTATCCGTCCGGAATTTGGCAGGGCTGCCTGTTTTACTGCATATCGCCGCCAGGAATTATCCTGCCACCCTGACATCAAATGATTCATCAAGTCATACCGCCGGGCTATGCGGGTGAACATGGTTTGCTGCTGTCTTAAAAAATCAAGATCTAAACGATCAGGCATAAAAGTCAGGCTTGTTGGACAGCCAGGGCATCAGCCTCTTCAGCAACCCGGATTCCTTCTTCCTCATCCACTCTGGTCAGTAATAATCCGCCTGCGATAAAGAAAATAACCAACGAGACAATGCCTAGTCGGCTATTTCCCATTACCTGGCTGACTAAACCAAAGACCAGAGGGCCGAACATACCAGCCAACTTTCCGCTTACGCTGAAGAAGCTAAAGAACTCAGCTGATTGCGCCTTGGGCACCATTCGGCCGTAAAGGGAGCGGCTTAATGCCTGGCTTCCACCTTGAACCAGCGCTACAGCGAAACCCAGGATCCAGAAGTGAATTGCCGACTCCATAAAATAACCGCCGATGGATATCAAAAAATAGACACTCAGGCTGATATAAATGGATCTTTTTGTGCCAATTCTTTTTGCCAGCCATCCAAAAGCAAAGGAAAATGGAATGCCGACAAACTGCACCATAAGCAGGGCGCCGATCAGATCGGTTTGTCCGATACCGATTTCTTTCCCGTAGATGGTTGCCATTTTTATGATTGTGCCGATGCCGTCATTGAAAAGCCAGAAAGCAACCAGGAATTTAAACAATTCCTTGTATTTCTTTATTTCCTTGAAGGTAACCGCAAGCCGTTTAAATCCCGCAGAAAAGGGGTTTGAATCGAGTTCTCCCTCGTAGATTTGACGGGGGGGTTCAGGTACATTTTTCCAAAGAGGAATGGCGAAGAGTAACCACCAGATCGCTACGCTGGCTAGAGAGATTCTGGTCATCAACGCTGTCAGGTGATCAGGAGATAACATGATCATCGCCAGGTTAACTGCCAGGAGTAATCCTCCTCCCAGGTATCCCATGGCATACCCCCGGGTTGAGACCTGATCGATATCGCCCTTTTGGGCAATATGGGGAAGCAGGGAATCGTAAAATACATTTGCACCAGCAAACCCAATATTTCCGATGATAAATAAGACAGAAGCGAATAACCAATCACCAGAGGTGAGAAAATACATCAAAGCAGTGGCAGAAATACCAATCAAGGCAAAGTAGGTCAGGTAGCGCTTTTTTGCTCCCCGAAAATCAGCTACAGCCCCGAGAATTGGGCTGAGCAATGCCACTAGGAGTAAAGCAATGGAATTTGTATAGCCCCAGTAAGCCGTAGCTTGGTTTGGTGTTAATGCGGGCTCAGCAATAGCAGAATAATAGATTGGTAATACCGCTGCCATGATGGTCGTGGCAAAGGCAGAATTTGCCCAATCATACATGCTCCAGGAGTTGATAATCTTTTTGTAATTCCTCTCATCCATGAAATCCTCCATTTATGGAAAGCATTTAACAGCTTCATTATACGATAGATCGATCAGGGGGTGTAAAATCAAAACATGATTTTCAGTCTCATGGAATGTCCAAATATCCCTTAGTATTTGAATTTTATTTAGAATTTAGCCCTGCCGGGAACCTGAGTTGACTTGCGAGAACCATCATGCTATTATTAGGTTGGAATTATTCATTATTTATCTGGCTCTGCCAAACGAATTACCGGGACTTATTTTGCCATTATTTTTTTTGTTATCTGCCATTTTGATTTATTTTAGGACAATTTTTATTACATAACAGGCAGTCTAACTCAGTCTTTTGGCATTAAAATATCTCTCTTGAATAGAATTGGTTATGGCGAGCACAGATACCTGGTGTTCGCTATTTTTCTTTTTTAGGAGGGGCATGATGAGTCCTGAGTTTGTTTTTCGTATCATTGGTATGGTCGCATTTGGATTATTGGGGGGGTATTTTGGTGTTGACCTGGCAAAAGTCACTACAATTACAACTGAAGAAGGGGCTGTAATTTTTGGTCTGGTTGGTGCGTTGTTTGGGCTGGTATTAACTCCCACTCTTACCACCCGGCCACTGAAAGCACTCCGGGCATTGTTAGGCCAGCTGGATTCCAGAACTTTGGGATCAGGATTAGCGGGACTGGCTGTAGGCTTGGTGATTGCTGCCTTACTGGCATTTCCGATATCCTTGCTGCCATCTCCCCTGGGAGAGATTTTTCCCTTCATAGGGGTATTGTTTTTTGGCTATATCGGCGTGGCTGTTTTTACCTCCCGTAAGAATGATATCTTTTCCATCTTCGGGGGCAGGGTGTTTTCCCTATCTGACAAGAAAGGAAAAGATGGAGACAAAGAGCGGGTCATTTTGGTTGATACCAGTGTGATCATTGACGGCAGGATTGCTGATATTGCCCAAACGGGGTTTCTGGTTGGGGAACTTCTTATTCCTCGTTTTGTACTGGATGAACTTCAGCATATTGCGGATTCGGCAGATGGAATGCGCCGGCAGCGAGGCAGAAGGGGCATGGAAATTCTGGCAAACCTCCAGGAATCCAATATCATCCCGGTCAGAATTAGTGATATTGATGTAGAAGGAACCCGGGAAGTTGACAGCAAACTGGTGATCTTGGCCAGGCAATTGAGCTGTCCCATTCTGACCAATGATTACAATCTCAATCGCGTGGCGGAAATCCAGGGTGTGCCGGTTTTAAATATTAATGAACTGGCAAATTCTGTAAAAGCCGTTCTCTTGCCTGGGGAATACGTGGAAGTAAAAATAATTCAGGAAGGCAAAGAGCGAGGACAGGGTGTTGGCTATCTCTCTGATGGGACTATGGTTGTGGTTGAGGATGGCAAGGACCATATGAACGAGGATATCAACTCCATTGTCACCAAAGTGCTGCAGACTGCTGCGGGGAGAATGATCTTTGCCAGACCGGATGATGCTTAACGATTAATCAGGAATAAACCATGAGCATTAAGATATACAACACCTTATCCAGGAAAAAAGAAACCTTAGAAACCCTTCAGCCCGGGAAGGTTTCTATGTATGTTTGCGGACCAACAGTTTATGATAAAGCCCATGTCGGCCATGCTATGTCCGTTCTGGTTTTTGATATCGTTCGCAGATATCTTGAGTACCGGGATTATGAAGTCCGTCATGTTACAAATTATACCGATGTAGATGACAGGATCATCCAGCGGGCAGCCGTGGAAGGTGTGGATCCAATTC
>JAIORG010000092.1 GCA_021108255.1 Anaerolineales bacterium | reverse complement strand
AGCAGAGCTTTTTTCGGACATACTGGCAAACATTCTGCACACCCCAGGCAAAGCGATGGGTAAATATCCGGGAGCTCTCCTGGTTCCTCCTGGCGGAGCACTTTTCGCTCACAAACCAGGGCGGAGGCACAGACACCATCCTTGCACCAGGATGGGTCACAGGCCTGGTAATCAATCGCAACTTTTGGCTGCGGCATGGTTCTCCCCCTGAAATTCATCTTGTAACCGGGTTAATTTATCTTCCAACTCCTCTAATCTCATGATCATCGCAGGAGGAATTGAGTGAGCCGGTAAATTGTTTTTCAGCTCTTCTATTTGGGACTCTAGCTCTATTCTCTGCAGCTTTGGATCAATCATAAATTTTCAGGTAAGTCAGACCGCTCCCTTAATCAACCTTTGCCCTGCGGGCTGCCTTTCTTTCCGCTAATTCAGCTTTTGCCTTTTGCTCCAGTGCATAATTTAAAGGACGGATCTCAGCATAATAAGATGCTGGTTTTAACAATCGATCTTTCAAGTGTATGTTCGCTTCCATTCGTTCATAACCCGCTAATTCAAAATCATGATCCATCTTGATTGCATCAAATGGACAGTATTCTGCGCAGTATCCACAGTTCATGCAGAGATCAATATCAATAGCGAATTCAGCCGGTGTTTTAAGGGGTTTCCCGGTCTCGGGGTCTTCAGCCCTTGTAATCCAGATGCACTGAGAAGGACAGACCTTGCTGCAAATTCCGCATGCTGTGCAGCGAACTATTTGCTCTCCATCTTCTTCATCATAAACGAGGAAAGGCACAAAGCGAAATGCCTCGGCCAACGGCAGCCTCTCCTCCGGATAATTCACAGTAAAAATACCCTTCGTATCGCTGGTCATTCTTTGCCGGACACCCTCTTCGGTGTAATAGCGGTCTTTTCCGGCTTTTATATCTTCCAGATATGTGTCTATCAGGTGTTTCAGGGTTACACCCAGACCTTTTAGAATTCCTTGTCCTTTCATAAATCTCAACTCTCCATGATTCCTGCTGTTGGGTTAACGATCCACCTCTCCAAGAACGATATCAATGGATCCTAAAATGGCAACTAAATCAGCAATCTTTTCGCCCAGGGACATTTCCCGTAAACCGGTAAGGTTGATAAAAGAAGGTGCCCGGACGTGATACCGCCAGGGGTTATTTGTCCCGTCGGAAACAATATAAAAACCGAGTTCTCCTTTTGGTCCTTCTACCCGACCGTAGGATTCCCCTTTCGGCATCCTGAATTTGTACGCTGGTTTATTTGCCAGTATCTCCCCTCCCGGCAGCCCATCAATGGCTTGCTGCAGGATGCGGATGCTCTGTCGAACTTCGTCATATTTGATCAAAAAACGATCGTACACATCACCGTGGTAACGGACGGCGACATCAAAATCAAACCGGTCGTAGATACCATAGGGATCAGCCCGGCGGATATCGTAAGGTACCCCTGATGCCCGCAGCACTGGCCCTGCTGCGGAATAGGCAATTGCCTGCTCTGGTGTCAGAACCCCTACTCCCTGACATCGGCTAACGACAATTTCGTTATCAACCAGGTAGCGGTCCATTTCATCAATCTGCCGGGGAAGACGCTCGTACACCATTTTGCGGATATGTTCTTCTATTCCCTCTGGCAAATCCCGAACTACGCCGCCAAATCGGAAATAGTTGCACATCATCCTTGAGCCGGAAACAGCTTCAAATATATCAAGTATAAGTTCCCGTTCTTTAATAGCATACAAGGCAGGTGTAAAATAAGCACCGAGGTCATTGAGGAAAAACCCGATTGCCATAAAATGGTTCAAAATCCTGGTTAATTCTGCCATGATAACCCGGATATATTGAGCTCGTTCAGGTGGTTGGTATTTTTCACCCAGCAGTTTTTCTACCGACAGGGCATATCCGAAGTTGTTACTCATGGAGCAGAAATAATCCAGTCGGTCTGTATAGGGCATGTTCATGCTGAAGGTATTCCGTTCCCCAATCTTTTCATGGTTACGATGCAGATAGCCCATAACCGGTTCCAAATCAACAACGGTTTCCCCCTCCAGTTTGGCCACCATCCGGAAAACTCCATGAGTTGAGGGATGCTGGGGGCCCAGGTTAACAACCAGATGCTCAGTCTCCAAGCCCGGGTCATCATCCTCTGTTTTTAATGAGACAGTTCCCTGAAAGAGAAGTTCTTTCGCGTCCGGTATCCAGGTTTCCGGGTTAAATCCTTCAGGATAGTTAATGTTCTTCCCTAAGGGTTTATCAGTTTCAATCTTAGATACTTTACCTTCCGGCCAACGATCCTCGTAGGGCTTGAATTCTCCTTCAAAGAATGCTTCTACCCAATCTTTCCGGAGCGGATGTCCTTCAAATCCTTCCCACATTAATATCCGCTTCAAATTGGGATGTCCTTCAAAACGTATGCCCAACAAATCCCAGGCTTCCCGTTCCTGGAACGCTGCACCGGGGTAAAGACCAACGAGCGATGGAATAACCGGGGAGGAACGCGGCACCTGGACTTTTACAACCAGGATCGATCCTCCTGTAGATTTATAAAGGTGATATACCACTTCCATTTTTTCTTCTGGAAGGTAATCCACACCAGTAACAGAGGTGAGAGAATCATATCCAAATTCATCCCGCAGCACCTCCATGAAGGGGATCAAGTGGGCGGCTTCAACTAACAAACCTTCATATCCTTCACGCTCATCTTCCCGGACCCAATCAGGAAATCGATTTATGATAGACTGGTTAATTTTATTAATTACGGCTGTTTGTTCACTCATGCCTGTTTTTCCTTCTCTTGTTCTTTTTTCAGCAATGCGGGAAAATCTCTCGGATCAATCAGATCAGGACCCAAAATCGGGACAGGAATGCCTTCATCAGGTTCATCACTGTACCAGCGAACCTTGCTGATAGATTCCTGATCAATTTTTTCCTGAATTTTCATCAAGCCAAATAACAGAGCTTGCGGTGTGGGCGGGCAACCGGGCACATAAACATCAACCGGCAGGAATTTATCAATACCGGCAACCACGTTGTAACCACGTTTAAAAGGACCGCCACCCGAAGCGCAGGCGCCCATGGAAAGGACGTATTTTGGCTCAGGCATTTGGTTATATAACCTCACAATCTGGGGAACCAATTTTTTCGTGACCGTCCCCGAAATTATCATCAAGTCACATTGCCTGGGGCTGGGACGCATAATCTCCATTCCAAAACGGGCCATGTCAAATCGGGCACCAGCAGTGGCAATCATCTCAATTGCGCAGCAGGCTAAGCCGAAAAACATAGGCCAGACCGAATATCTTCGGCCCCAGTTGTAGATCCTGTCCAGGGTAGTAATCGCAACTGTACCCTCTATCTCAGGTGGAATATAATATTCAGGTAAATTTAATCCTTCCGTCATTAATAACACTCCTCAAGGTGAACATTGAGACCAAATTTTTAACGATTTCTGATAACGCCATTATTATATTGCCCTTTGCCGTGCCTTGTCAACGATTATTTATGCAAAAATATTTTTGCATAATCACCGACACATGTTATACTCTCTTTGTGCAATCAACCCGCCAGAAAATACTCCACTATCTAAACTCTCATCCGGGGGCAACCGCTGTCGAAATCAGCCGCTCGCTGGATTTGACAGCGGCCAATATTCGCTATCATTTGGGATTGTTGATCAACTCCGGTTGGGTTCAGATCTCCGGGAAACGGGATTCTGGTTATGCCGGGCGGCCGATTAAGCTCTACAATCTCACCTCTTTATCTCTGGGCACAAATATCGAACTCCTTCTCGCGGCAATGCTGGAATCACTAGCTACTAAAAAGTCAGCCAATTCCGATCTCCGGGCCATCGCCGAAACCCTGGCAGCGAAAATCAATCTGAATCCAGATAACCGGATACTCAGATTCAACAAGGCTCTGGAATACCTGAATCAATTAAATTACCATGCCAGTTGGGAAGCCCGTCCAGATGGGCCGCAGGTGATACTGCGGCATTGTCCCTACCTGGAATTGGCGAAGAACCATACCCAGCTCTGCCAATTTGACAATCATCTGATTTCGATTCTTTTCGATACACCTCTGGAACTCACTCAGAAGCGATCGTTTGGAACAAATCCCTTCTCCCCCTGCATCTTTAAACCAAAACCGGGATAATTTATGATCATCAAGTAGCTGTCTAAAAAAAATATCTTTGTCATTTTCTCAATTAATTACGCTGAAGCAAATTACTTGGATAGAAGGACGACCACCTATTGTGTTATGAAGTCCCAGCTGCCCTTAGAGTATCTTAAGCCAAAGTTGTAGAAAGCCTGTCTTGATCATATCGAAGGATGCCTGGGAGGGGGATGAGTCCCACTTCAGTGGGACTTGCTTATCCTAGCCCGTGATTTTAATCACCGGGCGATGGTGCAATTTCTACGACTCCTTCGACCAAAACAAAAAGGCGACCCAGCGGGTCGCCCCTACAGATGCTCCCAAGCCCCAACCACCGGGGCGCCGTTTCTGTCCCTATGATTCATCATAGGGTGATCATGTCTGGGTATTCACAGGGCGATGGAGGATGAAGTATCTTTATTTCCAGACTATTACAATTGTTGTTTGATCTCAGTATGGATCCTTCGGTTCCCTCAGGATGACAAAAAATGAGTCCCACTTCAGTGGGACTTGCTTATCCTAGCCCGTGATTTTAATCACCGGGCGATGGTGCAATTTCTACGACTCCTTCGACCAAAACAAAAAGGCCTCCCAACGGGTCGCCCCTACAGCTGACCCCAAGCTCCCGCCTGTCCTGAGCCCTTCGTTTTCACTCAGGTTAAACTCCACTATGTGGAGTCGAAAAGCCGGGCGGTAAGTGGTGACAAGGAGATTGCCACGCTGCGCTCGCAATGACAGTTTATTATGGTTCCTGAGTAATCTTGAATGCCGCGAAGGGTTCAAGTTAAATACTTAGGGGCTGTGCCATTAACTTATGGCACAGCCCCTTTTCTGTTTATCCGGAACTAATTAATGATCATGACCATGTCCGTGTTCTACACTTTCTGCACAGGGAGCGGTTCCTCTTAAGTTGCCTGCCAGAAACTCGGTCACTGCCTGTTTTACAGTGCCGCTTGCCCCGGTTGCGACATCAATTCCAAATTGAGTGAAGAATTGAATTGCCCTTCCTCCCATTCCGCCGCTGAGCATTACATCAGCACCCTGCTCGTGGATAAAACCAGGTACCTGTCCAACTTCGTGGCCAGAGAAAAACGGATTTTCAATGAGGTTGATCTCTTTTATTTCATTTTCTTTAATTTCGACTAAAGCAAAGTAAGGACAACGTCCAAAATGCTGCCCTACGGTGCTGTCCATCCCATTGTTATTTTCTGCTGAAATTGCTATACGCATAAATTTGTGTCTCCTTGATAAAGTTGATATTATTAAAACCGGAATGCCACTTTTTTTCTGACCATTCCGGCACTGGCTATCTTCAACGGTTGATTAACATTGTTAATTGTTCTGCCCCGACATAATTTTCAACCTTAATATCCTGAGCATGTACGCCCGGTACTTGCGAGACAGCTATTTTAATCTGCTGAGCTAATGATACCGCAATTGGGCAAACCGGGGAGGATGGCCGGAAAGTATATTTTACAAGTCCTTCCTCAGTAACGGTTAGATTCTCGACTAAACGCATACGAATCACATCAGCCCGGGTTTCCGGATCAATGACCAGACGTAAACGAGCAAATATTAATTTTTCTAATCTCTCGGTTTTATTCTCGGTCATTTCTCACTATCCTGTATCACATCCACCACTTCCTTCCATAGATCGTGTATAGCCAAACTAGCAGGAGAATCTGCTTTATATGCAGTTACGGGTTTTCCCTGGACCATTGATTCCGTCACTGCTAAATCAAACGGGATTTTTCCAACTACCCGGATACCCTCTTTCTGGCAAAATTCCTCGATGGCCTCTGTACCCTCAAGATAAATATCCGCTTTATTGATACAAACCAGTGACTCGACATCAAAATGCGCAGTGGTCTTAAGAACCCGGTGCATATCATGCACACCGGAAGCCGTCGGTTCAGCCACAATAAGCGCCAGGTCAGCCCCAGAAGCCGCTGAGATGACCGGGCATCCAATACCAGGAGGTCCATCTACAAGAACCAGGTCGTATTCCTCATCAAGAGCTAGAAGCCGTGCCTGCTGTTTAACCAATGTGACAAGTTTGCCAGAGTTTTCCTGGGCAGGTATTAAATTTGCATGAAATAACGGACCGTAGAGACTCTCCGATTGATACCACTCCCCTGCAATTTGCTCTATCATCTTGATCGTTTCAGTGGGGCATTGATAAACACAAGCTGCACAGCCGTCACAAGCAATGGGATCTACTGTATAAAGATCTTCCTTAACAAGCACCGCATCAAACCGGCACACCTCCGCACAAATGCCGCAGGCAGTGCAATTATCAGGGTCAATTTCTGCCGTTGATCCTCCCCAAAATTCCTCTCTACTTATAACAGATGGCGAGAGGACCAGCTCTAGATTTGAGGCATCTACATCTGCATCTGCAATAACGGCTTTAAATGGAGTGTTTTTCAAGGAAAGCAGGTGCGCAAATGCTGCAGCTACACTGGTCTTTCCTGTTCCCCCTTTTCCACTAAGGATAACTAATTGTTTCATGACCTGTCCACAATCGATAAAGCTTCAGTAATCTGGAGATGCAGCTGGAGAAAACGATTTTCATACTCAGGTTTTATATCAAGGAGAGATTTTCCTTGAGCAATGCCATGACCGATTTCACGCTCCAGAGGGATTTGCATTAATATTTGTAAACCCATTTCCTCACAGTATTGCTCCACTCCTGTGTCTCCTATACCAGCCCGATTGATAATAACACCGGCAGGAATCTCAAGTTCTTGGGTAACTTTGTAAGCCTGCCGTAAGTCATGCAATCCGAAAGGAGTCGGTTCAGTAACCAGGATAATATAATCTGCCCCCCGCAGAGACTCAACCACAGGGCAGGATGCTCCAGGAGGAGAATCTATCAGGACAACTTCCGCGTCCATAAGATCCCGCCATTTTTTGAGTTTTGAGATCACAGGAACAGCCATTGGTTCCCCAATATCTAATATTCCATGACCAAACCGGATACCTTCCTGGGAAAGACCGCCCTCCAAAATTCCCAAACGATTGGGAATCTCAGTGATGGCTTTCTCCGGGCAGATCAATGTACAGCTTCCGCAACCATGACACATTTCAGGGAAAACAAGGGTCTGTCCACCGATCACCACAATAGCATGAAATTGACAGACTTCAGCACACTTACCACAACCTGTACAAGCTTCAGCGTCCACGCTGGGTATTAACATATTTACATCTTCAAACTGATCAAGTTCAGGCTGGATGAAGATATGAGAGTTAGGCCCTTCAACATCACAATCCAGAAGCGAAACGGACTTCCTCTCTTTCGAGAGGGCCTGGGCAAAAGCGGTCGCTATTGTTGTTTTACCCGTTCCTCCTTTCCCGCTGGCGATAGCAATTTTCATAGCTTAACCCTCTAATTAATGCATTTCCCTGCCAGTTGCAGCGTTGACCTCTTCCAAAGTTCCAGCTTTGAATCGATCAAGCAGTTCCTCCGGGGTTCCCGCATCGGCAATATAAGCGCGAATGCCTGCTGTTTTCAGAGTTGTAAAAGCATTAGGTCCATACCGCCCTGTAATTGATGCCTTTACACCAGCATCTGAGAGGAACTGAACGGCCTGCGGTCCAGCGCCTCCACGAGCGTCTGCGGCGGGATTGGGCTTTGATTCCCATTCGCCTGAATCCGTGTCCATAATTATGAAGAAATTGCACCTCCCAAACCGGGGGCTAAACTCAGTATTGAACTTTCCATCTGTTGAAGATACAGCAATTATCATTGTTTATCCTTATGGTAAATTTAGTCATCAATCATCCAGTAGATTCAGTTCAGGAATTATCCCCTTGAATTTTAACAACTTGAAAAATTCGGGGGTAGATTTGACTTCTGAAATTTCGTCCAAGACCTGAATGGTTGATTAATCAGAATATAAATTATTCTCGCACCATATCAGTATTGCACTCAGGGCATTTTTTTTCAAAGCAAGGTTTTCCTGCCTGATGTCCTTCTTTATGCCCGCAAGAGGGACACACACAATTACCTCCAGCTCTCATTCCACCGGATCGACGCCCTCCGCCCTGCCCCCGTCCCTGCCCACGTCCCTGCCCGCGGCCAAAACCTCTTCCCTGTCCTGAATTTCCACTTTGATTTTCCTCTGCCATGATTGAGTACCCTCCTTTTACACTTGGTTTGTTTTGTATCGATCAATCAACCGATTCATCCGTCCTTGAATGCTGTCCAGCACATCCATCCACTCGGTCAGCCGTGTCCGGCCATCATCAAGAATCCGGTATACTCTTCGTCTGGGCCCTTTGCTATCATCATCCCAGGAAGAATCGATCAATCCTAATTCTTCCATTTCCCGCAAGTCCCGGTAAACAACGCTAGAATCCAGTCGTTGTGGTTCAAATCCAAAAGCGGATAACTGGTCATATAACTCATACCCGTGGGATTCCTTCTCCTCCAGCAATAACAGCAAGCTGGGACGCAGAATTAACCGCATCCCCCTTCTCTGCCTTTGATGACAGGTTCGGGATTTTCCTCTCCGGTAACCAGGCATACTTTCCTCCACTACACCTTGAATACTAGCTGTGCGGTTATAGCTTACCAATCTAACTGCAATTTGTCAATAGTTGGTTTGTCTATAGATAAGTTTCCCCCTACAAACGAAACCTTACTGATCCTGTGTTGGCAGATAAGGCATATCCGGACCATCCATTTCCAGATACTCCGTGAGGGCCGCTAACATCGCGGTTCTATCGTCCCAGGGATACTCGGTTTCTCCAAAACACATCGACTGCTCATGGCCTTTTCCACAAACCATGACCACGTCCTCTGGTTTGGCGAGCTGTAAAGCAAACCGGATGGCTTCTCCCCGATCCGGAATACGCCAGAAACCTTGTTCTTCAATTCCCCCCTTCGAGATCACACCATCTGCCATTTCCTGCAAGATTCCATCCAGGGATTCCGTCCTGGGATCCTCGGCAGTTAAAATCGAAATATCTGCCAGTTCAGCTGATACCTCTGCCATCAATCGTCTTTTTCCCTTATCCCGCAACCCGGCAGATCCAAAGACAACAATTAATCGTTTTGGGGTGATTTCCCGGGCGGCAATCAATACCCGTTTTAAGGCGTTTGGAGTATGAGCAAAATCAACGATAGCGGAAAATCCTTGTCCCAGATTAAGATATTCCATCCTGCCAGGAATCCCAGACAAATTTTTTATTCCCTCAACAGCATTTTGCCAATCTATACCAAGTCCTTCAATGCACAATGCTAGAGCTGCCAGGCAGTTCGATACATTATAGTCACCAATTAATGAAGTTTGGAACTCAACCTTCTGGCCGGCTCTTTCTACTGTAAACCGCAAACCTGCTGGATCAGGTTGAATATTTTTTGCTTGATAATCCGCAGGACTGGTTATTCCGTAGTCAATCCTTTTAACCCCGGTATCACCTACAACCTTCTTCAATGAAGGATAAGAGCCATCATCTTTATTCAGAACAGCCAACTTTGTGTGCGGTGCAGATTTCTTTTTGGAAACTGAGATCAATCGAAACAGCTCAGCTTTGGCATCCAGGTATCCCTGGTAATCACCATGGAAATCAAGGTGTTCATGAGTGATATTGGTCACCACACCCATGTCGAACTCACAAACAGCAACTCTTTTTTGCGCCAGTCCATGAGAGGTGGCTTCGAGTACTACGTGAGTGATGCCTGCCTCCACCATCCTTGCCAGGTAGCGCTGGACATCCAGCGCTTCAGGGGTAGTGACGTGAAATCCCGTGTCTAATGTTTGATCTCCAATCACAGCATTTACCGTGGAGATCAACCCGGTTTGAAATCCAGCCGCCAACAGAATTTGTCTAATCAAGTTCACCGTGGTAGTTTTGCCATCGGTGCCGGTGACACCAATTACAATCAGCTTCCGGGCAGGATACCCATACCAGGCAGCCGTCAGGTGTGCCAGGCCTTCTCTGGAATTTTCGATTTGCAGATATGGAACAGGGAGATTCCGGTAACGCAGGGAAGGGGCAGAGCCAGCCACAGCGGCAGCGCCGTTCTTAACTGCAGCCTCAATATAAGCATGACCGTCAACTCTTGTGCCCGGAATTGCCAGATAAAGGTTGCCTTTTTCCACCTTTCTGGAATCAATGCTTATTCCCGTCAGTACTATTTTTTCTTCAGGGACTTTATTGATGACCTGAATCTCCTGAAAGATTTCAGTTAACTCATGGTTTTGATCCGAGCCCACTTATTTTTCTCCTTATTCTTTCCTTATCCTGTATGTACAAAAACGCCCGAAGCAAAATGCTGGGCGTTTTTATTTTACTCCAGATTAATCGCTCCCTGTTTATGAGAATCGGGAACGCAGTCCTGCAAGCTGAGACGAGACGGAGTGGTCAAATACTTTATCGCCTATCCGGATGGACAATCCACCCAAAATGTCAGGATTAACTTCAAAAACAATTTCAGTATCTCCGGACGTCCGTTTGAGAATGTCTTTCTTTATGATTTCTTTTTCTTTGTCTTCCAAAGGTAGAGCGCTGGTGACTACTGCTGACTTGCCTTGAACATCCTCTCCTTCCAGCACAACAACTTTCCCATCTTTGACACTGGAAAAGAACTCATCAATTAACGTGCGCTGTCGGGATTCATCCAATGAAGCACCCAGCAGCTTTTGAGTCGCAGCAATTGCCAGGACCGCAACCTTGTCCCGGACACCCTTTAACAAAACCAGTTCCTCTTCTTTGGCATCAACCTTGGCTTTTTGAATGATCTTTTTTGCTTCCTCGGAAGCATCACTTTTAATAGCTTCAACCCGTTCGTAAGCCTGAGCTACAATTTTATCCCCTTCTTTTTTTGCTTCAGCAAGAACTTTTTCCCGTTCTTGACCAATTTGGTCAAGCTTCTTTGCTGCGGCTTCAGTATCCTCGACTTGTTTTTGAAGCATCGCCTGTCGTTCATCCAGGCGTTTTCTGGCAGGTTTCCACATCATTACGGTTAAAAGACCGAACAAGATCAGGAAATTTACAATCTGGGATATCAAAAACGGGCCGTTGATTCCCATGGCGCCTAATGCATCACCCACGGCAACCTCCTTAGTGTATTACCAGGGGTGTAACAGGAACGAATTTAATCGCCAATGCTACAACCAGGGCATAAATTGCAATTGCTTCAGCAAAAGCAATGGCCAGGATCATATTTGTTAATACATCGCCAGAGGCTTCCGGATTTCGTCCTACTGCCTCCATGGCTTTGGCAGCCAACAATCCTATTCCGATTCCAGGACCGAGGGATCCCAATCCAATTGCCAGGGCTGCAGCTATTTGAGTTGCGGCTTCATACGACATGCAGATTTCTCCTTTAAGAAAACTTATTCTATGATTAATGATGCTGTGTTGCCATTTGATAGAAAATCAGGGACAACATTGAAAAGATCAGCGCTTGAATTGCACCTACGAATAATTCCAAGGCCATAAATATATCAACAACAAGGAAGGCTGTCAGGAAACTAATCACCATCAGCAGCACTTCCCCGGCGAAAACATTGCCAAATAACCGGAAACCAAAAGAGAGAACTTTAATAAACTCACTTATGAGTTCAAGTATTCCGGCGAAACCGTTAGCAATTGAGAGGACAGGTTTTAGCGCCCCACTATCGGGGTCCGCGGTAAAATTGAAAAATTTCTTGAGGTATCTTTTTCCTTGAAATTTAAAACCATAATATTGAGCAACAACCTGGGTGATGACAGCCAAACCAATAGTAGTACTGAGATCTGCTGTTGGTGAGCGGAAGATTGGAATCAGTGTCTTTTCTCCATGATGCAAACCATAGATCCCAATTGATCCCATCCCGGGAAGCAACCC
>JAIORG010000081.1 GCA_021108255.1 Anaerolineales bacterium | reverse complement strand
CCAGACAAAGATCAAGTCACCACAATTCAGGGAAAGTTAAAGGAAAGCTGTACCGGGTGATGCTTTTCTTTCCCTTTATCTACCCCACCATTATCTCGAATCCATTTTAGAATTTCAGCAGTAGTTTCCTCTGCTGTCTGGCCTTCCGTGTAAACAGTCTTTTTCGCCAGCATACTGTTCGAGGGATGTCTAACAAAATACTCATTCAGCCGAAGCAATTCTGGGTCAACTTTTCCAACTTCTCTCACTAATAAATCCGAGAATCTTTCATTTACGATTTCAACCGACCGATCCAGATCAGGCGAGGGCAGAATCAGGATCACTTTCTCAACCGGTTCCAGCGCGGTTTTTACCCGGGAGAAAAATTCCTCATCCTCGTATACTGAATGCCCAGCACCGAAATCAATGACACAATTCTCAAACTCTTCTAAAGCTCGTTCAACCGCATAGGCTTCAAATGGTTTCCAATAGCGAATGAGGCTCATCATACCCTCATCACCAACAATTCTTGAGGCTAATTTCTCATCATAACCCATTTCTCCGTAAAACCTATGGCGCAATTCGTCCATCTCATACCGTGGAATGCCCAGCTTGTCAGCTAGCAGCTGAGCGATGGTTCCCTTACCTGTACTCATCGGTCCAATCAAGACAATGATTGAATGCTTCTCTGATTCTGCGTTTTTCATATCATCCCTGGTACTCGTTTTCCTGCTGTCCGGTGATATCTGTCTGCATCCGTAGCAAGTCTCCTGCCAAAGGTTGTTCACTGCGATCCGCCTCGCTTAGTCCAGTCCAGGCGGAGGTTATATAAAGCTGATTTAATTCCGGTCCGCCGAAGGCACAGCTGGTGGGACGCTGTACCGGGAGCGGAATGACCCGTTCCACCTTCCCGTCCGGATCATAACGCGTAATCCGCCATCCGTCCCAATGCGCACTCCAAATAAACCCCTCACTGTCCACACATAATCCGTCCGGGAAACCTTCTCCCTTTGGAACCTGGACAAATGGCCGGCGATTCTTGATTAAGCCGCTGTCTGAATCAAAATCATAAGCATAAATCACTCTTAAAGGAGAGTCGGTATAGTACATCGTCTGGTCGTCCGGGCTCCAACCGATTCCATTGGAGATAGTAATCCCGGTTTCCATAGCACGGATAGAGCTATCAGGATCAAGCCTGTAAAGGCTGCTTCCCGCATCCTCCCCAAGTGTACCAGTCCAGAAGCGTCCATTTCTGTCCACCCGGCCGTCGTTAAATCGGGCATTTTGCCTGCCCTCTTCAGGGTTTTGAACCAGTTGAAATATCTGCGATTCTAACTCCCAGAACCCCAGACCATCCCGCAAGGCCAATACCAGACCACCCGAAGCTCGGAAGGCCAGGCAGCCGACAGGTTGGCCAATTTGAAAGTTTTCCCGGGTACCTGTTTCAGGAAAATAGCGGTAAAAACACCCCTCCTCAATATCCACCCAGTAAAGAGCTCTCTCTCCGGAATGCCAGAGGGGCCCTTCGCCCAGTTTGTTTCCAGCCGCTAAGAAATGTTCGACCTCGAACATAGACTCTCCTCTCAAACAAAATAATAACATAATTCAGGATAGGAGGAGACCTGCCCAGTAGTTTTATTACGGGCAGGCAGAACTTGCGAAATCCAGCTTTGCCAGAATAAATTCCTTTTTATTCTTCCCCTCTTAAAGAAAGAATCTCGGAGTTAATTTGTTGACTTAGCTGATAAACCTGATCGAAATCAGCTGAGGTCCATTTCCCGGCATCCTTCAATTCCCAACCGCGCTGAAAACAAACTTCGAGTTCTCCCAGGAGAGTGCTCAAGTTCCTGCTCTTTACCGGCAAGGACAGGGCCTGAATCCTTTGACCTTCAAATCTGCGGAAATATTCATCCTCTGTATCAATATCAATTAAAAAATCAGATCTGCTCACGGTACCGACAAAATCACCGAAAACGAGCACCCTGGACAGCACATAACCCTCAATCCAGTCAAGAACTTTTTTATTTAACATAGCAGCAATTATAATAGCAATTCCCAACTACATCCTGATGAAATTCCTGTCCGCTCGATGGAGTTTTATTGAGCCTATAACAGGTTCAAATTAGCTCTCATACAATCTTTGTCAGCAAACTCGGATAAACCATCAATAAGAAGTGTTCCGGAAGGATCTGTCCTTGCCGCTTAAATCATGCTTGTCGGCATGCTATAATTTGTTCATCTCCAAAGGAGCAGGAACAATGCGGATGCGGACAAATTCAGAATGGCTTGACGATCTTCGCGGACCTGATCAATACCAGGCCCTGAAAGCCATCATGGAATAATTGATCTCTTCTGCCCGCAAGTAAATAACTTTATTCTATTCACTTTATTGAGGAAAATTATGACTAAAAAAGATAAGAAAACCTGCATCCATTGCGGAAGAGATAATTCCCAGGTGCCGCTGTTTGCATTTCGCTATCAAGGCAAGAAGTTCAGGATTTGTACAGAGCACTTGCCCACCTTGCTCCATAAACCTCAGGATCTGGCCGGGAAATTACCGGACGTTGAAAACCTGCGCGGGGTTGATGATTAGCTGTTTCATTAAGCAGGGAGATTCCAGCGGATTATTTTGATTCTCCTTTATTATCAGTACATCAAACTATGAAAATATTAGCTCTGGTCACCGATGAATTCGGTCATCGCAACGTACGAAATATCCGGGCAAATGCCCCCAAAAATTGGGTTATCAATACCTGGCAGACACCGAAAGCGCTGCCCCCAATGATTGATTATCCCGAAGATCATCTTCCCGACACGTTCCCCGCAACTGATCTGATTCTATCTTTTGCGGAAATTAAAGGCGTGGCTGAACTGCTGCCCGAGATTGCCAGGATAAGCGGGGCAAAAGCTGTGATCATCGCAGTAAATAACGAGACCTGGCTGCCGCTTGGACTGGGGCGTCAATTACGCGGATGGCTGGAGGATATGGATGTTGTCTATGCCGCCCCCAGGCCGCTTTGCTCCTTAACGGGGCATGACTACGGGGTTACCCGGTGGGATCGAGTTAAATTTGAGAGTCCTGAAATAGCAGAATTTGCCCGTTATTTTGGAAAACCTGATCTGAATATTGAACTAGACCCCGAGGGTAAAAAGATCGTTTCCGCTGAAGTGATCCGCAATGCTGTCTGCGGAAACACCCGTCATGTCGCCGAACAAATTATTGGTCTTTCTACTGATGAAGTCCTGGATAAAGCCAACTTGCTACACAAGCATTTTCCCTGCCTGACCACCATGACCAAACTCGATGATTTTGACCACGAAACCCTCATGCATGAATCCGGACATCAGCTTACGGATAATATTGCTAAACAAATCAAACCTGATTAAATTGCTCAGCCAAACTTAACCTAACTCAGAGATTTTCCATATCCGTTTCTAGAGAATCAACATCCCTGCCGAGCTGGCTATCAGCCACTGGGCTGCGAAATATGTGGCCAGGTTCAAAGCCCGGGCTGGTTTAAATGGACCCTTAAATCGATTAGCGGCCAGAATGGTATCTGAAACGGCAAAAAGAACCGCCCCGATCAGGACCAGCAGCGTTTCGATTTGTCCCGTTTGTATCCATCTCTCCCAGGCCAACCAGGTCATTATCAGAATGATCACAATATAAATAATCACCGGCATTTTAAGTTTTTCGAGAGCAGGGGAAATAAACAGGTAAAACCCAACACCCCAGACAATAAGGGGAATTAGCGGCCACCAGCTCAAGGAATTAATATCAGACGCAAAGGCGGTGATGTAACAGAGATGAGCAAACAAAAATGCCGCCAATCCGGGCAGGAATCGATCGGCAGGCAGCATAAGGAATATATCCCCCACCAGAGAACAAACCAGACCCCCGATAATCATTAGCTTATAAACCGTCAGTTCGCTCCCTCCCAGGATGGCTGCCAGGCAGATCAATATCATTGTCAGCGGTTTAAATAAATAAAAAAGCCATCGTGGCTCATGATCTACGAACCAGATACAGCTCATCGCTGAGAAAAAAACCAAAAACAAGAGCGAGTATCCCCACATATTCTTTCCTCCCTGCCTGCCCAAACCTCTAAACTATTAATTGAGCAAGTACTATTTACAGGGCCAGGCTGCCTAATAAATAAAATTGGTATTCATTTTAGCAAGGGAACAACCCAGTAAATAAATTTCAGAACGAGTATGCAGCCCCAACCACCCCTTCAATGAATTGGTCGGGCATTTCCTGCGCGAACCGACTGATTGCTTTAAATCCTGTACAGTGCCCCGGCACTATTAGCTGGGGTTTTATGCTTTTCATATACTCTACGGTCTGATCAATCTCTTCCTCGGTTGCCCGGGCTAGATGTAACCCTCCAATTACCGCGTGGACCGTATCAACCCCGGAAAATTCCCTGGCGTGTTCTATAGTGTTCACAATGCCGGAGTGAGCACACCCGGATAACACAACCAACCCTTTACCTTTGACATTAATTACAATAGCCTGATCCTCTTCAAGGTCATCGGGCATAAAATCTGGGCCGCTTCGATATCTTAATTGACTCGATCTTCCAGATTCTTCAAAGCTATTCCTGGGAACATAGCCCGTGGTCCAACATCCAGGTGCAAGTTGATATGGTCCCTCAGAGAGAATAATCTCCGCGCCGGCTGCCTGCCATTCCCCTTGAGGTGGCGGCAAAATCGGACCAACCATCGTGCCATCATCATTGACCTTCCAGCGTTCACGAAATGCTGCTGGATGGGCAATGATCGGAATCCGGGAGCTGGTCATCCACTCCCCAATGTCTTTTTCATTAACTGGCGTATTCCACTTTTTGTATTTGGGCAGCAAATCAAGCCCGATTAATAAATCGGTCATAGCCTCGTAATGGTCGAAGTGTCCGTGACTGAGGGCAATTTTTGTCAGAGAAGTTTTATCCAGTTTCATGCGGCGCATATTTTCCAGCAATGCAATTTTGGAAACACCGGCATCCCACAACATTTTCCTCTCCTGCCCATCTAGTTGAATCAGGACAGAAAACCCATGCTCCGCCAGCAAAGATTCCTCGGTGAAATACTTTACCCGGGCAGATGACTTAACGATCAAATCTGCCTTGTTGTCAACCAGGACAGTTAAGGATGCCTGATCCACAGATCCAAACTTTTCAGATTTATTCATCACATTCCTCCTCATAATTACTTCCTAATAAAGCCGCTCGACCTTCGCAACTCCTGTCGGTAAAACAGGAAAATTCTTGGGCTCTGTTGGTTTCTCCCTGTTGTTTAGTTGCTTCAATTAAGTATAGCGTCCCGATCGTGCGGGGTCAACAAAATCAACAGCTGAGTTTCCTGCAAATTCGGTCAGGGGAATTCAAGCAACTCCGGGATCAGGCTGGAACAATTTCAATATATTCAAGGCTACAAATAATATCAATTTTCTTTTGCTTCCTTGCCTAACAAAAACACCTCCCTTACTAATATTGTACGAGAGGTGCCTTTATTTTTGTGTCCTGTTTTTGGGGTTCAGTCCACCAGCTTGGCTGTTTCTATTTATTATGTTCGCAGTGACCTGAAAGCAACTGATATCCCGTTAGTTGCTTTTATTTATTATTACTGGACGTTTGGATAAAAATGGTGCATAATGTATGCATAACCTATTCTTTTAGGCAAGGTTTTACATACATGAACAACAAACCAGATTATGATCAACTATATAATATCGCAGAGAGTCAGGGGGGGTACTTCGCTGCCTCTCAAGCCAGAAAGCTTGGTTTTACTTGGGACCGCCTATCAAAAAACGTGAAAAATGGGCGATTCGCGCGTGTTGCGCATGGAGTATATCGCCTCGTAAATTTTCCGGGATCACCATTTGAGGATCTTTTTATTGCTTGGCTTCGGACAGGATCTAACTCAGTGATTTCTCATGAGAGTGCGCTATCTGTCTACGATCTTTCTGACGTGCTTCCTAATGAAATCCATATCATCGTCCCAAGATCCTCTTCTGTAAGAAGAAAAGGAATTAGGCAGCATACAAACCAACTTGAGGATAGCGAAATCACCACACGAGAGGGTCTACCAATTACTGCTGTTGCTCGGACTCTTGCTGATGTCTCTGCGACCGGCCTTGCCAAAGAGCAAGTAAAGCTGGCGATTAACGAAGGGATTAGCAATGGCATGGTAACCATGGAAATGCTTTGGGCCCAAACCGAAAAAAGAGGAGGAAGGTTCAAGAAAATACTAACTGAATATCAAAAAGAGGGGGATTTATGAAATACAACACTAGCCGTGATTTCCGCCAAGCCCTGGAGTCCCGGATAAGAAATATCAGCCTTGAGACTGAAATGCCCTTAGTGCGTTTGAGGAAATTAGTGGTGTTTGAAAGATTCCTGATCAGATTGGTTCACATCCAGCCAGATAAGTGGGTGCTCAAAGGTGGTTACGCTCTTCAACTAAGGCTGGGAGACCGCGCTCGAACAACAAAGGATATTGACCTGTTGTCAATAGAACAGAAAAAGGAAAACCAGCTCTCCAAGCCGCCGGCTTTCTTGACCTTGGAGATTGGTTTTCCTTTGAGGTGGCATCAGCAACCGAAATTGCTGTTGAGGGACCTTCTGTTTTGCGGTTTAGTATCCGCGCTCTTTTAGATAGCCGCGCCTTTGAATCCTTCCATATAGATGTTGGAGTAGGTGATCCAATAATTGGGTCGATTGATTATCTAGATACACCCAATCTGCTCTCTTTTGCCAACCTGGAATCTGTAAGTATCCCTTGCTACCCTGTTAATCAGCAGATTGCAGAGAAGTTACATGCATATTCACGTCCGCGCGGTTCTGGACCAAGCTCAAGGGTAAAAGATTTTATCGATATCATACTTCTTGCCGAGTTAGGTGAAATTAATAAACAAGAACTCGTGGCGGCAATCAAAGCCACTTTTGATCATGCGTCCACACATGAAATCCCTTCTGAGTTATCTCCACCGCCAAGAGAATGGTTGAGGCCTTACAATAGAATGGCGGAATCGCTTGGCATGGATGAAGTCTCTTTTGATGAAGCTTATATTCATCTTCAAAATTTCCTAAACCCAATCTTAGGTGAGGATGAAGCAAGAGGAACTTGGCGTCCATTACAAAGGCAGTGGAACTGAATCAATAAACCGCTCTTCATGTTAGGGGAGGTTTCGTTTTAGATTAGATTTTTCTTGTCCGGGTGTGGAGATGGTTGCTCAAACCATTATGCCAATCTGCGCATTAATCGCTAACTCTTTCTGGCTTCTGTTCCAATTTTCTGCCCGATTCGATGATTTTAAGAAACGCTTTCACTACCCGGGGGTCAAAATGTTTTCCCGACTGCTCTTTGATATGGGCAACCGCCTTGTCTCGAGGCCAGGCATCTCGATAGGGCCGATCAGTCGATAACGCGTCCCAAACATCTACTATGGCAAAAATCCTGGCCTGAAAAGGAATCTCTTCCCCTTTTAATCCCTGTGGGTAACCCTCTCCATCCCAGCGTTCATGGTGGTGAAGGGGAATGTCACGAGCTGATTGAAGGGCATCAATTTGTCCCAGCAAATCAAAGGCATCTATTGGATGGCGCCCAAGCATCTTCCTTTCCTCTTTGGTCAATTCTTTTCCTTTATTCAAGACTTGATCCGGAATGCCCATCTTTCCAATATCGTGTAAAAGCGCCCCTCTGCGCAACTCTACCAATGTGTCCCCACTCAGGCCAAGTTCACCAGCTAAACGCAGAGTCAGGTCCACTGCGCGTTGTGCGTGTCCAGGAGGTTCAATCCCTCGCAATTCCAGGGCTTTTGCCCAGCCTTCAATAATCGCGTCAAACCCTTTGATGATTTCAGTGCGAGAACGCTCAAGCTCCTTTTGGAGATTTTGATGATCTATAGCAATTGCGGCATATCCAGCTACCATCTCAAATAATTCTAACCGCTGCTGGCTTGGATCCAATGGGCTGCGGTGAAAAATTTCCAGCACACCAACCAACTGCCCTTTGGCTAGCAAAGGAACACCAAAATAGGAAACAAATTTTTCTGCGGTGAATTCTAGCGATCGAGTGAAATTTGTTTCTTCTTGAGTAAGATCTGGGACATAGATAGTCTTTCGTGATTGGGCCGCGGTACCTGCATACCCTTCTCCTATTTCCAGGTCTGTATTCTGCAAGACATTCTGGCGAAATCCGGTTTGAGCGATAAGCTTCAGGGTTTTTAATGTTGGGTGAAAATATAATACGTCTGCAGCATCTACATCCAGCTCCCGCACAAACTGATCTACTAAACTATCCAGGATAGAAGGTAAGGACAGATTTTCTAAAATCGTTTGTTCAATTCTATTTAAGGTTGTTAATTTTTCTACGAGTCTCTCGGATTCCTCGAACAAATAGGCTTTCTGCAAGCCGATTGCCACCACATTCGCTATTTTCGTTAATAAGGAAAATTCCTCTTTGGCATAAGCATCAAGCTGATTGTTCAGAATTTGCAGTGCCCCAACCACTTTCTTGTCCACAACCAATGGTGCCAAAAGCGTTGAATAATTTGCACTTTCCTCGTCTTCATCTAAACTGAATATTTCATCAAAATCTTTATCCTTCAGGGCTGGATCGCTATTTTCAAGCAGGTATTTCCCTAAATCAGGTATATATACCGTCTTTTTGGAGCATATTACCCGGCTTTTATTTCCATGCCCAAATTTGTCGAGGGGGAGGGCATGAAGTTTATTTGAAACAGTAATTTGGCCATCTTCCCAGGCAAATTTTGCTTCAATGAGATCGTTTTCGTGGTCATATTTGGAAATAATAAAAGTATTCACATCGAACAATTTAACGATATGGGAAATGATACTCTCATAGAGCTTATCTAGTTCCAAAATTGAACCAACATCAACGGAAAGTTCATCTATTACAGCCTGCTGGTTCAACAGCTGCTGACGTTCTTCCTCAACTTGTAAGTCCTGGGAGATATCCCGGATAATTCCTTGATATCCCACAATCTTATTGTCCACTTCGTACAGAGTCGACGAGATAAGAGCATCAAAAACACCCCCGTCATTTTTTCGCAGTTTGAGAGGGTAGTCTTTTGTAAATCCTTGTTCCTTGATCACCTGTGTATAGGCCTCACGTTCTTTCGGCTCATAATAAAGATCAAATATATTAACGCTTAATAATTGTTCCTTTTTTTGGTAACCAAAGAGATCAATCGCGGACTGATTCATATCAATCCAACTCCCATCTTCCGAGGTAATAAAGACGGCATCACGAGAGGTTTGGAAAAATCGGAGATAGATCTCCTTGCTTTCTCTGAGCTCAACTTCAGCCTGCGCCCGCTGTAAGGACTCATCCGTCAGGCGTTGGTTGGATTGGATCAAGACATGTGCCCGTCCAGCCACGATCTCTTCCAGCTGCTTATGATATCTATTAAACTCGTTTTCACCCTCTCTTTCCTGAACCGCTTTTTCGATCGCGGCGGGCAAAAGCTTTAGGTACTCTCCCTGGCCGTCCTTGAACAGATAATCTGCCGCCCCCGCTTTTAACGCCTGGACAGCATTGTTGTCCTTATTCTCCCCCACAAGAATAATTAAAGGGAGATCTTCCAAACCATCAATCAGGTCGAAAACCTTGCCATTGCCCAGGTGAGATTCACTTAAAATTAAGTCGAACTCCACTAACTCCAGTACTTCTCTGGCGTCAGGCACAGAACTCACAGCTGTCAGTTCATAAGGTAAATTCTCACTGGCAATGTGCTGCTCTAAACTTTTTTGATCTTTTTGATTATCCTCAATAGAGAGGATTTTTAGCTTGGTTTTCATAGTCGCAACTTAGATTCCCGTTGTAAAATTAACTTGTTTTGAACCGGGGTAAATCTCGGTTATACCATTTGGGACAACTCTCTTTGATTAAAGATTAAAAAGAACTCATAACTATTAAACAGTATACCGATGCTCTTTCTAATTACAATCAACTCAAATTACAAAAATGCAAGAAACGCCTCTCTGGGCGTTTTCGGACATTACAATTCCTTCCACTAAGTACTTAAAGTTAATTCCCGGAAAATATCCCCTCATCAGGGATAATTACCAGTGGAGACATTTCCCCGGGATTTTTATAAACCTTTCTTACAAAAAATACCCCTATATCCCGGTGTGCCCTACTGCCAGTTGACAATATTCTCAGATGTATTGCTGCCAGGATGAAATCGTGAGGTAACTAAGCAATATCCACCCCCACCTTTTGCCGTCCGCTGGTAACTCTTCTGTAATCTCATAGCCCAGCCATTCATGTTGTTGATCAAGCATATTAAATGCTGCTAGATTCTGCTGTGTAATACCAGCATTTCAGATAGTCCCATCTATTTGGGAAATTATATGATAGAGATTATCTGGACCGACTTCCTGAAATCCCTTCCCCTTCGGGTCCATACCGGAAGCATTTATTTGTCCATTTCGATCATATCAATAAAAGCGTCCACTACCCGGGGGTCAAAATGAGTCCCTGAACCTTCTTTGATATGGGCCAAAGTCTTTTCTTTGTCCCACGCTTTCCGGTAAGGCCGATCCGATCTCAGCGCGTCCCAGACATCCACGATGGCAAAGATACGCGCAGCCAGGGGGATTTGCTCTCCTTCCATGCCGCGCGGGTAGCCGGTGCCATCCCATTTCTCATGGTGAGCATAGGGAATTTCCAATGCGGGCCGCAGGTATTGGATTGCAGATAGCCACTCATAGGCATAAACCGGATGCTGGTGCATAATTTGCCACTCCTCATCAGTGAGCTTACCGTTTTTTTGCAATATGCCGTCAGGAATGCCCATCTTGCCGATATCATGCAGCAATGCGCCCCGGCGGATGTGTCCAAGTTTTCCCCCCCTGACCCCCATCCTTCTCGCCATATCCATGGTCAACGCAACCACCCGGCGGCTGTGGCCCTCAGTTTCCATATCCTTCAACTCAAGGGCATGAGCCCAGCCTTCAATGGTGGCATCATAGGCCAGGGTCAAATCCACGTTAGCGCGCTGCAGTTCATCAAAGAGGGTGATGTTATCAATGGCAATGGCTGCCTGATTAGCTAGCGTTTGTAGATAATTCACCCAGTCGTCTCCCGGATTAAGAGGAGATCGCTGGAAAGTTTCCAACACGCCGACTAATTTTCCCTTTGCAATCAAAGGAAGGCCATAATAGGCCGAGAACCCTTCTTCGCGGAACCCGGGCCATTCCTTGAATTTACCTTCAACCTGGTTCAAATCAGGGATGAAAACATGGTCTCTTTGCAGACCAACCTCTCCGGCGAACCCCTCCCCCAAACGCATATCTGCAGATTGGAGAGTGGAGGTTTTGAAACCGCGACCTTGGGCAAACTGCAATGTCTGGAGATCTGGCTGGTAGCTCAGCACTGCCGCAGCATCTACATTCAATTGTGCCAGCAAATTATCCAATATTATATTCAGGGTAACTTCTAAATCAAAGCTGCCAGTGATGGCCTGGTCGATTTTTCGGAGTGCGGCCATTTGTTTCAGACGTTGATTGGTCTCGTTAAAAAGGCGGGCGTTTTCGATCGCCTGAGCAGCTTGAGAAGCGAAGGTCTGGGTAAGATCGGCATGCTCATCTGAGAAGACATTGAGTTGGAAGCTGTCAAGAGTCAAGAAACCGATCAAGGTATCGCGGACAATCAGAGGAACACCCATCCAGCTTGCTACATTTTCTGATTCTCCCCAATTTTGAAACCGGGGATCATCTTTGGTGTTACTGACAATAACCGGGTTACTCGTCCGTTTGACCTCTTGGAAGAGTTCGTTTCCGCCGGGGAAAATATTTCCTTTGGTCGACGGATTGATACCGCGATCTATCACCACGCGCAATTCTCCCTCTTCCATCAAGAAAACAGCTCCGCTATCAAAGGGCAGCACTTTACTGATCTGATCTAGGATGAGTTCCAGCAAATGATCTAACTTGAGTGATGTGGATAGCGCCGCAGTGGTGGTGTTTAACGTTTCCAATTGATGCGTGTACTCTTTTAATTCCTTCTCAGCCCGCTTGCGTTCCGTGATATCCAAAACAATCGCAGCAAATAACGCTTCGTCCTCATGGTGCAAAAGCTGTAGATGTACTTCAACTTCATAAAGTGAACCATCTTTACGTTTGTGAACTGTCTCAAAAACAATCCTTTCCGATTCGCCTTTCCTTAAGGGTTCTATCAATTTTGCAAAGGATT
>JAIORG010000257.1 GCA_021108255.1 Anaerolineales bacterium | reverse complement strand
CCAATAATGAATTTGGTTTTGATTATCTCCGGGACAATATGGCCATGCGCCTGGAAGACCGGGTTCAGCGTGGTCATCATTATGCGATCATTGATGAGGTTGATAATGTCCTGATTGATGAAGCCCGGACACCATTGATCATTTCCGGGCCTTCACATGATGATCCGGAATGGTATCGGAGAATGGCCACTGTTGTGAAAAAGCTAAAAGCGGAAGATTACGAGATCAGTATTCGGGACAGGAATATTACCCTTACTCCGCTGGGTGAGATGCACGTTGAAGAACTGCTGGGCCAACCACTGGGAGACCCGGATCGCCCCGAGGATATCACCCAGGAACAGGCGAAGTTGTTGGGTTATCTGGAGCAGGCTCTTAGAGCTGAATTTATTTTCAAGAAGAACAAAGCCTACCTTGTCCAAGCTGGTAAAGTGGTAATTGTTGATGATTTCACCGGGCGTTTAATGCCTGGAAGGCGTTGGTCTGACGGACTTCATCAAGCGATTGAAGCCAAAGAGAATGTCAAAGTCCAGGGAGAAAATGTCACCTACGCGACGGTCACAATTCAGAATTATTTCCGGATGTATGAAAAATTATCCGGCATGACGGGTACCGCGGTAACGGAATCTGAGGAATTTAACGAGATTTACGGACTGGATCCCATCCCTATTCCAACCAACCTGGATTATATTTCGGCGTTGGAAGACACTTCGCTGGTCACGCTAAAAGCCAAAGAACCGGATTCGGGTTTTGAATACACTTTTTATGCGGATAAAGAGGACCAGGAACAAAAGCACCTTTACTGGAAAAGAAAAGACTACTCTGATTTGATTTACCTCAGTGAGGAAGCCAAACTGCGGGCAATCGCAGAGGAAATCCTGACTTTCCATATCATAGGCCGGCCTATGCTGGTTGGGACAACTTCAGTTGAGAATTCCGAGCAGCTTTCCAACCGCCTGGATGGCCCCTCCATCCGAACCCTGGCATATATACTCATGATCCGGGAAACCTGGATGAGGAAAAACGACCGCTTTCCGGATGGAAGGAGAATTCCTGAACTCCAATCCCTAAACGCACCCTTTAAAGAGTTGAAACTGGGGAATTTAAGGAAACTTGTTAAAGACCTGGATCTTGAGCTGACATTAAATGTAAACGATCCGGAAAATATCCAACTTTTACTGGATATCCTGGAACTGGAAAATAAAGATACTGAACGGCTGGCCCATGTTTTAAAGCGCGGCGTTGTTCATAATGTGCTGAACGCCCGCAAACATACCGAGGAAAGCCAAATCATTGCTGGCGCTGGTGCTTTTGGCGCGGTGATGATTGCCACCAGTATGGCCGGCCGTGGTGTGGATATTAAATTGGGCGGAGAACTGGCGGAGGAAATAACCACTGATGTTGTTCGGGTGCTAACCCGGGCAGGAAATGAAGATTCCTATGAATTGTCCTTACCGGAACAGGAAAAACTCATCCAACAGCTGAGCAAAGAGGATTTCGGCATTTATGATACCGAGATTAATTTTTTCCTCCAGCATATGCAGGATAAAAAACAGGTGAAAGCACTGGGCGGTCTGCATGTGGTTGGTTCTGAGCGGCATGAAGCCAGGCGGATTGACAACCAGCTCCGGGGACGGGCAGCGCGCCAGGGTGATCCGGGTTCTTCCCGTTTTTACCTTTCCATGGAGGATGACCTGATGGCCCGTTTTGGCGGACAGCAGATGGAAGCTTTGATGACCCGTCTCCAGGTTGATGAATCCATGCCGATTGCCAACACGTTGGTTGACCGTGTGGTTGAACAATCTCAAACCCGGGTTGAAGGAGCCAACTTCGACGTCCGCAAGCACCTGCTGGAATATGATGATGTGCTTAACATGCAGCGTGAAAAGATCTATCAGCAGCGGGAAAGAATTTTTACCAAACGGGATCTTGGTGAAGATATCCTGGAAATGCTCCAGACTGAAGTACAGCTCCGTGTTGATAGCACCTCCTGGGATAATGAATACGGAGGGGATTCAGGCCAGGGCTGGCGTTTGCTGGGATGGCTGACACAGACTCAACCTACTTTAACATTTCAGGATGGAAAGATTCCCTCTTATTCGATGCAGTTAATCTTGAATGATATTCAGAGAAAAAGCGCATCCTTAACCAAGGATCAGATTCGCCCAATCCTTCTGGAAACTGGAAAACAGGTTCTGGAAACCGAAGAAACCCACATCCTGCAGGCAGTGGACAGGATCCTGGAGGATCGCCAGATCCGGTACGAGGATCAGGTTGAGACGAGGCTGGAAACCCTCAATACTTTCCTGGAGGGTTTATCCTACGGCAGTGAAGAGGCGCGAAACCCCCAAACTACCTTTAATGAACTTCGGGATTTGGTCAGGATTCGATTTGAATTAACTCCTGTTCAAATCAAGGAACTCGCGGAAGGAGCCAGCGATGATCTCCAGGATGAATTAAACTACCAGGTTGAATCAGAGCTCAGAGAGCTGGAATTCAAGAGGTTGATTGGTGCAGTAGAACGAGTGCTAGGTACTCCTCTGAACGGTGATGAGATAGACGTTTCAGACCTGGATTGGCTGTCCATTGGTGACCTGTTAGTTGAAAAAGTTCAAGAACAATTCCAGGACCGCCTGGAAGGGTATTTCAATGATCCTGAGGAAGCCAGGATAAACAAAAGCATTGATGCTGGATTAAAGGAAATTCAAGGGGAAGAGCTGACCGAATCTGATCTGGTCCAGTTGTTGGGGTTGATGGCTGAAGGACGCCAGGCGGTATTTGATAAAAAGAGCCATAAACGGATCTGGCTCAGAACCCAAAGGTTAAGATATTCGTTCTACGCCGCCGATTTACTGCTCCAATTGGATCAGGAAGAAGCAAGAGAAGATATCCTGGCGCATTTGGAAAAAGCCCAACTGATGATTCAGTATGCCTGGGGTAAAAATGAGATGGAACGGCTGAAAGAAATCCAGCTTTCTTCCCTTGAAGAGGATCTGAGAATTGTTATCCAGGAAAAACTGGGAGAAGATTCCTTCCAAAAACACGCCGGGGAAAAAATGGACATGCTGCCAGGAGATATAAGAACCCTTGTACAGGATGAATTGGGACTCTATACAGTGACAAATATCTATCGGGAATTGTTCCTGCGGGTAATTTCGGAGCTTTGGGTGGAATATTTGACAGAAATGGAGGCTCTCCGGGTAGCTATTGGCCTGGAAGCTTATGCCCAGAGAGATCCGCTGGTGCAGTACAAAACCAAGGGGTTTGAAATGTTCCAGCGTTTGATGGAAGATATGCGGATGGGTGTTGTAAACCGCATGTTTACCTTCCAGCCCCGGAACATTAACCAGGTCCAAGCTGCTGTGGAGGAGGGGTCCTCCGGCCCAAAAGCCGCCTAGGATATTTTTAACATCCCTTTGTATCAAATATTAACCGGACGTCTTTTACTCAAGGACGTCCGGTTTTTCTTTGGATGGATTATTTATCAGGTACAATTAATGAACGCGTTTATTGTATTCAAGGTAAAAATCTAATGATGGATACCCCGGTTCCGAAAGCAGTTGATTTTTATAAAAAACTGCCCAAAGTGGAGTTGCACCGCCACCTGGAGGGATCTTTACGCGTTCCAACCATGATGGAAATCGTCCGGGCTCATGATTTGGATGTAAAAAACACTGGATATTTACGGCCCTTGGTCCAGGTAGATCCTCAGGAGCCCTATACTTTCGAAAATTTTCTAGCCAAGTTCGGAACTCTGCGTTTATTCTATAAATCCCCGGAAATCATTCAACGGCTTACCAGGGAAGCAGTTGAAGATGCTGCCCTGGATAATGTCCGTTACCTTGAGCTCCGGTTTACCCCGGTCGCGCTCAGCCGGGCGGAAGGTTTCCCAATGGCGCAGGTGGTCGATTGGGTGATTGAAAGCGTCCGGGAAGCTTCGGCTCAATACGGAATCCTGGTCCGGTTAATTGTCAGCATAAATCGCCATGAAAGTATTGCCCAAGCCAAGAAAGTGCTTGAAATTGCCCTGGATAGAAAAGACCAGGGAGTAGTTGGAGTGGACCTGGCAGGAAATGAAGCTGAATTTTCAGCTGAACCCTTTCAGGAATTATTTTCTATTGCTCAAAAGCAGGGTTTACGGGTCACAATTCACGCCGGGGAATGGAGTGGAGCCGAGAATGTTCGCCAGGCAATCGAAGATTTGGGTGCGGAGAGGATCGGTCATGGAATCCGGGTTTTGGAAGATCCCAGTGTTGTAGCGCTGGCCCGGGAACGGGGGACTGTCTTTGAAGTCTGTGTTACGAGCAATTTTCATTCCGGTGCCGTAGATAAACTCAGTGAACATCCTATCAAGCAGATGTTCAGAGAAGGCTTAAATGTCACCATAAATACTGATGACCCAAGTATTTCCCGTATTGATCTATCGCATGAATATCAAACAGTAACAGAAGTTTTTGATATGCCGATTAAAGTGTTGGAGGAACGAGTTCTAGCTGCAGCTCGGGCAGCTTTTTTGCCCGGAGAGCTGAGCCGACAGTTGATCGCCAGGATTTCCCAGGATTTCAGGGAGATATTAGCCCGGGGAGAATAATTTACCCCTTGTTTCTTTCCCATTCTTTTACTGCTGCGTCAATGAGCTGGCGGATTTCAGGATCCGGAATCTCGTCCACATCATCATAAGAACTTAATCCAACCCAGAATCGGATTTCTTTATTGTGGTTCTCCATGAGGTGTATCCCTTTTCCTGCTAAGGGAGATCCGGTCAGTTTTTTCTGCAATATGTCATTTACCTCATCAATGACACTCAGTATTTTTATTTCGGAATCCGCCTCGTCCTCATCCTCTAAAGTCAAGTGTGCCTCTTCAGCGTCTGCTGAAGGTTGGAGAGTCGGTTTTGGAGGCGTTTCTTCGTGGATGGTAATGACATTTAATATTTCTCGCGGGAGTTCTTCTTTTTCCAGATAGGTGCCGTCCAAATCATAAACCGGTGGAGTTCCCTCTTCTTTCCAGATCTTGAGGATTAGGCGGGAATTTGGACTGGGTTTTTTGATTTTTTCAACCGGCGTTGAGTGTTCTGGGGCAGCCTTCTCCGCAGCAGGGAGATCGGGTTCCTCTGGTGTTTCTCTTTTTGACAGCTTATTTGCAAGTGGTGTATTCAGGGAAAGAAGAAACATTCCCAGGAAAAAACCGATCAAAAGGGAAAAAATCACGATAAATATGAGGAAAATGGTTTCCATAGGAACTCCTTCCTACTCTGGAGGCGGTTGGCAGGAAGGGCAAAAATATGTGCTTCTCTGGCCAACTTTTATTTGTTCTATCGGTGTTTCACATGTTTTACAGGGTTCTCCCTTTAAATTATACACCGATAAATAATTCTGGTAATCCCCTCCTCGGTACATCCAATCAATACTTGACCCCTGGTTTTTGATTCCTTCCTCGAGGACCTGCCTGATACTTTCCCAGAGTTTGAGAGCTTGCTTATAATCCAATGTATCTGATTTTAGCACCGGGTGAAGTTTTGCGCGGTGGAGCGCTTCATCAGTATAAATATTTCCCATTCCAGCAATCATTTCCTGGTCCATTAGAAAATATTTTAGCTGTCGGCTGTGAGAACTGAGCAGTTGATGGAGTTTTTCCGGCGTAAAATCGTCGCTGAGTGGTTCTGGACCAAGGTGGGCTAGTTGTTCCTGGGCATTTTCTGTCAGCCAGATCCGTCCGAATTTGCGGATATTATTAAATGCCATCCGGTATTTATCGTCAAAATTGATGATTAGCCGGTAATGTTTCCCTGGGGGTGCAGTTTGTTCTTCAACAACAAGTTCTCCGCTCATCCTGAGATGGATGATCAGCGTATCTCGGGAAAGACGGATTAGCAGGTTTTTCCCTCTCCTTCCGATTCCGGAGATATACTGTCCCTTGATCCTGTCAAAAAATTCTAATGGTGTTGGGGAAGCTAATGTTCCCTCCCAGAGTAATTCGGCATCCCTGATTCTTTTGCCGAGGATGGATGGCGAACCGTCATTGCCTTGCAGTAGATACCTGCGAAATGTTTCAACTTCAGGTAATTCAGGCATAATATTTACTCGTCAAACATCTCACCCACACTCCGCCCTTCATGAGCCCGGCGGATAACTTCGCCAAGCAGAGGGGAGATATCCAGGATGTCCACAATCCGGTTCTTCTTAAGGGTCTTAAGCCCTTCTGGGGGAATGGGGACAGTGTTGGTGGCGATTAGATGTGTGATAGGGGACGCAGCCAGCTTTTCAATTGCCGGGTTAGAAAAGACTGGATGCACAAAAACAGAATAAATGCCCCTGGCTCCATTTTTCTTCGCCAGGAAAGCGGCCTCAGCCATTGATCCCCCGGTATCCACTTCATCATCGACGATGATGACATCTCTTCCCTCAGTAGCGCCGATCAGGGATAACGCTTCAGCCGAATTCCCTTTGGCTCGCCTTCTTTTCTCAATAAATGCGATCGGAATATCCAATTCGGCTGCCAGGTTGCGACCCTTTTTTGCAAAACCAAGATCAACAGTAAGAACTACAGGATTCTTCATTTTTGGCAGGAATTTCCTCAGGTGATCTTTCAGTATATGATAGGCAGTCAGCACATCTCCGGGAATGGAGAAAAACCCCTGGATTTGGCCAGCATGCATATCCATGGTCATGTAGCGGTCAGCGCCAGCAATTTCAATCATATCTGCGATCAATCGGGCAGTGATCGGAACCCGGGGCTTGTCTTTTTTATCCGATCTGGTATAGCTCAGATGGGGTATTACTGCGGTCACTCTACCGGCTGAATCCAGCCTCAGGGTTTGCAGCATGATCAGCAGCTCCATCAAATTGCGATGAACCGGCCTTGAAGTATTTTGAATCAAGTAGACATCCTGCCCCCGGACACTTTCATGAAGCCGGATCCAGATATTCTCGTTGGGAAAATCAATAATGTCTCTTCCGCTGATGGGGATGTTTAAATATTTGGAGATTCCTTCGGCAACATGGGGGATTGCGGTACCGGCAAAAAGTTTGATCTCACCGTACATACCTGCGTTTGAAGTAATTTCATTGGTCATATGGGATCCTTTATCTTATTGATCTTGCCATTCAGAATGCAGCATACTCATAATCATAACATCCACGTATTTTCCTTCAAAATATTGTGCTTCTCGGAATTTTCCTTCCAGGGTAAATCCGGCTTTTTCATAGGACCGGATTGCCCGCAGATTGTTTTTAAATACCCTCAGCCAGAGGCGGTGCAGATTTAGATGCTCAAAACCATGTTTGAGCATCAGACGCATAACTTTTGTTCCATAACCCTGGTTCCAGTATTCTTTTTCACCGATGTGAATTCCAATTTCGGCCAGGCGATTTTGCCAGTCGATGCCTATGAATCCGCAGTTGCCTACAAATACCCAACCCTCTTTTTGAGGATCAGGCTGGATTTCAATTGCCAGCGGCCGCTCAAAGGGGGATTGTTTTAATACATTGGCAAACCAATCTTCTTCCTCTGCCAGAGACAGGGGCATGATTAGCGACAGACCTTGCCTGACTTCGGGATCATTTAGCCATTTTACAAATGAAGGCAGGTCTTCTCTTTCGATTCCCCGCAGCCGAATTTGATCTCCAATAATCATAATCCTGCTCCTTTAATTAACTTATCTACTGCCCGGCGGGGTGAAATCTGCCGGCTGACAACCTGGTCCAGTACCTTTTCATAATCCGCAGGTGGAATAGAAGAGTTCCAGCGTTGATGCAGGGCTTCTTGCAGCAGATTCCCTACTTCATTTTTTAACCTGGCTTGCTCCCGGAGAATCCATCCTCCGCTGGTTTTCAGATGCTGCTGATGAGCAGCAATTTGTTCAATTAATTCAGCCACGCCGTCACCAGTTGTGGCAGTGGTAGGCAGAACGGGTGGAACCCATTCCTGATCTGGCTCAGCGTCTCCTGCTGGCGCTTCTTCAGTAGACATCATTTTCCCATGATGCATGACGACATTTTTTTCAGGTTGGGTAAGAGAAAGCATATTCCTCAAAGCGCGGAGAGCATTATCAGCGCCGGGTTTGTCAGCTTTATTGACCACCAGGATATCGGCGATCTCGAGGATGCCGGCTTTGAAGGTTTGGATTTCATCCCCCAGCCCAGGAGCTTCCACGACAATTGTGGTGTGTGCCAGGCTGGCAATTTCCACCTCTGCCTGTCCGGCGCCTACTGTTTCGATCAAGATGATATCAAAACCTGCCGCATCAAATACCTGGACCAACCCGGCAGTTGTGGAGGCCAATCCTCCCAGTGATCCGCGGGAAGCCATGGATCTCACAAATACTCCGGGATCTCCTGCTAAATCCTGCATTCTTACCCGGTCTCCCAGCAATGCACCTCCGCTGAAGGGGCTGGAAGGGTCAATGGCTACTATAGCCACTGTAGGGGGTTTGGTCCCTTCTGGAGGATGGCGGTAGTCGAATGCCAGCTGGTTAACCAAGGTTGATTTTCCCGTTCCAGGTGCGCCGGTTACTCCGATTAAATGCGCGTTCCCGGTATGAGGGAAGAGTTCCTCCAGGATTTGATTTCCTTCGGGGGTGTTGTTTTCTACTTGAGAGAGGGTGCGGGTCAGAGCAAGGCGCTCCCCATTCAGGACAGCCTGCGTTCGGGTCACTGGCATGCTTTGCGTATGTCTTCTATGATTAATTGAGTGGATGTGCCCGGTCCAAAGATACCATCGACTCCAAGCTTGGTTAACTCTGATTTGTCCTCATCTGGGATGATGCCGCCCAAGAACAATTTCACGTCGGTCAATCCCTGTTTTTGCAGCATCTTGATGACTTTGGGCACCAGGGTCATGTGGGCCCCGGAAAGGATGGAAAGACCCACAACCTGCACATCCTCCTGAAGCGCCGCTTCAGTAATCATTTCCGGAGTTTGGCGTAAGCCGGTATAAATCACTTCCATCCCGGCATCGCGGAGAGCCCGGGCAACGACTTTGGCGCCCCGGTCATGCCCGTCCAATCCAGCCTTGGCGATTAATACTCTGATCTTCGTTTGAGAATTGCCCATTCAGCCTCCAGAGCATATCTTTTGATAAAAAAATTATACCCTAAAGGGCAAGTATGGGCCGGGTTGAACCCTTAAAAATCTTGATGAAGTTACATCACTTCAGGTCAATTAACAGGCTAACGGGACAGTGATCTGATCCAAGCACATCATCATGGATAATGACATCTTCAACCTGCTCCACCAGCCCTTCAGAGATCAGGAAATAATCCAGCCGCCAGCCGATATTCCGTTGCCGGGCCTGAAATCGATAGGTCCACCAGGTATACTGTTCCCGGTCAGGGTAGAGGTCCCGGTAAATATCCCGGAAGCCATGTTCCAGGTAGATATCTATCCAGGCCCGTTCCTCCGGAAGGAAACCGGTCGAACTTGAATTGGCATCCGGGTTAGCCAGGTCAATCGGCTGGTGGCAGGTATTAAAGTCGCCGCAGAGAATGACTTTTTCTCCATTTTGATGCAGCCCGTCGCAGATTTCCAGCAGCTCCTGATAAAAACCAAGTTTATATTCCACCCGGCTCAGATCCCGTTTGCCGTTCGGCACGTATAGGTTGAAAATCCTGAATCCCGGAAAAAGGGTTTGAATTGTTCGCCCTTCTACGTCAAAACGGGGGATTCCCAGTCCTTTTTGGTTTTCGAGCGGTGGGAAATGGCTGAAGGTAGCTACGCCGCTGTATCCGGGCCGCTCAGCAGGATTCCAGACCGGATTATTTCCCTCCAGGGACTCTTTCTGGGCAGCGGTAAGTTGGTCTGGCCGGGCTCTTATTTCCTGCAGGCAGAGCACATCCGGCTCCGTAGACTTAATCCAGTTGTCAACTCCGTTTTTAAGGGCAGCCCGCACGCCGTTAACATTCCAGGTGGTTATTCTCATTTGTTTCCTTTCCAGGTTCAATTGATTCTCATTGTAACAGAATGGAAACAGACCTCCGAGGTCTATTATAAGGAAGCAAGGTAAGATTCCCTTTGGCAGGTTTATCTAGAGGATGTAGTAAAAAGGGTATTTCTCCTCCTGTTTCTCTCCTCCTTAGATATGGCGTGCGGGCAGAATAGCTCGCACGCCGTAGTTTTTCCCACTTCAAAATTTTCACTGCTATTTGATTTGAACCCGAACCCGGATATTTGCATTGTTGATGTCCGAACAGCACCAGGAAAGGGATCATTTCTGGATAATGTTACAATGATTTACTGGAGTGTTCTTTATTTACCAGGGTTTGTTTTGTATGGCCCAAATTACTGCTAGCCTCACCATGGATAAGCAAACCGCCCGGCGGTTGATTTTGGCTTGCCAGGGGCTTTATCCTCCTCGTGCTCTTAAAGGAAAAGCTGGTGTTAAAAAATTCATGTCCTGGGTGCGATCGATCCAATTTGACCCCATTAACGTGGTCGGCCGTAATCCGGACCTGGTGCTCCAGTCCCGGGTGCGGGATTTCCGCCCCCGGATGCTGAATGAGCTGCTATACCAGGACCGCATCCTGGTGGACAATTGGGATAAAATGGCGTCCCTCAGCCTGGTGGAAGATTGGCCTTATTTTGCCCGGCACCGCGCCCGGATGCAGGATATTTTTGGTGTGCCTTCCGAAGTTGTGATGAGCCTGGCGCCTGTGGTGCTGGATCAGATTAAGCGCGATGGACCCCAATCCTCGCTAGATTTTAAGCATGATGAAAAAACAGATTGGGCCTGGGGCCCAACCCGAATCTCCCGGGCATCCCTGGAAGGCTTGTATAAAATGGGGCAGCTGGGAGTGCATCACCGGGTGACCAATCGACGCTATTTTGATTTGATTGAGAATTTATTACCCCAGGATCTGTTGGAAACACCCGACCCTAACCAGAGTCAGGAAGAATATCAAACCTGGCACATGCTGCGGCGGATCAGATCCCTGGGCCTTGCTCATCCCAATGCGGGTGTTCACTGGAGCGGCATTCAGGGCGTGAAAAGCCCCCAACGGAGGCAAATAATCAATCAGTTGGTAGAAGATGGGGCTTTGTTAGCAATAGAAATCCAGGAGCTGCCTGGTCAAGTATTTTTCCTCCGCAGTGAGGAAAAAACCTTGCTGAACAAGGTCCAAAAGGGTAATCCAGTCCGGGAAGCTGCCCTGATCGCGCCCCTGGATAATTTGCTTTGGGATCGGAAAACACTGAGTCGAATCTTTGATTTTGATTACAGGTGGGAAGTGTACACACCAAAAAAGAAGCGCAAGTATGGTTATTATGTGCTGCCGGTACTTTATGGCGACAATCTCTGCGCCCGGATTGATCCTGAATTCGATAAAAAAACCCGGATTTTCACTGTCAGGAATTGGTGGTGGGAAGATGGCGTGAAGCCTGATCAGGAAATGAAAGCTGCGCTCCAGCGCTGCCTGGAGGATTTCCTGGTTTACCTGGATGCAGACGGGATTAAGTATTCCAGAACGCTATTAAAGAAGGGAAATTTAGAGTGGCTGGCGGCGCTTGGTTAAGAAATAAAACCCAACCTCCGAGGTCCCCTTAACCTCCGAGGTCTACCCGACCTCGGGGGTTTGCAGTGTAGTACCGGGGTTATCTGGTCTCATAAGTTGTCTTTTCTAGCTGAATTCAAGGATGGGTTAAATGATCACAAAAGAACGGGCGTTAGAGATATTGAAGGAAAACATTTCCAATAAGAACCTGCGAAAACACCATTACGGAGTAGCCGCAGCCATGAAGGGTTTGGCGTTGGAATTAGACGGTGATCCAGAGACCTGGGAAATCGTAGGACTCCTGCATGACGCGGATTATGAAAAGACAAAAGATACTCCTGAGCAGCATACTGTCCTGCTGGCAGATATCCTGAGAGAGGAAGATGTTGGTGAGGGTATTATCCGCGCTATCCAATCCCACAATTATGAATATACCGGTTTGATGCCAGAATCCATGATGGAATATGCCTTGTTAAGCTGTGATGATTTGACCGGTTTAATTGTAGCTGTTGCCCTGGTGAATCCGGAAAAATTAGCAGGTGTTACAGTCGTGTCAGTCCTGAAAAAGTTCAGATCTAAGTCCTTTGCCGCTGGAGCGGACAGAGAGAAAATCAGCCGCTGTGAGGAAAATTTAGATCTACCGCTGGAAGCTTTTATAGACCTGGTCCTGCAGGCGATGAAAAAGGACGCCGAGTTGTTGGGATTGTAAATCAGACAGGGTGATTCCTCAATAAAAGCCAGGAGCTTGTTTTGCTCCCGGCTTTTTGTTTTAATTAATTCCCATGCCGTCTTTTGCCGCCGCCGCGGGTTGTTTCAATAGTTTGATCAGAAGATAATGTTAGATTAGAAGCCAGGCATTCCCCCAGGTCGCACAGGTTATTGTTATTTAAATCTAAATAATCTTCACAATCGCCCGGCATCAATTAGCCAGGTAAGTTTTTGTTTTGACATACCGATAAAACACTCCTGTTTTATAAGACCTCGGAGGTCTGGCGTAGCGCGATTACAGCATGGCGTAAAACAGCTCTACGTAATGTTCTGCCAGGTTCCGGCA
>JAIORG010000272.1 GCA_021108255.1 Anaerolineales bacterium | reverse complement strand
CGGGAAGCATCATACCAATAAATCCTGCCAGCAGTATTCCTCGCCATCCAGAGTTCGGACCGATCCAGGTTTTTACCAGTTCATCTGGAGAGAGGACAGTTACAAACCCTACAATAATAAATGCCAGGACAAGCAGCAGGGCATTTTGCTTTGTTGTTTCCCAGGTGAGCAATCCACCTTGTTTAACTGTGCCAGTTCCTTCTTTCCAACTGTAGAGGAATAAGGATCCGGCGATGCACCAGAGAATAATTGTCGCCGAATTCATAAGTCAACATTCTCCCGAATGTTCTTAATTCTTTTCCCAAACATTCTTTCGGCGAAAATTCCCATCAATGGAGGGATTAGAAAAGTGATCAGATAACGGCGAATAGTTATCGTTGTACCCAAAATGGCAAATTCCAGGGGAAGCCTGGATACTGACCATAAGTTTTTAGCCGATACAAAAGCGATGAGGACACCCAACCCTGCGCCTGATTTTAGAAGAGCACTCGCGATTGGATAATAAGCATATGGACCTCCGGGAATTAAACCTCCCCCCAGGCAAGCCAATAGGATGCCTTTTATCCCTGCTTCTGCTCCTAACCAGCGATTAATGAATTCTTTCTTTACCAGTGCTTGCAAAAAACCGGCGGTTAGAAAGGCTGCTGCAAGCAATGGTAGTTCTCGCCAGAGAATTTTGATGCCTTGGACAAAGCCATTCTGGACCAAATCCCATCCTGATTGGAGGTAAGCCAATATGCCCAGGATGATAATAACGGCCAGTAATAAGAAATGAATCTGGAATTTCTTAAGTGTGGATAGCATTTAGTGTTTTATTAGACTTCGTAAGGCAGGGTAATAGTAAAGGTAGTTCCGACATCTACTTCGCTGGTAAAATCTATCTCTCCCCCATGACCTTGTATGATATGTTTAACAACTGATAAACCAAGACCAGTTCCTGGCACCTGGTCCCGGTGACTTTTTACCCGGTAGAATTTTTCAAATATTCTCGATTGTTCATCTTCCGGGATGCCCAATCCGGTATCAGAAATTATGATAACCAGCTGATCCTGTTCCGCTTTTGCTTTTAGGATAAGTTCTCCCTCAATTTTGTTATATTTAACAGCATTGTTCAGCAGATTGATAAATGCCTGCTTTAGCTGTTTCCGGTCTCCTCGAATTCGGGGAAGGGTATCCGGTAAATCCAGAATAAACAGCAAATTTAGTTTATGAGCCTCATGGATGATTATTTCGTGGCACTCAATAAACAAATCCCTGATATCAAATTCATTTACGTTATATTGTTTTCTTCCAGATTCCAGGCGGGCTAAATCTAAAAAGGAGCTGGACATATCTGAGAGGGATTGAATTTCTGCCTCCAATAAGTCAATCATCTTCTTCTTTTGATCTTCGTGAACCCGGTTATTTTTTAATAAATGAGCGGCTGCATTCAATGCCGATAATGGAGTGCGGATTTCATGGACAAACTCCCCAATTAAATCCGATTGGAGGAATAATCGGGAATTTACAATCGCCACAGTTGCCTGGGCGCCTAAAGCCAGAAGCACAGCCTCATCTTCCTTATTAAAACTTCCACCCTTTTTATTTATCACTTCCAGAACACCAATTACACTGCCCTTGGAAATTAGTGGAATGCCCAGGAGTGAACTGCACTCGATGTTGGTTATTTGACCAATGTAATTAAAATGCCTTTTGTCCTTTTGAGGATTATCAACAATTAATGGTTTTTGATGGTTAACAATCCAGCCCGCGATACTTTCGTCCAGGGGTACAGCTGTGCCCCGTTTAAGACGGGAATCTAAATTGGTCGCCGCCTGAAAATATAAGGTCTTCTTGTTCGGATCATACAACAGTATAGAAGCTTCTTTTGCGTCTGAAACCTCGCAGGCAGCCTGGACAATTTTAGAAAGCAGAATGTTCAGGTCTAGTTCCGAAGCCAAGTCGCAAGATATATTTATTAGTTTTTGGTATCTATTCAGAAGAGTAGAATGGGCTTTATTTTTTTTCATTGAGAACCTTGTTTTCTATGATTGGTATCAACTCTTCCAGGTCTCCTTGTATAGAAACCGCTGCCAGGTCATCCAGATGAGTACAGGTACGGTTGATAATTATCAACTTTGCTCCGGACCCAAGAGCTGAGTAAGGAAGATCACAAACCGGAGTGACTGTTAACGAAGATCCCAGGATCAATAACAGGTCACATTTTGAGATTTCTTCTCTGGCTTGTCTCCATTTATCGGCGGGGAGTTGTTCTTCATAGAGAATAATATCAGGCTTTAAGAGATCCCCGCATTTGGGACAAGAAGGGAGGCCAGAGTTATCCAAAACCGTATTTATCAATTCAACGGTTGCTTCAATTTGTTGGTAACAGCCAAGGCAGGTGAGAGTTTGATAGGTTCCGTGCACTTCAATTACATTATTTGATCCTGCTCTCTGATGCAGCGAATCAATATTTTGGGTGATGATGGATTGAAGATAGCTCTGTTCCTCCAGATTCGCAAGAGATGAATGGGCGGGATTCGGAGTTGCTTGGAATAAATTCTTAATAAAAGGACGAAGCCAGTTAAAAAAACGATCAGGGTTGTACCGGAAAGCGCTTAAGGATGCTACCTCCATTGGTGAATAACGTGTCCAGATTCCGCTGCCAGGGGAACGAAAATCCGGTATACCGGATGGTGTAGATATGCCTGCGCCAGTTAAAGCAACACAATATCTGGCATCAAATATCAACTGGGAGGCAAGATCAATTTGATTTACCTTCTCTGAGGAGGGAAGCACCATGCTTTTTATTTTAAGATAGATTGAGTTAACTCGCGGAATTGATCTGCTGTCATGCTTTCCTCTGCGCGCTGTACAATCGGCGAGTAGGTTGCTGCGGCCTGATATGCCAATTCCGGTACCGGGGTGAAAATTTGATCAATTTCTCTTTCCAATTGATTCTCTGCCTGTTCCCAACTGAGCTGTACTCCGGAACGCTGCCTATTGATCAGTACAATAGTAAATCGACCTTCTCCTATACCTTTGTTGATCAAGTCCTGTATTAGCATTCTGGTTTGGGTTATATTGCCAGGAGATGGTTCGAGGCAGATCAGGATTTTATCGCATTCTGGAAGAACTCTGGAGGCTATTGGGGATAATGATGGACCCAAATCTAGAATTGTATAGTCGGCATGACTTTTCAATTCTTGCGCGATCTGAAAGAACTTTTCTGTTTGCGTGATGTATTTTGAGTCAGACGGATGGTGGGAGGATAATAGAGTCTTGATGCCAGATTTATGTTCCTGTAAAGAATTCGCCACCTCGGATGGTAGGTCAATTTCCGAATCTTCCTCGAGCATTTTAATCATCCCGCTTGTATTCTTGACATCTAGATCCATGCTGATTGTGCCTTGTCCAGGTCTGAAATCAGACAGGATAGTGGGCTTTTCTGATTGCTTGCGAATTTCTATTGCTAAATTAGTTGCCAGCGTTGAAATTCCGATCCCCCCTTTAGAGGAAACAATCCCTATTAAACTTCCCTTTTTTACTGGAATAACCTGAGCGCTGGATAATCTCTGGGGTGCCCGCTTGAGGACTGAATTTACCTGGGCGAATAATTCTCTGGGTCTGGCAGGTTTGGTGATGTAAGCATCTGCCCCGGCTTCTAAACCTTCCACCTTGTCATCGACCTGACTTCTGGCGGTGAACATGATGATCGGGATTGTTTCAGTTTCTGGTGAAGATCGAACTGTCCGGGCAATTTCGTACCCATTGATATCAGGGATCATGATATCAAGCAGGATTAAATCCGGATTCTCGTCCTTAGCCAGCTGAAGACCTTTATTGCCGGTGGTTGAGGCCAGGATTTTGAAACCTTTCCTCTCGAGCATGATGCCTACCAGCTTCAGAGTATCAATATCATCATCAATAATCAATATGGTTTGGGTCATAGAGCACCTCAGGGGAACACGGTAAAACCTATTATTACAATATACCATAGATTATAATTGGAAAATGATTATAAATATGGTAGAAAAGACTTTCCGGAAAGTAAATAAACCCGTTGTGGTAGGCGTTTCCGGAGGACCAGATAGCATGGTTCTGCTGCATGCCATGACGGAATTGAACCTATCGCCTGTCGCTGCTTATTTTAACCACGGTCTTCGGGAAGAGGCTGATCAGGAAGCGGAATTTGTCCAGAAAATTGCCGATTCTTTAGGTGTGCCATTCCATGAGGAATCTGGAGATGTACAACTATTTTCTGATGAAGAAAGCCTGTCAATTGAGGAAGCTGGTAGAATTCTCCGCTATCAGTTTCTATTTAAGACGGCAGTTGATCTCCGTGCTGGCGCAGTTGCGGTTGCTCATCATGCTGATGATCAGGTTGAAACTATTTTGATGAATTTACTGCGAGGGACAGGTATGAAGGGGATGGTGGGAATGCAGACTGTGAGTTTGCCGAATCAGTGGAGTGCATCGATTCCCCTGATCAGGCCGTTCCTGACAATTTGGAAGGCGCAAATCCTGGAATATATGAAAGAAAATCAAATTTCAGACCTAACCGATCCTTCAAACGCGGAGTTGATATTTCATCGAAACAGGATTCGTCATGAGTTGGTACCTCTTCTGGAGAAAATTACCCCCGGATTCCGCCAGAGACTGCTCCAGACTGCCAATATTTTAGATGCAGACAATATCGCACTGGAAAAGCTCACTGAAAATGCCTGGGGTTCTACTCTGAATAGCCAGGGCACCAGCTATGTCCGATTTGACAGGAATAAATTCCTGAAATATCCTCGTGCCATAAAACGGCGTTTGATCAGGAAGTCATTACAAAAACTCCGACCGGATTTCCGGAACCTTGGTTTTCAACAGGTGGAAAGGGTAATTGAATTTTTACGGGATCCGAAGCAAAAATCAACAAATTGGGTTGCAAAAGTTAATCTTTCCCAATCTCCGAATAAAATTGTTTTTTCAACCTGGGAAACTGATCTTGTGAAGAATCAATTCCCGCAGCTAATGAATCACGAGCAGGTCTCCTGCCCACTTGAGGGGGAGATTGCCTTGGGAAATGGATGGTGTTTCACTGTTAAGCCGATAAGTTATTCCCTGCCACATTTTAACAAAATTAATTTTCCAAACGATGATTTTATGGTTTGGGTTGACAGCAATTTCGTAAGTGAGACTTTATTTGTAAGAAGCCGAAGAGAGGGTGATTTGTTCTCCCCACTGGGCATGGATGGCAAATCCATGAAGGTTTCGGATTTAATGATTAATGAAAAAATCCCGGCAGCTTTCCGCGCCTTATGGCCGTTGATTGTCATGGGAGATACTATTCTCTGGGTGCCGGGGGGGCGGCTAGGTCATGCAGCCAGAATAACTGAGGGTACAAAATCCCTGTTGAAATTAGAATTTGTTAAAAGATAAACTTAATCCGGAAATAAGCGTCAGGCTTCTAAGGGGAATTCCTCTGGCGCGTTCTCTTCAATTTCAGCACTGCTTAAGGTATGCAGCTTACGGCTAACTTCACGCCATTGAACTTCGGAAATTCCCAATTTCTGTCTGATTTTAATTTGATCCATGCTTGCCCGCCAATCCTGGACAGCACAGGTCCAGCGGCACATGGAAAAAGAAACCCTTTTTGAAATCCCCGCATCTTTCCCTAAATCTTCCAGAACGTATTCCAGCATCCTGGCTGACCAGGGGAACAGAGTATCATTAAGGTCGTGAAGTACTCGATACTGATGATAAGCATCAATCCAATCCTGGGGAAGAGGTATTTTTCGTTCTTTGTACCGGTTCTGGGGGCTGGCATAGCGGATAAAAACCAGAGGACCATCCGGAGCATCCATTTGGATGTGATTCGGACTCAAAGAGAGGCATTCGCCCTTTTTTATTCCAGTATTCAGCAGCAGTGAGAATAGCAGGTAGGAACGAAGATCGGGATTTGCTTTCAGGCGATAGGACTCGGCAGTATCCAGAATTCGGGAAACTTCCTTGGGGGTGAGGACCTCGGGCAGGGGGCTTCTGACAGATTTTTGGATTACTTTGTCAGCCGGGCTTACTGGAATCGCTCCACCTTCATGGAGCCAGCGGAAGAATGATTTGAGGGAAGTGATCCGGCGAGCCAGAGTTTTTGGACTGCAGGGCACACCTCTTTCATGTTCCATCCACCTCAGGAAGTTGTTTAAATCTGCCAGACTGATCTCTCCCACCTGCCTATCAGGAGGCAGATAGGATGCTAACAGCCGCAAATCGCCCAGGAAGGCAATAATAGTATGCGGGGAGCTGCCTTGATCCCCCAGGAAGATTTCCCAGGCTTGTAAGGCAGGGGCAAGGGTGGTTTGGGAGCTGATGTGGGCTGTGGATTCGTTGATCATGTCCGAAATCCTTTCGTATAGTCAATATGGAATAAGTTTACACGAGCTGAAGCACCTTGTCAATAGAAAATGATTGGCTGCCCAATATTCAGCTATGCTTTAATCTCACTGCAGTGCCGTAGTTTTCCTGGGTATTGCCGGTTAAGGATTCTGCAGAGTAACTGTTCCCGCTTTAGTCTCTATGGTAATTGTCAATTTTGGACCCTGGCCTTCCTGGATGTACTCATTACCGGACTCCTGCCAACTCCCCGAGGTGAGAACTTTTGATAAAGGACCTTCAAAATTTACTTCCGCTTGAACACCTTCGGGCACAGAAATAACCAGCCGGCTTAAACCGGTTTCAATAAATACCGAAGTATCCCGCTGCAATATTCCTGAAAAATCCAATGAGTAATTCCCGGCTCCGCTTTGGAATATCATCGTTTGGAAGTTGGCATTTGCCAGCTTTTCCATGGTGATATTGGAAGCTCCAGTTTCATACCGGAAGCTATTCATAGCAACAGCATTTGGAGTTGAAAATTTTAGCTTTACAGTTGCAGCCCCATCTGAAATATGGAGGTCTGTGAGAGAAAGTCCACCAAATTCATAATCTCCGCTGTATCCTCCAGCTTTAATAGCCAATTCAATAGGGTAACTCGCGATTGCGATATTCCATTCGTTTTTAATTGAGCCGCTAATGGTAGGAATTGCATTCAATTTCAGGTTTCCCTGTTTAAAAGTTACACCGGTTTCATCAACTGTGATTTCTGGTTTAAAATCAGCTATGTTATAGGCAGCAGTACCGGATAAAAGGTCAGCGCCCGGATTTGGAAGCAGGGTCATTTTTCCACCACCAAATGATAAATTTAGATCCAGAGGAGGGGGATAATCCGGTATTGGTACCTGGATAATCTCGGTTACTGTGGGACCTGTTTTGGTTTCGGTTTTAAAGGGAAGTTCTATATTGATTCCGCAACCGGATAGGGTTACGGCAAGCAGCATAGATAATATTACAACCATAGTTGTCCATTTCATGATAATTCTCCTCAGCCAAATAGGCTGAATTATGTTGAAATTATTGGTTTTAACAGTGCAGGATTCATTCCAAAGGGAAAATTGGTTCCTGGTCGCCCAGAACCGGTTCAGGATGGGTCAGGTGAACCTGGATGAAGGCAACCAGGCTTGCTGGGATTTCCCTGATGCTCCAATAGTCGGAATCAAAATAAGTCCTCATATCAGCTGATACCCCGACTGCCTGTAATCCCAGTAAATTGCAGGTGTAAAGGGCTCTGGGCAGATGGAATTGCTGGGTAACCAAAATAGCCTCAGAGAGCTGGAATATCTCTTTGGCACGATAGCATGTATCATACGTCCTGCGTCCCGCATAATCCAGAATTATGTCCTCTTCCGGGACGCCAATTTGAACTGCGTAGTTTTTCATTGCTCCGGGCTCGTTGTAATTTAAAAAGCGGTTGTCCCCACTCATGAGAATTTTTTCAACTTTACCGGCAGCGTACAGCTCTGCTGCAGTAGCTACCCGGTCTTCGAGTACAGCGGTTGGTCCGCCGTCAGCAGTTAAACCAGCGCCAAATACGATCACTGCTCTGAAAGGAGCAACCGTATCATCCGTGTATATCCTGCTTGAAGCATAGCGAAGCATGATAAGTCTTGGTGCTCCAATCAGGATGATTAAAACCAGAAATATAATTAGAAACATTTTTCTTCTTTTCTTAAACACGAGCGCATTGTACCACGGTTGGAGTGAGACAACAGGAAAGATGAAAACAAGACGGGGGCAGCATAATATTCAAGAAGTGGCGTAAGCAAGGTTTGTTTTTGAGGGAGATTATCGTCCCGATTTACTCTTGAAAGCTGTGTATAGTTTCCTGGTAAATTTGGGTAATTGGTATCCCGTGTTTTTGTGCTGCTTTGCGGCAATCTTCGAATTCCGGAGATATTTTCTTGATATCCGGGCTGATTTTTGCAATTTTCACCCGGATTTTCCCGTAGGGAGTTTCTACTTCCTGGATAGTTCGCGGTAAAGCGTAGCGATCTACCATGATTTGTTTTATCCCCAGGGTTGTAGTTTCCTGGAATAATATTGACCTCATGGCGTCAACCTCAACAGGTTCACAAAGCACCTGGATTTGAGTGCCTGGCCGGTTCTTCTTCATTTGAACAGGCGATAATGTCACATCTAAAGCGCCGGCTGAAAAAAGGGATTCAATCACATATGGATAAATCTCCGGGTTGAGGTCATCCAGGTTTGTTTCCAGAACAGCCAGGCGATTGAGGGTCGCAGACTCCGCAGGTGTTATTTCCCCGATCAGGACGCGCAGTAAATTTGGGATTGGTAGATCTCTTCCCCCGGCGCCATAGCCAATAGTTTCCAGAATCATGGGAGGGGCAGGACCAAAATCATCCACGAGATCAGCAAGCAAGGCAGCGCCTGTGGGGGTGACAAGTTCTGCGTCGATGTCCCTTCCGTAAACAGGGATCCCTTTCAGCAGGGCAGCAGTTGCAGGGGCAGGGAGCGGTATTTGACCATGGGCACCCTTGACGAAGCCCTTCCCCATTGGGACAGGGGAGGCGTATATTTTAGAAATCTCCAGATGCTCCAGTGCCAATAGTGCACCGGTGATATCGATAATCGTATCTGTTCCGCCCAATTCATGCAGGTGAACTTGATCAACAGATTTATTGTGGATAGCCGCTTCTGCCCCGGCAATTCTTTCGAAGATTTGTAAAGCCCTGTTTTGAACAGTTCGGGGCAGGGAGCTTTTTTGAATGATATCCTTGATCTCTTTTAAGTGCCTCTCGGGAGGTTGTTCAGTTACCAGAACATCCACTTTTGTGGCACAAAAGCCATTTTTATCTACGATTTTTGCCAGTATATCAAATTCATTGAGGTTTAAACCCGCCAGTAGTTTTTTGAGTATGTCAATAGACAATCCCGCATCAACCATTGCCCCCAAAATCATATCCCCGCTTGCTCCCCCAATTAAGTCAAAATAGAGGACTTTCATTTTTGAATCCTCCTTAAAATTAAGTGAGCATAAACTGCTGCGCCAAAGCCGTTATCAATATTAACCACTGCAATACCAGGGGCGCAGGAGTTTAACATGGACAGCAAGGCAGACACACCTTGAAAGTTTGCTCCATATCCGATGCTGGTAGGGACACCAACTACAGGACATGAGACCAGGCCGGCAACTACACTTGTCAAGGCGCCTTCCATTCCTGCCACACTGATGATCACTTCAGCATCCGATAGTAACGCATGCTGATCAAGCAGGCGGTGAACCCCGGCAACTCCGACATCATAGGCGCGGATCACACGGTTTCCAAGAAATTCCAGGGTTTGGGCTGCCTCTTCGGCAACTGGCTGATCCGAAGTGCCACCGGAGACAACCATAACATAAGGACTCTCTTCCTTCGCGTTGCTGAGATCCACGCGGGATAATTTCAGCAGCTTCGACTCGGAATTGTAGATGGCGTCTGGCAGCTTCTCCAGGACATAAGCGGCAATTTCTGGAGAAACCCGGGTTCCCAATACTCGATCGTGATGGGCCCAGAGCCGTTCCAGGATTGTTGCCACTTGATCAGGGGTTTTGTTTTCACAGAAAATTACTTCTGGAAGTCCTTGCCGCAAATCTCGATGCAGGTCAAGCCGGGCATATTCCAAATTTTCATAAGGAAGCGACTGAAGGCGTTTTAACGCCTGATTAACTGTGGTTTCTCCTGATTGGACATTCGCTAATAGTTGTTCCAGTTTACTTCGATCCATAAGAATTAATAACCTCATTCATGCTTCCAGAGCGGAATCCTTTCAAGTCCAGAGTTGTATAAGAAAACCCTATTGCTTCAAAGGCTTTGATAATTTTTGAACTGTCTCCCAGCACCTGGTCAAAAACTTTGGGTGGGACTTCAATTCTGGCTAATTTTCCGTGATGGCGGACCCGTAGTTGATGAAATCCCAGACTGAATAGGAAATCTTCAGCTTCTTCGATTTCACTTAACAACGAGGCAGTGATTTTCATTCCATAAGGTACGCGGGATGCGAGACAGGCTGAGGAAGGTTTATCCCAGTTGGGCAAGGCCATCTTGCGAGCCAATTCCCGGATCTCGTTTTTTGTTAATCCAGCTTCTTGAAGCGGACTGCAGATATCTTGCTCCAGTGCTGCCCGTTGTCCGGGGCGGTGATCAGAAAGGTCATCTGCATTGCTGCCGTCCATAATATGGCGAAAATTATTTTTAGCAGCATAATTTTTTAATAAAGTAAATCGGTGATCTTTGCAGAAATAGCATTTCTGAGGAGTATTCGCTAAAAAATCAGGCAAGGTCATTTCCTGGCTATCCATCTCAACCAACTGGATGCCCAGCTGTAAAGCAATTTCTCTTGCTTCTTTCAGTTCCCGTTTTGGAAGAGTTGGAGAGATCACAATAACTGCTGTAACTTTATCTCCTAGTACATCTTGGGCTGTTTTGACGAGAAAAGTGCTATCCACGCCCCCAGAATAGGCAATTAGCACATTATCCATGCTGGAAAAAATATTTTTCAGCTGTTCCATCTTTTCTTTCATGCAACATAGTCTACCATAAAGGAGACGGTGGAATAATTAGGCTCTGGGAGCCTTAAGTTAAACAACAATCCGTAATCCTACGAGGATTACGGATTGTATTATGTAAATAGGTAGTTTCTGATACGGTTATATCATCCGTTCACGAACCACGGAGCTGATATAGTCCATCAGTGATACAACTAAAGCAATTGCTAGCATTTGGGCACTGGCTCCCCGGTAATTAAGCAGGTTGATATTCTGCTGAAGCAGGAAACCGATCCCGCCGCCGCCCACAAACCCGATGATGGTGGACATACGGACGTTGATATCCCAGCGGTACATTGTAAAGGAGATATAGGGAGAGACAATTTGCGGAACAACGGCATAAACAATCGTCTGCAATTGGTTAGCTCCAGTGGCCTGAACAGCTTCCAGGGGGCCGGGCAGGATGCTTTCTACCTGCTCTGAATACAGTTTAGCCAGGGCTGCCAGGGTATGCAGTGCTAATGCCAGGGATCCAGCAAAGGGACCGATGCCGACCCAGATCACAAACACAATTGCCATAACCAGTGATTCTACAGAACGGGTTCCATTAAGGATAGTCCGGGTGATACTATAAATTACTAAACCGGTTGGCAGAGCTCGTTTTGGAGCGATAATGATTGCCAGCACAAAACCGATTGCAGCGCCAATTCCCGCCGGCCAGAAGAGAGTTTTGCTGAGGTTCTGGATCTGGTACAGCCAATCTATACCGGCACCGACCAGGGCAAAAAGGATGGCACCTGCTAGAGGTGCACCGAAAAGATTTACAGTTTTTACGATCTTGGCAGCTGCTTTATCACTAATATTTTGACCAATCTTCCCGAATATGCTGCCGATTACAGCGCCGGTTCCCAGTGCGGTTATTGCGGGGATTATCAAACTTGATGCTTCACCCATTTGATAGAGGAAATTTCCCAGGAAACCAAACATACCAAGAGGTTCGGTGATTGTATTACCAACTGAGCGTGCCAAAGTCTCGATGAAAATGAAGACTGCTATTGCAATTACAGCAGTCAGGATATAAGCCAGAATCTTGAAACCTTTATTGAGGACAGTTTCCTGATCTGTGCTGCTGTTGGACGTGGTCATGTGCAGGATTAAATATATCAGGATGGGACCTAAAATTAACCCACCCAAGGTATAGAGGATGTTCTCTGTGATTGGAGTAATAAGAATTCTGATCCAGTGAGCAGCCTGAAGTCCAAGATAAATTCCAAGCGGCCAGCCAATGATTGAAAAAGCCATGCTGGTTAACGGGCTTTTATTCTCTTCCATCAAGTTGCGGGCTGCCAAAAAGCTAACGGGAATAGCAACTGCTGTACCAATCGCGGTTGCAAGAAGAGCCATAAACACAGTCTCGATGATCTTCTCCCAGGTGCTTTTTGCGGTCGCTGTGAGTTTGGGTCCACTTACTCGAGTCTTGATCGTGGCCCGAATATGCTGGGCATCTTCGACTGGCTGCCGGTTCGGAAGTTCAGCGTCTAACTGGAAATATCCTTCCCCGTCAGTTAAAAAATCCCCCAAGGGCTTGTTGATGCCGCTGGCCGTAACAAAGTTAACGGGACCCTTATAGTTGGGGAGTAGATTGTAACCTTCGATATGGATGATATCCCCTGCTGAGCCGCAGTATGCGCTGGAAA
>JAIORG010000135.1 GCA_021108255.1 Anaerolineales bacterium | reverse complement strand
TAATCCGGATTGTTGACTTTATCTCTGAAACAGCGTATACTGGGATGGAATTAAAGGCGGCTCATTATGGGATATATTTACTCAAAAAGAATACTGTTTTCAGGTAAGTGATGCACGCATGCAAAAGATGCGTGCTTTTTATTTTTAATTTGCGGAGGTATAAAGATGGATTCTGGAATGATTGGAAAAATCCAAAAATCAAAACAATATGCCAACGAGAGAGAGCGTATTCAAATAAACTCATTGTCGGTCACTTTCCAGGGACGGAACAACGGACACCAGGTTTCTTTCCAGAATGGAAAGTGGATTTGTGATTGTGATTTTTTCCAAACCAGAGAACGCTGCAGTCACACGATGGCATTAGAACGAATTTTAATCCAGGATGCAGATTTAACCCTGGATTAAGCAGAACAAGACCCACTCAGGGTCAGATTAAGATGGTGTCGCTCCCCAGGAAGAGATGGATCTTCCTGCGGAGCGATTTTTGTTAAAATTTTATATAAATTGGAAGATTTCCTTATCCTTCAAGCTTGACTCTACTTATTGAGCCGATATAATTGCAGCCATGAAATATCATATATGGACCTCCGGATGCCAGATGAATGTCGCCGATTCGCAGAGGGTGGCATCTGCTCTGGAGGGATTAAACTACCAGCCGACTAAAAAAGCTGAAGATGCGGATGTGATTGTTCTGAACACCTGTGTGGTCCGTCAGAGCGCTGAAGACAGCGCGGTGGGGCGGATCAGCTCATTGAAAAACATCAAACGGGTCCGTCCGGGTACTGTTATCAACGTTATGGGATGCTTGGTGGGCATTAAGGGAACTAGTGATCTTGAAGAGCAATTTCCTTATGTAGATGTCTTTTCGCCACCTTCAGACCCCGGACCTTTGATGGCTTTTTTGACCCAGGAGGAAGATAAGGCCTGGCAGCAAGAGGCAACTTCCCGCCGTTTCGCATTTATGGACGGGGAACTCACCCTCCCGAAAGCGGACCGGTCGCAGCTTGTATCAGCTTTTGTGCCTGTGGTCCTTGGTTGTTCCCATGCTTGTACTTACTGCATAATTCCCTACCGGCGGGGAATTGAGCGCAGCCGGTTAGTTGATGATGTGTTAAATGAAGTCCGGTCGCTGGTTTCTCAGGGCGTAAAAGAGATCACCTTGTTGGGACAGATCGTTGATAGATATGGTTTGGACCTTCCAAAAAAGTCTTCACTGCCGGAACTGCTAAGGTTAGTGCATGACATTGATGGTTTAGAAAGGATTCGCTTTTTAACTTCCCATCCCAATTGGTTCAGCACGGACTTAATGGATGCGGTAGCCTCCCTTCCTAAAGCCATGCCCCATATTGAGGTTCCCCACCAGGCTGGTGATGATCAGGTTCTGAAGAATATGAAAAGGGAATATACTCTTGACCAATACCGCCAACTGGTCGGGGAGATTAGAGAACGAATACCTGGAGTGAGTGTTGCAACAGATGTGATTGTGGGATTTCCGGGTGAAACCAGAGAACAATTCCAGGGTTCATATGATTTATTGAAGGAATTAAAATTGGATGTAGCTCATCTGGCTCGTTATTCTGTCCGCCCCGGCACTGTCGCAGCCCGAAAAATTGAGGACGACGTATCCGAAGATGAAAAATGGAGCCGATTCCGGTTACTCGAGGAGCTGCAGGAAGGGATTGCGGCAGAGATAAATCAGAAATATCTGGGGGAAAAGGTGGAAATCCTTTTCGAGGGAAAGAAAAAAAATCGCTGGCGTGGACGTACCCCTAATAATAAATTGGTTTTTGTTGAGAGTGATCAGAATCTGCTGGGAAAGACCCGGCTTGTAAAAATCACCTGGACTGGACCCTGGTCAATGCAGGGAAGCCTTCCTCCAGGGGAGGAAATCCTTATTCCTAAACTGGGTTGATTTCTGAACAAAGCCAATTTCCAACAATATCCAAGAATAAGAAAGGCGGCAAGATGAAAGCAGATCCACAATACCCGGAGCCAACTGTTGGAGCGCTGATCTTTAACCCGGAAGGAAAACTTCTCTTGGTGAAAACGCATAAATGGCACGGTAAATACACTATTCCCGGTGGCCACGTAGAGATGGGAGAGCGGTTACTGGATGCGTTAAAGCGGGAGATTAAAGAGGAAACAAATCTAGAGATGATCGAAGCGGACTTTCTTTGTTTCCAGGAATTCATTTTTGATGAGAGTTTTTGGGAGAAGCGTCATTTTATTTTCTTTGATTTTATCTGCCAGGTAGATGATGATAAAGTCCAGTTAAATGATGAGGCAGAGGAGTATGTCTGGGTTGAAGTGGATGAAGCGTATTCTTACCCGATTGATTCCTACCTCCGATATTCATTGGAGCTTTACCAAGGACGGTAACTTTAATTGGGTTGATTCCCGGTTTACAATATTAGCGGATTCTGTGATTATCGATTCGCAATCCTCAACAAAAGTAGATTATTTTGGGTAAAATGAAATTGAGACACTAATTATTTTATGGTGAACGCCTTATGAACAAATGGTCTGCTGCCCTTTGCTGGTCCCTAATTCTTTTTTTGAGCGCCTGCTATCTATCCCAGGATAATCCTCTTCCTGAGGGAAAACCGGGCGCCCTGTTTACCGAAGCAGCAAAGACAGTATCCGTCAAATTGGCCGTTGAAGGAATTGGAAAACCCGAAAATGCCCAAACATTAAGTCCAGAGGAAACTATTTCGCCTGCGGTAGATTCCGCCAAGCTGACTCTAACGCCCGGGGGAGAAAATGAACCAATATCGGGACCTTGCGACCAGGTTAAATTTGTAAAGGATATCACTATCCCGGATGACATGGAACTTGCACCAGGGGAGAAGTTCACCAAAACCTGGCGCTTGCAGAATGCTGGTTCCTGCTCCTGGACGATTGGGTATATGCTTTATTTTGAGAGCGGGGATTCCATGGGCGCGCCTGCCTCTCTGGAGCTCACTTCGGAAACAATCCAACCAGGGAATACAGTAGATGTCTCGGTTGATATGATCGCCCCCCAAGAACCTGGCGCATATCAGGGAAACTGGAAAATCCGCAATGTAAAGGGGGATGGATTTGGAGTGGGCCCTTATTCTAAGGCGTTTTGGGTAAAAATCAATGTTGTGGAAGAGTCGGAATGATAGTTGATTTGTATTATCCAGGCCAATGAAGCCATCTGGGGTAGTGGATTCGTTATTAATTCAGAGAAAAACTTCGCTGTAGGGGATTCTTTCTCGATTTGCCGTTGAAATTTGCCCAAAATTAGGTAGAATCGTCATCTTTGAGAAAATAAGGTAGAATCAAATTATTCAGAAACGGCTCTACGTCGATCTGAGTTCAAGCAGCAGAGAATATCCCTGGTGGTAAAATTAGGGCTTATTCGGGAAGGTAAAATTTGTATGAATGATAAAGAATCAACCAAAGAGATAATAAACTCTTACCGGAAACGGAAAAGTCAGTCCTGGCAAAACATATTACTGTTTGTCGGCACCGGGCTTTTAATTGTTCTAGGCGCCGCATTATTAATTTTTTGGCTGACCGGAACTCAACTGGATATCGGGACGATCTTTGCCTCCAAAACACCAACGCCGACGATCACTTATACGCCCAGCCCGGTTCCACCGACAGCGACTATCACATTAACGCCAACTGAATCGCTTCCCACAGAGACCCCAGCACCCAGCCCGACACCGACTCGTTCTGGCGCAGTGATATACATTGCGGAAGAAAACGACACTTTTTTTTCTATCTCAGAGTATTTTGATATAGATATTTTCACCTTGCTGGTATATAACGCAGGGGAGGACCGGCTGGACCTTGACCTTTCAAACCCGGTTTTATTTGTGGGCGACGAAGTTCTTGTCCCTGCGCCCGGCGCTACTGTGCCGACGCCAACATCTATCCCATACGACGTGCTGCCCGGTTTCCGTGTGGAATATATGGTCCGACCCGGTGATTCCGTTGGCTCGATCGCTTTCGCTCTCCGGAGCACAGTTGAGGATATTCTGACATATAACGAAGATCTGGAAGATCCCAATGCGATCTATCCAGGGCAGATTCTCATTGTCCGGGTCAATCTGGTAACGCCGGTGCCTACCGATGAAGCGGAGGCTACGCTAGAGCATACTCCTGGTTCCGTTTTTACTCTAACGCCTTCGCCGTAATCTTGAACAGTTCGATTAAATTAAGCCGGACTTAAATGTCCGGCTTTTTCATTTATTGACAGGTTAAGTTATCCCAGCCACCCTTCGATACGAGCTCATTTCATTCGCTCTACTCAGGATGCCTGAATAGACTTCTTGAAAATTCACCTCATGAGCAATCGTAGGGGCGACTCGATGAGTCGCCCTTATGATACAAAGGTCTTGTCTGAAAGATTCAAAAATTATCAAAAGATCTTCTACTTGCCGTATTTTTGGTACGACTCCTACGTATTTATCCCAACCCCTTCAAAGATAGGCGAATTAAATCGCAACTAGAGTCCTTCGTCACTTCCTCTGGTCGCAGGACGAGCGTCGACGAAAGTCGACGTTGAAATTTCATTGTAACCTTGGAAATAAACTAACCAATATGCGTCCCTGGAGAGTGACGCCCAGCGCCATCTCTTTCTACGACTTTCACCCTTTGGGTAAAAGGCAGTCGGAACTCCACAGAACGATGCATGATAGCTCCTCTATTTAGTAATTTACTTCGGCGCGGATAGTAGAGAGAATAATAAAGGCTGGCTTATGGCCCAACCCTTTTCCCATTAATAACAGGATCGGTTCTTGACAGGAGGAATAGTGGGTGAGTATAATACCTCTATACTGATAATGATAATTATTATCAATAAGGAGGGGTTTATGGAACCATCTGCAAAAGATCATATCCTCAGTTCATGGCAGGATACACTGCACAGCCACGGATTTCGCGTGACCCGCCCCCGCCAACAGGTGATGGAGATCATAACATCGAGCACGACAGCCCTCACCCCGCAGGAGATATATCACAAATCTCTTGAAGGAGAAAGATTCCCAGGGATTGCCAGCGTTTACCGCACCTTGGAGTTGCTGGATAAGTTGGGTTTAATCCAGCAAATTCACCAACCAGGAGGATGTCACGGCATTTGGCCAACTGTTGAAGGACATAATCATTGTTTGATTTGTAGAAACTGCGGGCAAATGAAAATCATTGAGGGCAACGAGGACATCACAGGATATATAGCCAGAATAGAAAATCAGACCGGCTACCGGGTGGATGACCACTGGCTGCAGTTCTTTGGGACCTGCAGCGGGTGTCTGGATTAATATTGGACAGGGATATGATAGTGAAAAACAACAAGAGTTTTAATTTACTAATATTTACCCTAGCGGCATTAAGTGTGTTTTTAATCGGCTGCTCCGTACAGGCGACAACGGCACCACCGGCAGCGAGCGATAAGCTCAAGGTAGTGGGAACTACCTCTTTTGTAGGGGATGTGGTGGGAGTTATTGCAGGGCAGGAGGTTGAACTGATAGTGTTGTTAGAACCTGGTCAAAACCCGCATGCATATCAAACCGCCCCCCAGGATATGGTACATGTGTCCGAGGCTGATTTGATCTTTGTAAATGGATTGGGTCTCGAGGAATTCCTGGACGATTTGATCGCTGGAACAGGGAACGCAGGTGCGGTGATTATTGTCTCCGAAGGGATTTCTCCCCTGCAGAGAGCAGAGCAGGATTATGGCGATGAGAATCAAGAGGGAGATGAAAGCCACCATGGCAGCGATCAGGACCCGCACGTTTGGTTTGACCCTAACAACATCATGATTTGGACGGAGAATATTGCATTCGCCCTGGCAGAAAAAGATCCCGAGAATGCTGATACTTATCATGAAAATGCAGTAGCCTACCGGGAAGAGTTGAAAGAATTGGATGGCTGGATCCGGGATCAAGTGGCGCTGATACCTCCGGAGAATCGGGAATTGGTGACAGACCACACGGTTTTTAGTTATTTCGTTGAGGAGTATGGATTTACACAGATTGGGGCAGTTGTTCCAGCGCAAACGACTGAAGCAGAAACCTCGGGGCAGCAGTTGGCTTACCTGATTGATATTATCCGGGAAGAAGATGTGAAAGCTATTTTTATTGGGGTAGATTTTGATCCCACGCTCTCCCAGATTGTAGCGGAGGACACTGGAGTGGACCTGGTACCGCTCTATTTTGGTTCACTTTCAACTGGTGCGCCTGCCGGCACCTACCTGACTTTCATGCGCCACAATGTTAATACTATAGTAAATGCCCTGCAGTAGCAAGCTTGCCATTGAGGTCAGGTAAGTCCGATGAATATTAAGGAGTCCAATAGGTATGAAAAACCTGATTAAAACCTTCCGAAAGAAATCTTTTTCGCGCCGGTATGCGCCGCATCAATTGGATGCTCCGTTGCTCGCGTTGGAAAATGTTTCCGTTCGTTATGGAACCGGGACAGTGCTGGAAAATATCTCGTTTGATCTCTCCCCCGGGGACGGGATTGCTGTTGTTGGTCCCAATGGTGCCGGTAAGACCACGCTATTCCAGGTTATTGCTGGAATTATTGATCCGTTCGAGGGAGTTGTGCAAGTATCCGGACATGAGCCAGGAGGTCATACCTGCATTGCCTATGTGCCGCAACGCAGCCAGGTGGACTGGACTTTCCCGGCTACCGTTGCGGATGTGGTTATGATGGGCAGGATTAACAAAATGGGTCCATTCCTCTGGCCCCAGGCGGATGACTGGGAAATAGTCCGCCGTTCGTTGAAATTTGTGGACTTGATCGATTACTCCCAACGGCAGATTAGTGAACTTTCCGGAGGGGAGCAGCAGCGTATGTTCATCGCCCGCGCCCTGGCCCAGGAGGCAGAGTTGATGCTGCTGGATGAACCCTTAAATGGGCTTGATGTGCCTGCCCAGGAGAGCATCCTTTCCATCTTGGATTCTCTGCAGAAACGGGAAGTAACATTTATGATCTCTATGCATGATCTCCGCCTTGCTGCTGGACAATTTAATCAGGTGATGCTGCTGAATAAGGAATTGCTTGGGTTGGGATCCCCGGAGGAGGTATTCACCAGGGAGCTGTTGATAAAAGCGTATCAAGGACACCTGCATTTTGTGGAAGGGGAATTTGATACCCTGGCTGTGGGAGATGAGTGTTGTGAAGGAGACCATCATGAACCTGCTTGAACTAATCCTTAACCCGCTTCAGTACTCTTTTATGGTTCGGGGAATGTCCGCTGCTGTGCTGACCGGCATCGTTTGCGCAGTTGTAGGTGTATACGTGGTGATTCGGGGAATGGCTTTTTTTGGTGATGCCCTTGCCCATTCAATTTTGCCTGGAGTCGCAGTAGGATACCTGATTACTGGCGGAGCCCAGGAGCCGCTCTTCTGGTGGGGAACCGGGACGGCGGTGATTGTTTCTCTGGCAATTGGCGCGGTTAGCCGGGGAGCAAAAATCAAAGAAGATACCGCGATAGGAATTATCTTTGCCGGTATGTTCGCTCTTGGTATTGCCATAATTTCCACGGTGAAAAGTTATACAGTGGACCTGACCCATTTTCTATTTGGTGACGTGCTGGGTGTCTCTGGATCCCAGTTGATCACTATTGCTGCCTTCAGCGCGGTGATCCTGTTGTTGATAATTGGATTTTATAAAGAATTCTTGGTCCTGACCTTTGACCCCACCCTGGCAGCCACATTAAGGATTCCCAGCAGGGTTTTTGAATATCTACAACTGGTATTGATTGCGCTGGCTATTTCGGTCTCTTTCCAGGCTGTGGGAGTTGCTTTAATGGTGGCGATGTTAGTGACTCCTGCTGCCTCAGCTTACCTGCTCACCAAGCGGCTGCCGGTGATGATGATCTTGGCCGCGGTGATCGCCTCTGCATCCGGAGTGATCGGTTTGTATCTGTCTTATTATATTAACGTGGCTTCCGGTCCTGCCATTGTGCTGATGGCAACACTGTTTTTTATCCTGGCCTGGACCTATAAAACCCTGAGTGGCAGAATACGGCAGGGAAGAGAGGTTCAGGAGGCCCATTAACCTGCTGGATTTGATTTTGAGAGATTGTCCAGTGCCCTCAGGATTTCTTCTTTGACCCGAGGGTTTTCCTCGCCCAGGAGGGTTTCAGTCAGTAGCTCCTGGATGTTTCCTCCCCCGATTTCACCCAGCGCCCAGGCAGCGTGGCTGCGGATAAGTGGTTCCTGGTCTTCGAGAGCAGTCACCAGGGCTGGCAGGGCTGCCGAGTCCTTGAGGTTTCCGAGCACAACCGCCACATTTCTTAAATATCCCCGACGTTTGGCCCTCTTGATCGGGCTGCCTTTAAAGCGGTTACTGAATTCTTCCTGGGATAGATCCAGATCGGCGACCAGGTTGACATCTAGCAACTCTGTCCTTGGTTGCAGTTCCTCTAAGATGTGTTGAGCCTCAGCGCCTGGTTTATTCCAGGGGCAAACTATCTGGCAGATATCACAGCCATAGATCCAATCTCCCATCAAGGGGCGTAGATCAAGCGGAATCTCTTTTTTATGTTCAATGGTCAAATAAGAAATGCAACGATTAGCATCAAGCGTGTATGGTTCTCTGAGAGCACCAGTGGGGCAGGTATCCAGACATCGTGTGCAGCTGCCGCAAAAACTCTCTGTGATAGGTGGGTCAGTAACCAATTCAATTCCCAGCAGGATCTCTGCCAGAAAGAAGTAGGAGCCGATTTCTTTATTTATTAGAGTGGTGTTTTTTCCAATCCAGCCCAGCCCGGCTCGCATGGCCAGTTCGCGCTCCAGAATAGGACCCGTATCTGTATACCAGCGATTTGGGACTGGGTGGCCAACTTTCTCCTCCAGGAAATCAACCAGGCATTTCAGTTTTTCCGTTAATACCTCATGGTAATCCTGGTTCAAGGCATAGGAGGCAATATTTCCGCCCTTCAGGTTTCCCTTTGGTGCCGGATATGGAGATCCCAAAATCAGGATGGATTTGCATTCTGGGAGGATAGCCCTTGGATCTGAGCGCTTTTCCAGGGATCGTTCAGCAGCGATCCAGTCCATGGAAGCGTGATAACCTTTGGAAAGCCAATCTTGAAATGAATCCAGGCGATCAGGTGGATCAGGCGAAGTCACTCCCACCAGGGGGAAACCCAGCCGGTTGGCTTCCTGTTTAACCTTTCGTGTGAGTTCTTTTTTTCCCCCCATATTAAGGAATCCAGGTTGGCGCGAAGCCGTTGATGATCAGACGCATGTTGTTTGTGCCGTCCTTATTTATCAGCCATATTTCCGGGGGATCGGAAAGTTTAGCCTGGTTGTAACGCACATAAGCCAGCTGATTGCCATCGGGGTGCCAAATAAAGGAAGTATGATTGTAGTCGACTGCAGCGGTCAAGGGGCTGGTTTGCGCTCCCTCAACATCCATGACCCACAATTGCCGCCCGGGAGACCATTTTTCCGGATCGAGGGATTTTCTGCTGTAAGCCAGGAACAATCCCTGGGGAGAAAAACTGGGATTGAGATCTTCTAGAAAATTTCCTTGAGAGAGATCAACTATCGTTTCTTTCGTCAAATCGTACTGCAGCAGATGCCTGGGAGCCAGAGTTTCACTGATAAAAAGAATCTCCGTGCAGACAAAATACCTGCCATCGGCAGACCAGGACCCATCTCCTCCGGTTTCATTTGGTAGCGTTAATTCGCGGGTGGTTATTGGATTCCAGAACACATAATGCTGTCGGGTATGGTTGTAATAAGAGAGCCAGCTTGAGGGTGACCAGAGGGGATTATCAAGATAGTCTTCCGGAACACCGAGGACAGTATGGGTTTTTTTCTCCAAGTCGTAAATACGGATTCCAGGCTGGACACCCGGCTCATGGGAGATAAATGTATAAGCGAGTAAAGATCCGTCCGGAGAAATCTGGGGAGAACGGCAAAATCCTTCAGAGCATTCAATTATGGTTGTCTTTCTTCCGCTCAAACGATCCAATGAGATGATAAAGCTTCCTCCGCTTTCATTCAGGACGCTGTATAGAAGGCTCAATCCATCAGGGGTAATGGTGTAATCAAGGATCCCGGTTTCCTCTATGGCCAGGGTTTGATTTTCCCCTGTTTCCGGATTTACCAGGTAGAGACTGCTCTCCCTGTCAGCCGGCCAAAGGTAGGCTAAAAGGGTTGAACTAATAGTTATCGTCCAGGATTTCTTCCCCAACAAAGGCAGCTTACTCCGGGATCGGGCTTTTGGATTGAGTTGAACCACAATGGATTCGCCTGACGGCCAGGATTTGTTGGGAATAAAGGTAAATTTATGCAGACTCTCGTTCCAGTTCAGTTCTCCCGGGAGGAGAGGGTCTATATTGAAATTGAGCTCTATGCTTTCTGGATTCATCGGGCGCGAAAATGAAATGGACAGCGGCTGCCGTCCATGCAGAGGGCTGTCCACAGGTTCAATATCCTCAACGCGAGGAGAAAGCAGCCAGGCGGTGAAGAAACCAGCCAGCAGCAGCACCGCTATCAGGAAGGTGGTCCATTTCCATTTCATTAATCTAATTATAATCGACATCTCCCAACCTGTTTTTTGAGACCACAAGTCAGATATTTGATGGGAAAACGCTAATATTACAGGTTTGACAGGAGAGAAGATCGTGGTTACCTTCATGGTAGAATGAACCTCATGAAACGCTGGCAATTCTGGGTTGGATTAGTTTTGAGCGCCGGGTTTTTGTACCTGGCACTACGAGGTCTGGGGATCGGGGATGTTTGGGAACCATTAAAAACAGCCCGGTACTGGTGGCTGCTTCCAGGCGTAGGAGTATATTTTATTGGAGTCTGGGTCCGATCCTGGCGATGGCATTACCTTCTTCGTCCTGTGAAATCGATTTCTACCCCCAAAATATTTCCTATTGTAGCCATTGGATATATGGGCAACAATATTTACCCTGCCCGGGCCGGGGAAATCCTTCGTGCTTATGTCTTGAAACGCAAAGAGGATATCTCTATCTCTGCTTCTCTAGCAACCATCGTAGTCGAGCGTGTCTTTGACGGGGTGGTCATGCTGGGGTTCGTTTTTTTAAATCTCCCGGAATTGGCAACACTAACCGGAACATCCGGCTTTATTGGCAATATTCAAACCCTTGCATTATGGGGAGCTGCTGCATTTTTAGGAGCGCTGGCAGTTTTTCTGGCGGCAGCCATGTTTCCTGCCCCGGCTGAGAAATTGATTATAAAATTAATCAAGGTCCTGCTGCCTGAAAAATTCCAGGTTAAAACAAATGAGATAGTGCTGCGATTCCTGAATGGATTGGAATCCCTCCGGTCACCCAGAGAAGCGATTATGGTTTTATTAACTTCAATCGTAATCTGGCTGCTGGAAACTGGAAAATACTGGTTTGTGATGCAGGCATTTGATTTTCAGGTCAGTTTCTTCGCATTAATGCTGATGAATGGGATCGTGAATCTGGCAACAACGATACCTTCAGCGCCAGGCTATGTAGGGACATTTGATGCGCCAGGCATCGCGGTTTTAACAGCCTATGGCGTGAACCAGGGAGTTGCCGCCGGATACACATTGATTCTGCATGCCGCTTTATGGCTGCCGATAACTCTTCTGGGGGCGTATTATATGCTGCGGGAAGGAATCCGCTGGCAAGGGGGAGAAGTCCTTGATTCAAAACCTGATTCCGCAAAAGAGGATTGATTTAGGCGGTATAATTAAAAAAGGGCACACCACCCTGATTTTGGGATTATGTCTTGCTTAAGGAGTACTGATTATGAGCCCGGCAAATAAAAAAACACCCTATCGTGTACTCATTGCTGATGACGTTCTGGAAACACGCCGGAATACCCGATTAATGCTGGCTGATAACCCGATGGTTGATATTGTCGCTATCGCGCACAATGGCCGGGAAGCTGTTGAGTTAGCCAAAAAGCACCAACCGGATATTGCGCTGCTGGACATTAATATGCCGGAGATGAACGGATTTGAAGCTTTCAAGGCCATGCACCAAATTTTCCCGACCATGGCCTGTGTCATTATTTCTGCTGAGGATGACAATCAATCTTTCCGATCAGCGATGAACGTGGGAGCACGGGAATATCTGGTTAAGCCTTTTACGGTTTACCAGTTAAATAACGCCGTAAAACGGGTGGGGGATATTGTAAAAATGGACCGTGAGCAGGCAGATGTGGCAGATCGATTGCGCAAGCAGCGAGTGTCCTATTTGCTTCAGCTGGCCCATGAATATTCAAAATCAAGGCGGACGGATGATGAAGCGCTAGAGGTGTTTGAGCAGTTGGCTGCAAATCCGCAATGTGAACTCCGCTGGCTGCGTACACTGGCCATGCTGTACATCATTCGCCAGGATTGGCTAAAACTCCAGGTTTTGTCAGGCCGCCTTGCCCGGCAATTTGGATAAACCCCCTAATCAAAGGACAGCTTCATGAAGATAGCAGTAATCGGCGCGGGATATACTGGTTTATCTGCCGCGTATGATTTCGCACGTGCAGGACATGAGGTGGTTGTTTTCGAAGAGAATGATCGCCCAGGAGGACTGGCGATTGGTTTTAAGGAACCAGGGTGGGATTGGTCAGTGGAAGCGTATTACCACCATTGGTTTGAATCTGATCAACACATGCTGGGATTGATTGA
>JAIORG010000141.1 GCA_021108255.1 Anaerolineales bacterium | reverse complement strand
TAGGTCTAATGTAGTTACCTGGTGTAAAACAAACAGCGTCCCTGGAGAGGGACGCCTAGCGATAGCTCCTTCTACGACTTTAGTCGGAACCCTTTAATTGAATTGAATATCTTTATTAACTAATAGAGGAAATCTTTTCCCCTTAGAGCAAAGAGGGGATTTCTTCCGGGTGTTTGGCGACTTTTACCCGGGCTTTCTCCAGGGCTTTGATTTTATCTTCTGCCAATCCTGTGCCTCCTTGAACGATAGCGCCCGCATGTCCCATCCGTTTTCCAGGAGGGGCGGTGCGGCCGGCAACAAAGGCAACCACTGGCTTAGTGACGTTTTTGGAGATATACTCTGCAGCCTGTTCCTCATCGGTACCACCAATTTCTCCGATCAGAACAATTTTTTCAGTACCAGGATCTTCCTGAAACATCATTAACGTATCAATGAAGTTTGTCCCGTTGATCGGGTCTCCTCCAATTCCAACGCAGGTGGACACACCCAATTTGAGATTTTTCAGGGCATACAGGATTTCATAGGTTAAAGTGCCTGAACGGGAGACTACACCAATATTTCCCGGGATGGCGATGTTTCCGGGGATGATTCCAACTTTAGCTTCAGATGGTGTAAGCAGTCCCGGGCAGTTTGGCCCTACCAGCCGGACATCCTTGTGATCTAAATAATTCCTGACCCGCATCATGTCAAGGACTGGCACTCCTTCTGTGATGCAGATGATTAATTCAATGCCGGCATCTGCAGCTTCAAACATTGCATCTGCGGCGAATCTTGCAGGAACAAAAATCACCGAAGCGTTTGCGCCGGTCGCATCCTTAGCGATTTTTACAGAATCAAAAACGGGGATTTTTCCATTTAAAACCCATTCGCCGCCTTTTCCAGGCGTAACGCCAGCGACAACCCGGGTTCCATATTCAACCATCTTTTCTGTGTGAAATATACCTTCCTGACCTGTAATTCCTTGGACCAGAAGGCGGGTATTCTTATTTACTAAAATGCTCATTCTTATCTCCGTGGATTCCTGGTTTGTAGATTTACCTTTTTGCAGCGGCAATAGCCATTTTGGCAGCTTCTGCTAATGTGTCTGCTGTTTCCATTGAAGCATCCTTCAGCAGCTGACGACCTTCTGCAGCATTGGTTCCAACCAGTCTGACGACCATGGGGACTTCGGTCTTAAGGTCCTTTAGCGCTTCCAGGATGCCCATTGCTACCAGGTCGCAGCGAGTAATTCCGCCAAAAATATTAAACAGAACGGCTTTTACGTTGGAATCCGAGAGTATGATCTCCAGGGCTGCAGCGACTTTCTCTGAACTTGCTCCCCCGCCAATATCTAGAAAATTCGCCGGTTCTCCGCCAAATAATTTGATGATATCCATGGTTGTCATGGCCAAGCCAGCGCCATTCACCATGCAGCCGATATCACCGCCCAGTTTAATAAATGATAATCCGTGTTCGCGAGCTTGAATCTCTGCCTCTTTATCTACATCCAGGTCCCGGTATTTCTCCAGGTCAGGATGGCGAAATAGTGCGTTATCGTCCAGTACCATCTTTCCATCGACTGCCAGAAGTTGACCTTCTCCAGTAACAACCAGGGGATTGATTTCAGCCAGGGTGGCATCGCTGCCTACGTAAGCCTGCCAGAGGCCATGGGCGATTTTTCCAAAATCTCTCCACAGGTCTCGAGGGAGATCAATTCCGGCCGCCAGGTCACGGGATTGGTAACTTTGTAATCCCATCAAGGGATCAATATGGCATTTGATGATCTTTTCCGGGGTTTTATGAGCGACTTCTTCGATATCGATTCCCCCTTCTGCGGAAGCCATGATTACCGGTTTTCGTGCTGCCCTGTCATTCGTGATGCCCAGATAAATCTCATCCTTGATGTCTGCAGCTTCGTCTATCAAGACTTTACGGACCGGTAACCCTTTGATGGTCAGTTTCAGGATATCTTCCGCATGTTGAAAAGCTTCTTTTGGATCCTTGGCAACTTTGATTCCTCCAGCTTTCCCCCGGCCGCCTACCAAAACTTGAGATTTGACAACCACTGATCCGCCAAGCTCTTTCGCGATCTTCTGCGCTTCCTGGGGGGTTTCAGCAATCTCGCCTTTGGGGATCGGAATCCCGTACTCTGAAAATCTTCTTTTGGAATAATATTCATGAAGTTTCATATTATTTTCCATTCCCGTTTATATAGAGAATTTGGTTTAACATCGCGGAAATTATACCATGCAGGAATATACCATTGTGTGCCTGCAAAATGGAAATGTGATGAGCATCCTGTAAAAGATATGACTAATAATTGGGAAAGATCTGCGAAAAAGAAAATTGCTAAGCGGGTTAGACCCTCTTTTTCACCCAAGCCTGAATCGGGGGAAGCCGAAAAGCAAGCAAGATCAGGAGAATACCGGCATAACACCAGGTACTAGATGTGTTTTAGAGGCAATATCTTACCAAAAAAAACCTCCCATCTTGTTGAAGGGAGGTTTTCGAGTTTTTCCAGGATTGAATTTATGGAGGGGTAGGCAGGAAATGCAGTAAGCGGTTGTTTTTGGTGTCGCTGATCCAGATGCCGCCCTCTTCATCCGCGCTGAGACCGGTGGCATAGTTCAGATTTGATAAACCCTCCCCGTTTGTGCCCCAGGTAGAGACGACTTCACCATCTGGTTCGAAGACCAGGATTCTGGAAAGTTCAGGATCGCTGACGTACACATTGCCATCAGCGCCGATTGTCAGGTAGGGTTTATTATCCAGGGATTGACCGTACCAGCCTTCCACATTCCACTTGCTCACAAAATTTTGTGCAACCCCGTTAATGTCCGGCGAAAATACTTGGATCCGTTGATTCCAGGTATCCGCAACATATAAGTTGCCCTGATCATCCAGGGCTAACCCGGAAGGTTCGTCAAATTGACCATCACCCATTCCGACATCTCCAAACTCGATCAGGAATTGGCCATCAAGATCAAAGACAACAACCCGTTTGTTGCCTGTGTCGGAAACATATACATGTCCCTGTTTGTCTACTGCCACATCCCTGGGACCCCAGAATGCATCCGGGGTTTCCCTCTGTCCGAATTTCCCCCAACTGGTAACAAACTCTCCCTCCATGGTGAATTTTTGGATGCGGTGGTTCCAGGTATCAGCTATAAAGATAAAACCATCGGAACTTATAGCAATTCCCCAGGGTTCATTAAATGTTCCCTCCAGCCCGGTACCTGATTCTAAAGTGCCGAATCCTCCCCAGGAATTGAGGATTTCTCCTTCCTGTGATAGATGAAGGACCTGGTGGTTGCCTGTATCGAGTACAAAAAGAGTTCCGTCAGGGGCCACTTCCACGTTGCGGGGAGAGAGCAGGTCCAATTGATCGAGGTTTATATCTGCATCTAAAGTAAGTTCTTTTCCTTCATAAGGGTCTGACATGATGTTTACGAATTCCATGTCAGGAGAACCATAATTCCAGACTCGAGCGGCGATATCCTTTCGAACGTAAAGCTTCATTTGATCTGCCGGACTCCAGTTGGCTAAAGAAATTGTTTTATTGGTTGCCTCAGCATATTTCTGGTAATCTCGCAGGAGCCAGATACGGAAGATCCCTTCCCGTAGAGCTGGATCTGTCAGCGCATTGCCTATTCGTTCCCAGGTTAAGTTGTAATAATCCTGGTTGGGCCACACGATCCGGTTATAAGTAAATTCATAGTAAGCGCTGCCTACCACCGGTTCCAGTTTAGCGTAGTTGTTATTACCTACCAGGATTACCGGCGAATTTCGCAAATCCCGGGTGGGATTTTCCGCGTAGTAGCGCTGATTATCATAATTCCTGAGGTACCACCAATAAGGATAGGTGGTTTCATTGTCAAAGGCGACTTCCATTGCTAGCCCATCGCTGGTCCGGTAGGAGAGTTCTTCGATCTGAGCCAGCGCTTCCTTAATTCCTCGCCCCCCGTGGGCGTAAACCAGGTATTCTGTGGGATCGTCATAGTTGATAAAGGCAGCCTGGACAGCAGTATGGGTGGTCAGCACGACCAGAACCAGGCTCAAGGATAAGGTAATTGAGATCCAGAACTGATTTGGTTTCCAGGATTTAACCAGCGCCCAGAGCAAGTATCCGCTGATCACGCTGATCAGGAAGGAGGCCATGAAGTTTCCAGAAGCTCTCAGCTGGAACATTTCCTGACCCTGAAAAGGAGGATTTGTAGAAAGCAGAGATCCGAATACTTTGGTAAATCCAGTCAGGAAAACCAGTATAAGCAGGATGACTACCCAGCCGTTGTTTTCCGAGAAGGACTTCCGATCAAAGCGGGCCATTAATTTCTGGAATCCCCAGGCCGAAAGCAGAATCAGCGGGAAGGCAATATGGACTGTCAGCCAGGGCATTTTCTCTCCCGCGATGGGATAGGCGATCAAGCTAGTAAGGGACCAGAAAGCCAGTAAAGCGAAAACGGGCACCTTCTGATCAATTTCTTCGGTGTTTGTTACCTCAGCATCAGGTTCAGGGGGATGATGGAATATTCGTTTTATCCCTACACCAATAACTGTTGCCAATCCACCCAGGGCAGGCAGATATTCATAGATTGGAATCTGGATCAGCCAATAGTAATACCAGGGCTGGCTTCCGCGTTCAACTGCCTGTTGATTAAGCCAATATCCCAGGGATCCTACCAACCCGGTGAAAAAACCCGTTCCATTGGTAAAAACCGTTGTGTAAAAAATAGTAAAGGGAATATAAAATATGGCCGCATTTATCAGCCATTCTTTGCGATTCCATAACAATCCAACTGTGATAGATACAGCCGTCAAGATCAGGATAATCACACCGGTTTTTAGCATCCCAGAAGCGGAATAATCAAGAGAGTTCATTCCCAGGATATTAGCTGGAAATGGTGCCAGCTGAGGAAGAACCAGTGTTCCTAGAAGGAGCAAGGCGCTGAAAGAAGGCAGCTGCTTAAGTTCTTTCCAGGCAAATCCTCGAATAGAGCAGTAAAGAGCCCCTAATAAGAAGATCCCGACCAGTCCCAGGGGAATTGCCATCATCGGATCTATACCTGCCGGCTGTTGATCCGGTAGTGGGAATTCAGGCGTTATCTGTTGAACAACAAAACTGATACTGAGGAATAATCCCGCCAGGATTAATCCAATCTGGAAAGGTTTTCGAAATGCAGGTTTTTCCCATTTCCGTTTTGTTAAATCAGATACAAAGACCAGCCCAAGGAATACCATAGCCTGGGCTGTGTATATAAAGGCGGTTTCCTTGGTAGTAAAATGCAACACGGTAGCTGCTGTTAACCAGTATAAAAAACGCGGGGAACTGGTTTCCAAGTAGCGCAGTATAGCCCAGAGTGTCACTACTCCAAAAAGGGCAGAGAAGGATTCATTCCGGACATAACGGCTGTAATAGAGCATGAAAGGAGAGATCAAAAACATCAGGGCTGCTGCGAGGGTTCCCCAGCTGCCGAGATACCGGCGGTATTTCCAAAGGAACAGGATAGTTATTACACCGGTGATTGCGGCTGGGATTCGGGCTGTATAATCACTATCTCCCAGGAGAAAATAAATCAGGGCAAGAAAATGGAACTGGAAAGGACCATGGGTGATGGGATCATGGCTGTAGCCCATTCCCCTAAATAACCTCCAGGCGTAATACACATGCGAAGTTTCATCATGACTGATAACCCGCGCACCCAGATCGTAAAACCGGGAGATGACAGCGAGCAGCAGGATGATCCCAAAGATGATGATCTCCCAGGAGATTTTTATGTTGGATAAGGCAGTTTTATCCAGCCAGGATTCTTTATTTTGATCGGCACTGTTTTCCATGATTTGTCCCTTTTTTGTTTTAGGTACCTTTCAACGCAGTGATCTCTTTTTTGCTCAGTTCCCGCCATTCTCCAGATTTTAGTTCACCCAGATTTAAACTGGCAATCCTGACCCGGATTAACCGTTTTACGGGCAGGCCAGATGCGTCTCCCATGCGGTGGATCTGGCGGTTTTTTCCTTCTTTAAGTATAACGCCAAGCCAGATTCCGTCTCGATCATGTTTTTCAATCCACACTTCAGCAGGTAATGTACGGATATTATCCTCCAGTTTTATCCCTTTTCTCCAGGCATTAAGCTGCTCTTTTGAAGGTTTCCTGGTGACAAGAACCCGGTATTCCTTCTCATGTTTATAACGGGGGTGGGTGAGGAAATTGGTAAGCTCCCCATCATTTGTCATCAAAACCAGGCCTTCACTGGTGAAGTCCAGGCGCCCGACGGGAAATAATCGCCCTGGCAGGTTGATTAGTGATCTGACAGTAGGGCGGTTGTCTGGAGAGGTGACAGTCGAGAGGACTCCTTTCGGTTTGTGGAGAATGATATAGCGCTGCTGTTCCGGGGAAGAAATAGGTTTTCCATCTACTGAAATTTTATCCTCATTTGGATCAGCTTTCATACCCAGGGATGCTGTTAAACCATTTACTTTCACCCGTCCTTCGCTGATTAGAGTTTCACAGCTTCGGCGAGATCCATATCCGGCTTGAGCGAGGATTTTCTGAAGTCTAATTTTCATACTCTCAGGTGCTGTACAGCAGGATGGAATACAGGAAAGTTAGTAGGTGCTCTGTTTAGCCTTTCAGTACTTTGGGATCGATGGATTCCTGGTGTTCTTCAAATTCCAGGGGAGGAAGTTCTTCATAAGAAGCCAAACCAAAATATTTCAGGAACTCTGTTGTTGTGCTGTAAAGAATGGGACGTCCTGGACCTTCTGCCCGACCGACATCATCAATCAATCCTTTGCTCAATAATGTCCGCAGTACACCATCACTGTTTACTCCTCGGATGGAGTCGATTTGGGGTCTGGTAATTGGCTGTTGATAAGCAACAATGGACAGTGTTTCCAGCGCTGCCTGACTGAGTGTGCTGGTAGTCTCCAATTCCAGGAGACCTTCAATTATATGGGCTGCTTCCGGTGCGGATGTGATCTGCACTTTTCCGTTATGGTGCTGAAGGCGGATACCCCGACCAGCGTAGAGTCCATTAAGCTCTTCAATTGCGGTTTTTACGACCCGGGGAGTTACATCCAGCAGGGCTCCAATTTGATTAGCGTTGATAGGTTCTGGAGATACAAAAAGGATTGCTTCCACCAAAGCAGTAAGGTCGAGAGATTGTTTCTGGTCCGAATCTGAGAATTTTTCTTCTGTCATGCTATAATCTGGAATTAGAATGGATAAGGAGGTTTTTTGACCCTCTTAATTGTATTAAATGAGATACAGATTTCTATCATGAGATTATACCATTTTATTAAAGTCGTACTTGCAGCCTGTATTCTTCTCCTTGCCGGATCAGCCTGCTCTTCTTCTCCTCCGCCACCTACTCCTCAGGAAGAAATTTCTGTCCAGATAGAAGTGGATGGACAATTTTTGACTGCCTCAGTTCCAGCTGGAAGCGCAGTGAGTATTGCTCTGGAATCGGCTGGAATCACGTTGACAGGGAAAGACCGAGTGGAGCCTGCGGGAGTTGTTTTACTTACAGATGATGCTGAGATCCGGGTAATCCGGGTAGAAGAAATTATCGAAACCGAGCAGGTAGTTATCCCATTCCAGGTAATCCGCCAACCTACAGAAAACCTTCCTACGGGGCAGGAAAAGCTGCTGCAAGCAGGCAAGAATGGACTCAAAGAAGTTGCTTATGTGCGGGTCTTTGAGGACGGACAGGAAATTTCCTTCGGGGAAATTAACAGCTTGGGAATAGATGAAGCTGTGGATGAAATAATCCTGGTTGGAATTCAATCCTCGATTGCCCCGATTGCCCTCCCCAGTCCCCTGGTATATATATCCAATGGAAATGCCTGGATGATGGACCAGTCGACTGCGAATCGATCCCTGATAGTCCCCACTGGAGACCTGGACGGCAGGATTTTCCGTCTCTCCAAGGATGGGAATTGGCTCCTTTTTTCCCGAACTGAAGAGGACGAAGACATCATTAACTCTCTTTGGGCAATCGAAATTGGCTCTTATGGAAATACGCTTGTGGAGCTGGATACCGAAAATGTGATCTATTTTGCAGATTGGGTGCCGGGAACAGAACAGGTATTTGCTTATTCGACGGTGGAACCCAGGATTTCCGCTCCTGGCTGGCAGGCGAATAACGACTTAATTGTAAAGAGATTCAGCGAAAGCGGCTGGACATCAACAGTTGAAATCCTGCAGGATACCTATTACGGGGGTGGTTTTTACGGCTGGTGGGGAACAGATTTTCAATACTCCCCTGAGGGGGATTTCCTAGCCTTCGCGAGTCCATCCCAAGTCGGGATCATTACCACAGCGGAAGATGAAGATCAAGAAAAAATAATATTACTGGAACTCACTACCTATAAAACCCAGGGCGATTGGGCCTGGATGCCCGGTATCGGTATAGGCCCACTAGGCAACGTGATTTATTCAGTGGATCATGTTGCCCAGGAAGGCAACCCGTCTACTGAGGAATCCCCGGTCTTTGATTTGGTAGCGATTCCATTAACTGGCGGGGGTGCGAGACGGATCGTTCATGATGTTGGCATGTTTGCCTACCCGCTGCCTTCCCCGGTTCGAGCGAAACCCTCCGGAGAAGCCTCTTTCCAGGTGGCCTATCTGCAGGCAGTGTTCCCGGAAAGGAGCGCGACCAGCAACTACCGGGTGGCATTGATGGATCGGGATGGATCCAATCAGCATCTGGTTTTCCCCGCAATTGATAAACCCGGACTGCAGCCTTCACAAGGATGGGGAGCCTGGTCTCCAGAGGAATTTGAAGCTGGAACTGATTATCCGTTAGCTGTGATCTATGAGGGAAATATCTGGATTCTCAACCTGGGAACCGGTGATTTCTGGCAGGTTACGGGAGACGGGCGAGTGCAGGGATTGGATTGGTAAGAAAGGAGAAAAGATGAGAATTATTGTCACAGGTGCAGCAGGATTCTTGGGATCTCATTTATGTGATCGATTAATAAAAGAAGGTCACGAAGTCATTGGGTTGGATAATTTCATCACCGGAAGATCTGAAAATCTAGCTCATTTGGGGAACCAGGAGCGCTTCACATTCATCGAACACGATGTTTCAAACTTTATTGAGGTACCGGATGACAGGGTGGATGCGGTAATGCATTTTGCTTCGCCAGCCTCTCCTAATCCAAACTCTCCCTATGGATATGTGAATCTACCCATTCAAACCATGAAAGCAGGAGCACTGGGGACTTTAAATTCTCTCGGTGTAGCCCGGGCCTACAATGCCAGATTTTTACTGGCATCCACCAGCGAGATTTATGGAGATCCGCAAGTCCATCCCCAACCAGAAACATATTGGGGTCATGTGAATCCAATCGGGGAGCGTTCGGTTTATGATGAGGCAAAACGTTTTGCAGAAGCATTAACGCTGGCTTATCATCAATATCACGGGATTGATACCCGGATTGTCCGCATATTTAATACCTACGGTCCCCGGATGAGGTTGGATGATGGCCGTGCTGTTCCCAATTTCATTGACCAGGCACTGAACGGGAAGCCGCTTACTATTTATGGGGATGGATCTCAAACACGGAGTTTTTGTTACGTAGATGACTTAATTGAAGGGATTTACCGCTTGCTTCTCTCTGATGAACATCTGCCTGTAAATATCGGTAATACGGATGAAAAGACAATTCTAGAGTTGGCCGAAAGCATTAACAATTTATTCGAAAATGATGGTGGATTGACTTTCCTGCCTGATAAACGGGGGGAGGGTGACCCACAGCGCAGGCGTCCTGACATCAGCCGGGCGTTAAAAATTCTAAATTGGAAACCAACTATCGGCCTCGAAGAAGGTTTAAAGAAAACCATTCCTTACTTCCAGGAAAATATTTAATCTCTGATGAAAATTAAAAGCATATTGAATGATCCCCTGGAGCGGGAAAGATTCCTGAAATTCAGTGCTGTGGGCGCGTTTGGAGCCCTGGTCGATTTCGGCACCTTCCATTTGCTGATGAGCCTGCTCGGTATCTCGCCTGTTTTGTCCCAGGTATTTTCCTTTACAGCAGCAATTATCAGCAATTTTATCTGGAATCGGTTCTGGACCTATCCAGATTCCCGATCTAAGCCGATAACTCATCAGCTGGTTACTTTTTTTGCAGTAAATATCGTCGGTTTGGGAATCAGAACACCGATTTTCGCCGGGCTGGAAGACCCGTTACGAAGGTTGTTTGACCAGGTACAGTTCCTGCCGATTGGTTTCGTGACCGCGGACCGGCTTGGTTATACCTTTGCTTTAGGTGTAGCGGTGGTGGTTGTTATGTTCTGGAATTTCTTTATTAATCGAGTCTGGACTTATAACGACGTGGATTGAGTGGTTACAGCAGACATCATCATACCTCCGAGGTTTCTAAAACCTCGGAGGTCTCCACGACCTCGGGGGGTTTAAATTAAATTTAACCTGAACGGATGCTCTTAACTGTCTGTTTTAGAGCGATTTAGCCTCAACCATTAGACCTCCGAGGTCGTCACGACCTCGGAGGTCTTTGTTTTGAAAAGACTGTAACTTGAGTATAATGAATGCAGAAATCAGAGATTAAGGAAAGCCTATGGATGAGAAAGAGATTATTTCCAACCAGGAAGAACCTGAGCTCATTACAAAAGTAGGATCGCTTCAGGAATTACTTGAGCGTGCATCAGGTGTGCGGGCCCTGCTTGATTATGAGCACGAAGATGCCGGCTTAGCGGAGAATATCCCTTTTCCGTTTTTAGCATTGGTAGGCCAATCGCAAATGAAGCTGGCTTTGCTGCTCTCTCTGTTGAATCCCAACCTGGGGGGCGTGCTGCTGATTGGGCCGCGGGGAACCGGCAAAACGACCGCAGTGCGGAGCCTGGTGGATTTACTGCCTGACATAAAACGAAGCCTGTGTTATTACGGCTGCATGGAGGAAGATGTGGAAGCAGGCGGGATGGATGCAGTCTGTCCTGAATGCGCCAAAAAATTTGGTCAAGGCGATCCTTTGACCAAGTTTGAGAAAGTCAACCTTGTGGAATTGCCGCTTAATGCCACCCTGGAAGATGTGGTCGGCGGATTGGATCCCAGGGAGAAGGCTCATTCCCGGCTACGGTTGAAACGGGGCATATTGTCCCGGGCAGACCGTAACTTACTTTATGTAGATGAAGTGAACTTGCTCACAGACCAGATCGTGGATGCCATCCTGGATGCCTCAGCTCAAGGGCAATATACTGTCCGGCGGGGTGCGATGTCGGCTACCTATCGATCCAATTTTTCCCTGATTGGGTCAATGAATCCTGAGGAGGGGCATTTGCGCCCCCAGATCATGGATCGTTTTGGGTTGAGGGTGGTTGTAAAAGGATTAGAGATAAAAGAAGACCGCCTGGAAGCCTATCAGCGGACCCGGGCTTATAAGGAAAACAACCGGGCATATGCTGCCCAATATGGGCCTTCTACCCAGGTGTTCAGGGAGGAAATCCAGGCCAGTCGGGAAAAAATGAAGGGCGTTGAACTCCCGGATAAGATTGCCCAAACCGGTTTGGAATTAATTGAAAACCTGGAGCTGGACTCTCTCCGGGCAGAGATCACGTTATTTGAAGCTGCCAGAGCCCATGCTGCGGCAGATGCCAGGGACCAGGTCAACATGGAAGATATTCGCGTTGTAGCTCCCATGGCGCTTCGCCTGCGGCGGTCCAGTTTTATTGATCAGTATCTTGCCGATCAGAGTACAGAAACCGAACTGCTCGAAAAAGCCATTAACGAACTTATTCCCCTAGAGGACTCCAAAAGGGATTAGCCAGAGATGGGCAATTTATCAGTCATCGGGGGGAAAGTTAAGGGTTTTAACCTGCTGTCTGTTCCCGGTGAAGGGACCAGGCCGATCATGTCCAAGGTCAAAGCAGCCTTGTTCAATATTGTCTCGCCATATATCCTGGAGTCTACCTGGTTGGACTTATTTGCCGGTACAGGGAGCGTGGGAATTGAAGCGCTCAGCAGAGGAGCAGCTTTTGCCAGGTTTATCGATAATCATAAAGGTGCCATAAAAACGATTAACTCCAACCTTGATCACACGAAGTTAGCAGATCAAGCAGAAGTCTGGCAAAAAAATGCTTTATCAGTTCTGGATGGTGCAGCTGACCGCAAATTCGATTTTGTGTATATTGCCCCCCCGCAGTTTAAGAACATCTGGTCAAAAACTTTGCAAGTCATTGATCAAAATCCCGATTGGCTGTTGGATGACAGCTGGATAATCGTTCAGATCGACAAGGTAGAATACGAAGAACAAATCCTCGAAAACCTAAAACTTTTCGACCGCCGGACTTACGGCAGTACAGAATTGGTCTTTTATACGGTGAAGGATGAGTAAAGGATGCGTTGAGGATGCGTAATCCTCTGGGGGTTAGAAAGTATTTAAATTATCGCGAGGAACTATAAATTTAGAAAAACTTAAGGATTGCGCATCCTATAGATGAGGGTTTTTTGGATGAGTAAAGGATGCGTAATCCTCTGAGGGTTAGAAAGTATTAATATTATCGTGGAGAACTATAAATCTAGAGTAACTTAAGGATTGCGCATCCTGAAAAGAGATAGTTATCGTGGAGAACTATAGATTTAGAGTAACTTAAGGATTACGCATCCTATGGATGAGTTGAGGATGGGTGAAGGATTGCACATCATTCTACGAACCAAAATCCACTACCAAAATTTCCTCTTGGTTGTAATGATAATGAGCTGAAAACGGAGCTTC
>JAIORG010000295.1 GCA_021108255.1 Anaerolineales bacterium | reverse complement strand
TTGCCGGGGAACCAATAAATCCAGCCACAAAGAGGTTGTTCGGGCTGTCATAAAGGTCCTGGGGTGAGTCAACCTGCATCAGAATGCCGTGATTCATCACCGCGATCCGGCTGGCCATGGTCATTGCTTCCACCTGGTCATGGGTAACGTAGATGAATGTGGTTTCCAGTTTTTTATGCAGCTTGGTAATTTCCGCCCGGGTTTGAACCCTGAGTTTTGCGTCTAGGTTTGAGAGCGGTTCGTCAAGTAGGAAAACCTGCGGTTCACGTACGATTGCCCGCCCCAGAGCAACTCTCTGCCGCTGTCCACCTGATAGCTGGCGTGGTTTCCGGTCCAGAAGGGTAGTAATTCCCAGAATTTCTGCAGCGTTTTGGACTCGTTTTTCTATTTGATCTTTAGGGTAATCGCGGAGTTTTAGACCGAAAGCCATATTATCGTAAACGGACATATGAGGATATAGGGCATAGCTCTGGAACACCATGGCTATATCCCGGTCTTTCGGGGCAACATCATTGACTACACGGTCGCTGATCTTGAGAGTTCCTTCAGAAATATCCTCTAATCCAGCCAGCAAGCGCAGTGCAGTGGATTTCCCACAGCCTGACGGGCCAACTAGAACCAGGAATTCTTTGTCCTCAACTTTGAGGTTAAGATTGTTAACGGCAACAACCTCATCAAATCGCTTATATACTTGGTCAAATGTTACATTAGCCATGAAGCTCTTCTCCTTTTTATATCGGATTCGGAATATTTTAAAACATTATACATCATGTTTTTGGAATATTCAAAAAATTCCTAAAAACTTGTTCCTTGATTTTTTGTCAATGAATAAGATTCCAGAGAAACGATAATAAAGAAGATTCTGGAATGTCAGCTGAAAGATTTTTTGGGTTTTCTGAATTTTATCCCTTGTGGTTTACCCTCTCTCAATATAGAATTGGATCATGCCGAAAGAAAAAGTAACTCCCGTAAGACGCCAATATCTGGATATAAAAAAGCAATATATGGATTCAATTATATTTTTTCGACTGGGAGATTTTTACGAGACATTCGATGAGGATGCCCATATTGTCTCCCGGGTGTTGGATATTGTATTGACTTCCAGAAATATTGGGAAAGGTACCCGGATTCCCATGGCAGGGATTCCCCATCATGCTGCAGAAAATTATTTATCACGATTAATTGAACAGGGTTATCATGTTGCGATTTGTGAACAGGTAGGTGATGTCCCGGTAGATGGTTTAATGCCCCGGGAAGTGGTCAGAGTGATCACTCCCGGCACGATACTGGAATCCAGCTTGTTACCGGGGGATGGCAATAATTATTTAGCCAGCATTGTCTTCGATGAGGGGCGTGCTGGAATCGCATATGTGGATATTACAACAGGGGAATTTGCAGTTACTGAAATCCAGGAAAATCATTTACAGGAGCTTGTTCGCTCAGAACTCCTGCGGTTGAATCCGGCGGAAGCGCTTCTCCCGGATAATCTATCCTGGGATGAAGAGGGATTTCTCACCCATTTCACTTCTTTTCCTGCTTGGCGTTTTGAAGAAGAACGTTGTGTTGATGTGCTGCAAAACCAATTCCAGGTATCAACACTGGATGGATACGGCATACGCGGTTTTCCATTTGCTGTTCGGGCTGCGGGGGCAATTTTACAGTATCTTGAACAAAATCGACCGGATTCACTTAAATTGCTGACTGGATTAAACATGTACAGCCTTCAGGATTTCATGACTCTTGATGCGGCTACCAGGCGAAACCTGGAATTAACAGAAACTATCCGGTCTGGCACGACAGAAGGTTCATTGCTAGGCATTTTGGATCAAAGCATCACGCCAATGGGGAAAAGACTGATCAGGCAATGGGTCAGTAAACCGCTCCTGGATGTAGAGAGGATTCGAAAAAGGCTCGAAGGAGTAACAGTTTTTTTTGCAGATGGAATGCTCCGGGCGGAAACCCGGGAAGCTCTGAAGGGCTTGCAGGATTTAGAGAGATTAAGCAACCGTGTTGCCGGAGGTACAGCCCGACCTCGAGATTTGATAGGAATCCGGGAGACTCTCCAGCAGCTTCCCGCAATTCGAGGTTTATTCCCCAGCAAATTTAGGAAAAAGGAATATCTGGGAGAATTATTTGAGAATTTTTCTCTTTGTTCTAACGCGTTGGATCTAATCGAATCATCTATTGCAGAGGATCCTCCTTCAATCCTGGGGAAAATCGGCATTATAAAATCAGGCTATTCTGAGGAATTGGACAATTATTTATTCTCAACAAAAGAAGCCAGGGATTGGATTGCCAATCTGGAGATAGTTGAAAGGAAAAATACAGGCATTGAGACCTTGAAAGTAAGCCATAACAAGGTTTTTGGATATTATATTGAGGTCACTAAAGCTAAAACTGAATTTGTTCCCGAGCACTATATCCGGAAACAGACTCTTGTCAATGCCGAGCGTTATATCACTCCGGAGTTAAAGGAGTACGAAACGAAGGTCTTCAATGCTGAGGATCAGATCAAGGAAATCGAGAGAAGATTGTTTTATGAGATCTGCGACCGGCTGGCACTTCAAATTGATAATTTGGTAACTACTGCTCGAATCATGGCGCATATTGACGTATTGTCATCTCTGGCTGAAACCGCTGCCAATCATGGTTATGTTTGCCCTGTGGTTGTTGAAGAGGATGTGTTGGAGATCAACAACGGCAGGCATCCAGTTGTTGAGCAATTACAAAAAGGAACGAGGTTTGTTCCCAATGATACGATTTTTGAACCAGGTGAAAGGATACGGATCTTAACTGGCCCCAACATGTCTGGCAAATCGACTTTTTTAAGACAGGTAGCATTAATTGTGCTGCTGGCACAAATGGGAAGTTATGTGCCGGCAGAAAGCGCTAAAATTGGAATGATCGACCGTATTTTCACCCGAATTGGAGCTCAGGATGAAATCCATGCCGGGAAATCTACATTTATGGTAGAGATGGTCGAAACCGCCAATATCCTTAATCACGCAACCACCCGAAGTTTATTAATCCTGGATGAAATTGGCAGAGGTACCAGTACCTATGATGGAGTGTCTATTGCCTGGTCGGTAGTAGAGTATATCCATAATCATCCGGAAAAAAGGGCAAAAACACTCTTCGCGACTCATTATCACGAGCTTACTGAGCTCCCGGAACTGCTTCCCGGAATCCGGAATTACAAAGTGGCAGTTAGTGAAGCTGAGGGGAAAGTGGTTTTCCAGTACAAAATTACCGCTGGTGGGGCTGATAAATCTTATGGAATTCATGTAGCTCAAATTGCAGGAATGCCGCCAACTGTCGTGCTCCGGGCAGAAGAAATAATGCAGCTGTTGGTGGATTCATCAGGCAGGGCAGTAATGATGGATCCTGAAATGCCAAAACAGATGTCATTGTTCCCCAGCACGAATCCGCTATTAAAGGAGTTGGATAGCCTGGATATCAATGAGCTCAGTCCTTTAGAGGCGCTCAACTTGTTGTTTAGCTGGAAGAAAAAATATCTTGATCTGTCCCGGCAAGAGCCGGAAAATGAAGATTGAAATTTTGACTCTTTGAGATTAATAAATAAAAGCTCCTGATAGATAAACCAGGAGCTTTTTGGTTAAAACAACGGGGGAATTAAAGGTGTTTTTCTACTACTTGAAGCACTTCAGGAAGATCAATACCCAGGCTGGCTAACTTCTCTTTGGTGGGTATGCCATTTTCTGACCAGCCTCTTCTTTTGTACACTGCATCCAGAAGCTGCTCATATTGATCTTCCCTATATTTCCGCAGCCTGTTCCTTTTCTCTTCAGTTCTTAGTCCGGCAGGATCTACACCAACCAGATCCTCCAGCTGTTTATCATACCTGTCCTGCCTGGATTCATACTCATCTTCTGTCACAGGTCCTACCGCCCGATAGGGAGGGTAGTCGTGTTCGCGGGTACCAAAACCAACCCGGAGGTTAAAAACACGCTGAAAATTGTAAACCCGTTCAGATTGGGCAATTAAATCATCTAAGGTGACTTTGTTCCCTGTCAGTCCTTCATAGACCCAGGTGTAATTTTCCACATGTTCGGGAATTCTTTCCGGATGGTCCCGCTCTTTATTGTCTATCGGTTTGATGTCATTCCAGGGGAGTTTGCATAAACCATGAAGACTGAACCAGGTTCGCCACATGGGAAAATAATGCAGGGCCTCAGCTTTGGCTTCAAACGTGGGCAGTTGTTTATCTACCTGATCTATGAAGATTAACCAGGCTTCATCATGCTGGGCACCTTTCAGGGCCATGCCGTAACCGCCTTGCTGCGCAAGGGATTCTTTGGTTATATATTCTGAGATTTCCATCCCTTTTATTTCCATAGCGATGTCATGGAGGAAACCTGGATCGCCACCGAATTCCTGGGCAAAATAAGATTTCATATAACGGGTTCCCTGTCCGACGATGAGCCCAAAGCCTTCGCCGCGGGACATCTGGTGAAGCAGTTCTAATGCGCTCTCTGCGTTACCCCAGGTTAAATCAATGCCTCCGGTTCGCTCAAGGTTCAGTATTCCTTCCTGGTAACATTCCATGCAGAATGCGATAGAATTGGCGAACGAAATTGTATCTACTCCATAAGTATCGCAGTAAAAGTTTATTTCCAGGATAGATTCAGGATTAAACACGCCAATGTTGGATCCCAGCCCGGCTGCGCTTTCATACTCCGGCCCATCAACAAGGACTTTTTCCCCTTTGTGTGGTCCAGTTTCAAGGGCAAAACCATCCACAGCATGGGAGCAGGCCAAAGTGCAGCCAAGCCAGCAGCTGTCCATCCTTTTATCCTGTGTAAAGGCTTTTTGCCAGGTTGTGGAATCTATGTTGGCATGTTCAGGATGTGTGCCATAGCGGAAGTTGTGCACAGGCAGAAGATCAAAATGGTCCATGATTTCAACCAAGTGAGCTGTTCCGATTTCCCGCATGTTGTTTTGTTGGGCATCATACTGGGTGATTTCTTGATTGATCCGTTTTCCCGCTTTCCGGATAAGATCTGGTTTGGCGGGATTATTGCTGGCTCCTGTGAGACCGCTGAACCGAACCACGATACCTTTGAGATGTTTGTCCCTGAAAACCCGTCCGGAACCTCCCCGCGCTGCTTGTTTAACTCTTACTTCTTCACGCCGGGGATCAAAGAAGCTGATGTTTAGGCCAGCATAGCGAATGTGATTGGCTGCTTCTCCCGAAGTAATAACAGAGACATTTTTTCTGTCACGATCATCTTTGGCATACATTTCAGTGAGGATTCCCGCCAGCGGATACGTGTTAAGTGCTTCTTCTGGAGCTTTTTCAATCCGGATTTCCTGGGTGTTTCCATCTATGACAATGATGGAATCCTCTTCCGCTTTGCCGGTAATTTCCAGGGCGTCAAAACCTGAGAATTTCAGGAAGGGCGCAAAAAATCCGCCCCCGTTGCTGTCAATAACTGAATTTGTCAGAGGGGAGAGGGTAACTACTGTACTCTTTCCCATACCTGGATATGCTGTAGTCCCGCAAAGAGGACCATTTGCGATAATAAGAGCATTCTCAGGATCATCCCAGGAGGTTTTTTCGGTTACCGCGTTCCACAACAACCAGAGAGCAAATCCCCGTCCGCCAGTAAACAAGTCTTTCATTTGTTGGGTAACCGGTTTTTCCTCAATCGTATTCTGGGAAAGATTAATATGCAGGGTCCGATTTGCATACCCACGGACTACTGGCTGCTTTTGATAAGTATGTTTTGCTGCAATTTCATGACTTTTTAGATAGTTTTTATTTTCCATCATAACCGCTTTCCTCCGCAGGTTTTATTTTTAGGATACTATAATTCTTGATCAGAACATCTGCAATTATACACTTAAACAAAATGATAACTGTCATTCTTGCCTGTATGAATAGAAGGGAACTATCATTCGGGTTAAAAAACCGCAAATTCACCTTCAAATAATTAAATAAAAACTTAAGATTTCTTATACTGTTACAGTTTTTATTGATTCTGGGGTTTCTTTCGTCCTGGTTACCAGCAAAGAAACTATTGCGTATATCAATGTTTTCGTTTAGAATCAAAGGATTGACTCAGAAAGAAACTCCCTGAAACACAATGCTTTTAGGGATGGAATAGGGATGTCAAACAAGTTCATTCGTCTGATTTTAATTATACTAATAGTGGGGCTTCTTTCAGCCTGCACTGGAAACGCGGACAATCAATCTACGTATTACCTTGTAGATCCCCGTTTTAGTGAGCTGTATGATCGTCTCCAGGGCGATGAAATTCTTGGTCCTCCTATTTCGAATAAAAAATACGTTGCCGGTTCAAATCTGGAAAAACAATACTTCGAAGGGGCTGTACTGGTTTACGATCCGGATAATTCCCCCCGATATTATCTGGATCCGGTAGGGATAGACGCAGGCTTCTCTGATTTGCCAAACAACGATCCAGAGAACCCGGCTGTGAGATACATTAATGGGTATATTATCCCGCCGGAATTTTCTAGATTCTTCGATGAAATGGGGGGTGAAAGATGGGTCGGGCTTCCGCTTACACGAGCTAGATTCAATCCAGAAAGGAATACCATCGAACAGTATTTTGAAACCATGGGTTTCTTCAGGTTTGAGGATGATCCCCCGGGAACTGTACATTTGATGCCTTATGGTCTCTGGAAATGTGCTGGAGAATGCGCAAAGTATCCGGGATTGGAAAATGCAGGTATCAGCCGATCGGCTAGTGAGGATATACAGTCCCCGTTTGGAGAGGTTATCTCCCGATTTGGGACCCAGTTTACAGGGGATGCTTTATCCACAGCTTTCCGGGCAGGCGATGGTAACATCGAGCAGATCTTCCACAATGTGGTCCTCTATGAGGATTCTACCAATCCCCTCGGTGCATCACTTAGACCGGTTTCCGCACTGCTGAATCTGGACCGTGATCCTTACCAGGTGTACCAGAAAGATTCAGCAGAGTATTTTAGGGAAATAGAGCCCGGTAACGGCTTTTATATCCCGGCTTACTTCATGGATTTCATTGATCGCTACTTTGGATTCGAAATTTCAGGTGAACCGATTTCCCGCCACGAAGAAATCCGTGAGGGAGTTTCGCAGCAGTGTTTTGAAAATTATTGCCTGCTGCATGATGCACTAGCAGAACCTGGACAGCAGGTTCGGGTGCAGCCATTAGGCCAGAAATATAAAGATTCTTTTTATCAAACAACAAAAAAGCCAGCAATAGAAGCTCAAATCCAGAGGGATATACAGCTGGATATTTGGGAGCAATCCCCTCAGTTATCTTCCCAGGAAAATCAGCAGATCGGAGCCTGCATTCATGAATCTGGTTCACCTCTGGAGAATGCCCGGGCGGTGTTAACGGTTACTACAGAGAATCAGGGAATTATTACCTATCCGTTTTCTCCAACAGACTCGGGAGGGTGTTCATTCCTGGAATTGGATCCAATTCAAGCCCAAAATGGCACAACGATTGACTACCAGGTTTGTTTTCAGGGAATCGGAGGCCAGGAATACTGTAAGAAAGACAGCTACTTGATTTGGGGAAACACAGATAAAGTACTCACTGCAGTACCTGTACAGGAAGAGCCGGTTGCCCCAGTTGTGGTTGTTGAAGTTGTTATTGATACCTGGGAGCTGTTTCCCCAGATCTCATCCTCCGAACACCAGGAAGTAGGCGCTTGTGTTCACAAAAACGATAATCCGCAGGAGAATATGGATTCTCAACTTATCCTGGAATCGCCTTCTGCAGGTGTGATCACTTATCAAAGCTCACCGACAGACGGGGGCGGATGTTCCTTTTTTAAGTTGAATCCAGTGGATGCCAAGAATGGGGAAACTATTCCTTATCAGGTTTGTTTTGTGAACAAATACGGAGAACAATTTTGTAAAAGGGACAGTTTCCTTATTTGGGGCAACCCCTGATATTAATCTAATCTTAATAAAAAGCCCGGGTGAGTATTAATTTTCACCCGGGCTTTATGATTAATGGAGTTCACTGAAGAGTTGGATTTTTTCAATCGGTGGTCCAAGACTATAAAGAATCATCTCAAAAACGAAGTTTTCTCCAGGTTGAAGTTCCCCAGCACTAATCCATTTCCTGATCCCGACAGGATTTCCATCAGAATAGGCGACAGCTGCCACCCAAATCTGATTATCAGCGGTTGTAATTTCCTTTACCCTGACTGATCCTGTTATTTCTGCAATTGTTTTATCATCATTGTATTGGATCTCTGGATCCAATATTTCGGTCAGGGCTTTGTCCCTTTCAGAAGGAAGAGAGGTGATTAATATTGCAGAAACCTGATATCCCTCAGGAAGAGGTGGTGGAATAAAGACTGATACGGGAATTGTTTGACCAGGAAAGAGATAATTCAGTGGAGGAATGGCTATATAGCTTTGGATTAACTTGTTTTCGTCGTTATAAAGATTCAGGGCTGTAGAGATATTTTCCAGGCTGAGTCCCTGGTTATTGTAAATGTCTGAAAAACACCACATTCCGCCGTCATTTGTCAGCAGGCAGGTAGGAGTATTTACCAAAACCGGGTAAGGAGTAGGGGTGGGAATAGACAGATCTTCGTCAGAATCAAAGGGTATATTTAGTTGGTCGCCAACAGTGAGGATGCTGGTATCCATACCGGGATTTGCTGAGACTAATCTGTCCAGGGATATATCGTACTTCAAAGCGATCCCGAACAAGGTATCGCCAGGCTGAATGACATGCTTAAAAGGAGTTGGACTCGGAAAAAGAGGCTGCTCAGTTGGTACAGTGGTTGGGGTTGCTGTAATAATTGGTGTATTTGTCTTCGCCTGGAAAGGTGTCAGGGGGGGGGAGATCGGTTGAGGGGTCTTGGTTGGTGTTGTTTCTGAGGCTTGACATCCAGATAGAATTACCAGGGCAAACGTCATCCAGCCCAGAAATTTCACTTCATTTTTCATGTTGAGCATTATACCCTCTCTTGTCCGCCAGAGTAGCCTGTGCTACACTCTGGTTTAGCCGCCAATATATTACAGGATTAATGATGGCAGAAGACAAACGTTTTCTCCTTGCAAAACTTGCCATAGAACAAGGTGATCGGTTTCAGGCAAAAGATAAATTATCAGAACTCCTGAAAGAAGATCAGAATAATGTTGAATACTGGCTTTTGTTGAGTACGGTTGTAGACTCAACAAAAGAAAGGGTGTTTTGTTTAAAGAAAGTAATTGCCCTCGATCCTAGAAACCAGGAAGCCAGGCTGGGAATGATCTTATTTGGTGCTCTTGACCCGGGGAAAGTTCACCCCGCTGAATTAAGAAAACGTGATTGGTCAAAAGAGCTCAAAGATATCCGGAAGAAAGAAAAACCAAAGAAAGAACGCAAAAAGAGCAATTATAACTACAAACAGCTCCTTCCTCTCATGGGCGGAGGGGTTGCTATCATCGTGTTGCTGTATTTTAGCGGTTTGCTATTTCCTGGACAGAGATCCATTTTTTCTCCCAAATTAACTATTACACCTATGACCTGGACACCATCGGTAGATCCCGAACTTATGGCAGAGTTAACAGGGACGCCAAATCCTATTCTGCAAACGCCCATTGGACGGGTTTTGGAGAAACCCTATACTCCCACACCGGTTTATGTTTTAACTCCCCATCCCAGATACGGCACATACCAAACCGCCCTGATCGCATATCGACAGGGTGATTATGAAACCATGCTGACATATATGAGGTTGACCGAAGATCAATTGGAGACTCCAGATATTGTCTACCTGGTTGGTGAAGCCTTGCGAAATTTAGGAAGATTTAACGAAGCTCTGGGGAAGTATGAGCGGGCTTTGTTCTTGGATCCTTCATTCGCCCCGGCATATTACGGGCGGGTGCTTATTTCGCAGGTTATTTCTCCGGAAAATGATATCAAGCAAGATCTGGATCAGGCGCTGATTCTAGACCCGGAATTTGGACAGGTTTACATCGAGAGGGCAAAATATTATCTTGACCGGGGGGATTTTCAACTTGCTTACGAGGACGCAACTCAAGCTGTTAACTACTTGCCTGGATCACATCTGGCGCATTTATATCGAGCCTGGTCTTTGCTGGAATTAAAAGACTATAGCAGATCTGCCCAGGCCATAGAAACTTCATTAAGGTTGGATATTAATTATGTTCCTTCCTATCTGGTGGGGGGACGGGTGAACCTGGAAACAGGAAGGGCAGCCACAGCTGTGGAAATGCTGACCAAATATGATGCCTATGTCCCAGAAAAAACGTGGCAATTTTATTATTCCCTGGGGAAAGCCTATTATCTGACTGGCAGTGATATGAATCAGGCAGAGCTGCTTCTTAACCAGGCAGTATCACTTGGAGGTGATACTAGCAGCTTATATCAGGTCCGGGCCCTGGTTTATCTTGAATTGGGGGAACAGGAGAAAGCAGTAGCAGAAGCTTTTAATGCCCGAAAAATTGACCGGGATGAATTTGATGTCAATCTCTTTTTAGGTAAGATATTATATAGCAGCAGTCGATATTCACTTGGTTTAGTTTATCTGAACATTTCAGAACAGCAGGCACAAAACGAAGCGGATTTAGCGGCGGTTTATTACTGGCGTGCGCTGACCCTGGAAAATCTTGATCAACAAGAGAAAGCAATTCTTAATTGGCAAAACCTGATGAGCCTTCCCCTTGAGTATGTGCCGGATGAATGGGAAATTACAGCAGCAGAAAAACTACTGCCGACGGCCACACCCAGTCCAACCCCAACGCCTTCTCCTACTTTAACGCCAACAATCACCCCGACGGCTACTCAGACGTTTACTGTGACAGTCACCAATACGCCAAATCCAACTCCAAGCGAAACTCCCTAGATTACTGGTATAACATGGAGAGAAGATATATTCCTGGGGATTGGCTGGTACCGCCCTGTATCCCTTGCTAATCCTGATTGGAAGTACTATAATGCTCGCTGGTTAATTGATAGTGTGTTGGAGATACACACATCAAGGTTGATTATGCCTATTTATACATACCGGTGCGAAAATTGCGGTGTTCAATTTGAACGGAGACAACATTTCAGTGATGAACCTCTGAAAATTTGTCCTGAATGTCAAACCGAAACTCTGCGAAAGGTTTACTTGCCAGTTGGTATTGTATTTAAGGGGTCTGGGTTTTATTCCACGGACAATCGGTCCTCTTCAGGTCGGGATCGCAGGCAATCTGATGACCTCGCGGGTAAAGATTCCAAACCTTCAGGGACAGAGAAACCAGCAAAAACAAAAAACGATAAAACGAAAAAACCTAAGACGAAATCAAAAGAAGACTAATGAATACCGTTAAATAATTCAACTCCCCTGCAGGGGAGTTTTTTTGTTAAATTGGTACGCCCGTGATCCTTTAAGGAGCACGGGGCGTGGACATTTACAATAAAGAAGAAAGTGAAATCAGACAACAATTAACGGAACCGGTGAAAACACCAGGAAAAAGATAATAAAGCCCATTCTGGCCAAGATTTTCCTAACTGGATCGAGTTCAGTAATCTCATCCAGTGGCTCTGCTCTATTCCGGCCCAGCAATAGAATTAGGAAAGCCCATAACCACCAACCTGACCACATAAACCCGAGGATTACCAAAGACCCCAGGATAACCGGCCGCACCCATTTTAATTTATCTCCAAATAGACTGTAAATCAGATGACCGCCATCCAGCTGTCCGGCCGGAATCAGGTTTAAGGATGTTATTAATATCCCTGCCCATCCTGCCCAGGCAACCGGGTGGATTAAGACATCTGTACCACCGTTGGGCAGAGGAAGGCCGGTAAAGAAATAACGAATCCAGTAGATGACTGGATGGATTCCTTGGAAAGAAAGCGGCTCAGGAAGCAAAGACCCGTGTACCAGGTATTTTAAAGACAGGTACAGAATAGAGTTTCCCTCAAACATGAAATTAACAGGGATAACAGAGGGGAGAATATCAATTGTGGATAAGGTTAATCCATAGATTAGAATCGGAATTGTAATAACCAATCCGGCAATTGGACCTGCCAAACCAATATCGAGCAAAACCCGCTTGTTTTTCGGAGGCTCAAGCAGCCGGATAAAAGCTCCCATAGTTCCAAAGGGGCTGATTGGGAAAGGGATAAAAAATGGCAGGGTAACCTTTGTATTATGGATCCGGGCGGCAAAGTAATGACCAAATTCGTGAGCTGTCAGGATGCTGAGTAAACTGACAGCAAAAGCAAAGGACTGTCCCAGATTAACTCGAACATGAGGCCAAATGAGGGAAAAATCTAGTGTTTCAGGTCCGGTGTAAGATGCATAGATCCCGGAAAAGATGATGCTTGCAAATGTGATCAAAAACAGGATCAGGTTTACCCCATTCTTTTGGACTGGCGGTTGGGGTAAGCTTTTTTTAAGAATGACCTTATGTTTATTGCCGCTAATTCTGAAGTAGGGAGTAAGCCCGTGAGGATGAAGTGCACTCGCTGCAAAATCATAAGCTTCCTGGGAAGGTCGGTTTAATAAACCTTCAAATTCGATTAAATGATCGTCCTGAGTTTTTCCCAAAACCAGATGATCAATTACCAAAAATTGCTTGACAATGGTGACAAGAATTTCTGTGCTGGATTGAATTTCTTCAGGGATTTCTGATTGGCTCATAAGGGGAGGGGATAAATTTATCAAAGGCGGGAGTGAATGGGAGTCGAACCCACCGCGGCTCGCATTACGACCCGCCACCGATTTTGAAGACCGGGGAGCCCACCGGGACTCAACCACCCCCTTGAACATTGGCATTATATCTTTTCCATACACTTGTGTAAACCGCAGATAATCAAAAACCCCAGCTTGATTTAGCAATATTTATCAACTCTTGATTTTCCTGATTGGGAAGTCTGATACATAGGTTTTATGCTTGACAGGGGAGAGTACCCTTGCTAAAATCACCTTCAGTAACTTAACAATTACATAACGAAGGATTAATAGCGGCTGAGCCTCAGTTTTCTGAGGTGACGAGGTGGAGGTTCTTCCCCGCGAGGGGAATGCTAAACTGCAGGTACTTGCAGTGAAGATCGAAGGATCAGCGGATGCCTCTGAAGCCCGGCCATGGGCTTCTTATATCCTTCCCGAAAAAAAAGCGGCTCAAAACCATCCGGTGACGGAGGAGACAAAAGCCCTTTAATGGCCCAGAAGAACGAATCTTCGGTTTTCTGGATTAAAAGGGAAGGGTTTGCCGTTGTACCTGATCAAGAGTAAAAGGCACGCCCAGGCGTGCCTTTTTTTGTTATATTATTTTATCTGGCCGCCGTGCTGATTGCATCGT
>JAIORG010000167.1 GCA_021108255.1 Anaerolineales bacterium | reverse complement strand
ATCAATCGGAAAAACCGGGGCTGGAAAAGGACTTTGAAAACCCCCTCTCAGAACGTGAATTAGAAGTTTTGCAGATGGTCGCTGAAGGAGCACGGAACAAAGAAATTGCCTACAAATTGGGAATTACGGAACGTACTGTCAAAGCGCACCTCAGCCATATCTTCCAGAAACTCAATGTCGATGCTCGCGCCGCTGCGGTCGCTGCAGCAGCCAAAAGCGGAATTTTATAACAATCCGAAATTGAGCGGGAAGACAGTTTTCAGTAATAAGTCTCCCAGTCACCTGTCCTGCGACCGAAGGGAGGAACGCAGTGAAGTCGACGGGCCAAGTCTCCCAGTCAGGTTTTAGGGATTCAAGGACTCACTTACGCCTATCCTGTTATTGAACAACTATCCCCGATCCTTAGAGATCAATCAAATGGCCATCTTGAATGACCAACACTTCTATGTGATTTATATCCTTGATTTCCTGGATCAAATTTTGCAGAAATTCCGTTGTGGTGACCGCATGAGTGGAACCGGGAGCGCCAATTACAAATGTATCAACCTGCTGCTCGCGGATTACTTCGTTCACCGCTTCCATAAAACCACCTTGCCGGACAATTGCTTCGGCTTTCCAACCGGCTTTTTCGGCGCGTTCACAAGCCATGGCAAGCAGGAACTCGCCTAAATCTTCCAACTCCTCTTCGACCACCCTGGTGTGACTGACATAACCACATTTCTCCAGAAATTGCACATTTGAGACATAAAGGAAAATCAGCTTCGCCTTTTCTTCCCTGGCGAGTTTAATCACAGCATCCTGATTCAAGTAACTTGTTTGACCGCCGCGAGTGGTATATAGAATAGTTTTCATAATTATCCTCTCAGAAGGCTCCAAAACGAATCATCAGCCATAAATAACCGATGAACAGCGTAATATAGGTAATTGGTAAACCAATTTTGAAAAATTCCTTGAACGATATTGGGGAACCCGCCTGGGCAGTGATGCCCGCCGTGACCAGGTTTGCCTCGCCCCCAATAAGAAACCCGTTGCCGCCCATAGCAGCACCCATCGAGAGTGCATAATACAAAACTTTGCTGCTGGCTCCCGGGATAGAGCCGGATAAAAAGTCAACCACCGGCAGCATTGACGCTGCCAGCGGAATGTTTGCGATAACGGTTGATAGCGAGCCGACCCCAATCACAATCACGAAAATAGCTAACCCTAAATTTTCGCCAACGATCTTGCTGATTCCTGTAGCGGCGAGAGCCATCAAACCGACTTCCTGCACAGCCCCAACCACCATGAACAAGGTCATAAAGAAAACCAGAGTTGTCCAATCAACCGCCTTAATCATTTGATGGATATCGGGTTTGAGCCAAATTAGCAAAACCGTGGCACCAATAATCGCTGGAACAGCAGGTACCACATGAATCCGCTCGCCGAGCACAAAACCCAAAAGGGTCAAACCAAACACTATCCCCGACTTCTTGAGGGCTTCCGGATCACGGATGCGCCCGTTCTCTTTTAATTTCTCGTACAGCGTCTCTGAGATCCCCCCGCTGACTTTAGCCCACTCTTTACGGTAATGCCAGATAACATAAGCACCCATCGCTATCAGCGCAACCACTACCCCAATTGTTTGGTTAATCAGGAAATCGTTGAACCCAATCCCGGCAGACGCCCCGATCAGGATATTTGTCGGGGTTCCTATTAAGGTAGAGATGCCGCCTACATTCGAAGCAAGCACTTCGGGGATGATTAATGCCAGGGGGTTAATCCCGAGCGCCAGCCCAATCTGCAAGCTGATAGGTGTCATCAAGAGCATGGTGGTGAAATTGTCAAGGAGAGCCGAGGCAACCGCTGTGAACGCCATTAAAATCAGCACCAGTACCCAACTGCGACCTCCACTTAATCTATAAGCCTGGAAGGCTGTCCATTGAAAAATACCGGTCTCTTCAATCACGGCAACCACAATCATCATCGCCATCACCAGGAAAATCACTTCCCAGTTGATATATGTCAGGGCGCGCTCAAAATTGAAGATATACATAGAAGGTACAAATGCGGTCCCAAGCGCCGAGATTAGAAGCACAGCTGAGGCGCCCAGCAGTGCGGCGGTGGTGCTGTGCAATATTTCAAAAGCAATCAGCAGCAGCACGATGACAAAAATAGCAGTAGCAATCCAGAAACCGGCAGTTACTTTTCGATCCAGAGATAATTCCTCAATCCGTAAAACCCTCGTTTCCTTTAAATCAGCCAAATTTACAGTATCCAGTTCAATCACCTGGTCAACAAAGTGGGAGCGCTGGACATGGACAGATATTTCTTCAGGGACATAATTCAGCACCAGCCCCCAGGAGCCATCTTCCTGGCTTTCCGCCTCGGCGATTGCTTCTTCTTCACCAGGCAGGTAGGCACTGATTTCTGCGGCGACGATGGGCTGTCCCTGGGGATCAAACAAACGACCTGTGATGAGATATCCGGATTCAGCTTCACTGGCAAATGTTGGCCTGGGAATTAAAAACCAAAGAGCAGACAGAAGCCCAATAAAAAAGAGAGCCAGGGTAAAAGTTTTTCGCGGGTGTAAATATTTCATGGCGTAATTATACCCGACTCAATGTAACAATAAACCCGGATGATATGCCGTTAAACCAGATATCCTTTGGGTCAATTTCTAATGATTAAGTTTTTAGGTATTTTTAAATCCGGACATACCTAACCATTCACAATCAGAACGATTCTGCCCTTCACCGCAGCCTGCTCGATCAACTCATGCGCTTGGGCGGCATCTTCTAACTTCAGGCGCTTCTCAATCGAGGGTTTGATCTTTCCTTCTTTCAATAAGCCGAAAAGCAGGCCCAAATCCTCTTTGAACCATGCAGGGTTCTTTTTACGCAAATCGCCAATGGAATAAAAGGAAGCCTGGCGGCCATTGGGCAAGATATTCCACACCGCTATGGACATATAATCCAGGGCTACGTTGCCGCCTTTACCCATGGCTTGATTGTAAAATCCGTAGGGCACCAGCGTTCCACCTTTTTTCAACGACTTAAACGAACGTTTTAAATTCTCCCCGCCGATAGGGTCGAAAGCCGCGTCCACACCGCCGATGGCTTGCATCCGGGCCAGAAAATCTTCATTCTTGTAATCAATCGGGGTCGCGCCCAGGCTTTGAACCAACTCATGTTTAGGCTTGGACGCCGTGCCATACACCTCCAGATTGAGCAGCGCTCCCAATTGTAGGGTTGCTGTCCCGACCGCCCCGCCCGCGCCATGGACTAGAATCTTTTGACCGGATTGGATTTTCGCCACCCGGTGCAGCATTTGATAAGCGGTGACATATGACAACACCATACTGACCGCTTCAGCAGGGTCCAGCCCTGCAGGTACTGGGACGAGTGTATCCACCGGGCGGAGCATATACTCGGTGTAGGCTCCGAAAACGGTCAGGTCGGCAACCATTTGGCCAACTTCGAGGCCGGTAACACCCTGCCCTAGTTTATCCACCACGCCGACCATATCGTAACCGGGTGAAAGCGGCGGTGTTTCTTTAAAACCATAATAAATACCTTTCCGGACCATGGTATCAGTGAAGGTCGCGCTGGCGGCCAAAACCTTGATCCGCGCTTCGCCCGTGCCGGGTTCAGGCAGAGTGCTCTCTTCAATAACCTGTAATACTTTGGGGCCGCCAAACTCGTGAATAATCACTTTTTTGTAGTTCATTTCATTCTCCAATTATTTTTTTATTACCAGATGATTTTCATCATTGCTTTCGTTATTTTTGCACCTATCTGCATTCCTAACAAATGACAGCTGATCCCTTGTTAGCTTATCCCCATTCGATCCAGCATAGACTGTATCTCACTTTCAAAGAAAGAATCAACCTCTCCGAACCCGAACTCGGGGCCGGGAGCCAGGTGTCCAAACAATTCCAACGAAACCAGCCCATGGATCAGGACCCAGCATGCCAGAGCCAAATTAATGATGTTGAGCGGTCCGGTGAAGCCCAATTTCTCGCTCCAGGGCTGCAGCATTGTTATAAGAGCGGGGGAAAGTTCGTTTATAGTGAGCTCTCCATCTTGATAAGCTGCATCGATAACTTGAATGAGTACAATCATGCTCTCTGATGCAGCAGGACTGGTTATTTCCATCGGGGCATGATAGTTGGGGATGGGAGTGCCAAAAATCAGGCTGTATTCTGCGGAGTGTGCCAACGCCCAGCTGCGACAAGCCCAGGCAGAAGCCATTATCGATTCGGCGTGATTAACATGTTCGGCGTCCTGCGCTTCAGCCAGTGCCTTTGCCAATGAGTGATAAGCATCCACTATCAGTGTTGTGACCAGGTCATCCCGCCTGGGGTAATAATTGTAAATCGCGGGTGCGGTGATACCCAGCTCACGGGCAATTGCCCGCAACGAAAGCGCGGCCGCGCCAAGTTCGGCAATCTGTTTTTTAGCCACTTCTTTGATAGCTGTTTGCAAATCAGGATGCTGCTGATTGCGTTTTGGACGCACCATATTCTACCTCACTTTACTATACACTGTAAATATACAGTGTATAGTAAAGTTTGTCAAGTGTTTGCGGAAAATTACTCTTGACAGGAAGTTGATTGTATTATATATTGTTTTATATATCAATTATTATATATTGCAATGTTGTTGGGTTCCCTTATGTCTCTCAAATATGCCCTATTAGGTTTTCTCACCTACCAACCCCAATCTGGTTATGATTTAAAGCAGTTAATGGACCTTTCTACCTCTAATTTCTGGCATGCGAAACAAAGCCAGATTTACACAACACTCAAAAAGTTGGAGATTGAGGAGCAGGTGATTTCCCATATAGAACCCCAGGAAAACCGTCCTAACCGGCGGGTTTACGAGATTACAGAAACAGGTGAAACTGTGCTGGGAGAATGGCTGGCTCAACCCTTAATGGTTATCGAACCTCGCAAAGAAACTTTGCTGCTCAAGCTTTTCTTCTCTGCTCGGCTAAAACCAGAGGCGATATTAACAACACTGCGGCTGCAGAAAAATTTACACCAGGCAGATCTGGAGAAATACCAAACCACGACCAAAGAAGTGATCCGCCAATTTGGCGCCAGCGCTGATATGGCGGCCGACGCACGTTTATGGGAAACAACCCGTCGTTATGGCGAGTTATACGAAGAAATGTATATCCGCTGGCTGGATGAGACCATCAAGGATATGGAGGGATGGGGCGAATAGACCCTTCCCCCCTTTTTTTTTCAAGATAGATAAAAATTTATATATAACAAATTAACTAAAGAAATTTCAGATGTCTAATCAAAACCCCGATTTACGCCCAAAAAACATTCTTCAAGCTCTGGAAGGCATGACTCTCAGCATCAATCCTGCTGAAGCCAAAGACCTGACCGCAATTATTCAATTTAAAGTCAGCGGTGAAGGAGGCGGTGACTACTACCTGACAATCGCCGACAGGAAGTGTGCTTTTGCTGTTGGCACAGCACCCTCCCCGACCCTAACCATTGAAACGCCTGCCGATGTCTGGTTAAAAATTGCCCGAAAAGAAACGAATGGGGCGATGGCCCTGATGACTGGCAAATATAAAGGCAGCGGAAAGATGGGGTTGCTGATGAAGATGGATAAGATTTTCTCCCGTCAAGCTACAGAAGCAGAGTTGATTGAAAAAGGGTGGCTTTAACAATACCACCAGGTAACGAAAAACAATGATTTTCCCACCCTGAAATTTGGGTGCGGACCCCGTAAATAAAGGAGTACCCCATGAAAGTTCTTGCCCTCAACGGCTCCCCCCGCATGAAAGCCAGCAGCACTTATCATATGCTGACGCCACTGCTGGAAGGCATGGAGAAGGCTGGTGCGGAGACAGAATTAATTCATATCCGCAAGCTTGACCTGGAAGTATGCATTGGCTGTTATACCTGTTGGGTGCGCACACCCGGCGAGTGCATCCATAAAGACAAAGACAGCATGGTCGATGCCATGGAGCTCTATAACACTGCTGACCTGGTCATCTTTGGCACACCGCTCTACCACTTCAGCATGAGCGGCATCATGAAAACCTTCATCGACCGCACCCTGCCGCGCATTGAACCCTGGCTGATCCCCCATCCTGATATTCCCGATATGACTTTCCATCCTGAACGTTTTCACAAACCAAATAAAATCCTGCTGGTCTCACCCTGCGGCTTTCCGGAGTTTGACCATTTTGAGTCGCTGGTGGCAACTTTCCGGCACATGGCGCACATGGAGCGTTTTGAATACCTGGGCGAAATCCTGCGCCCAGGTGCGGAAGCTCTCAGCCGCCGCTCTCTGCAGGGTCTTTTTACGGGATATTATGATATTCTACGCCAGGCTGGAGAGCAGATCATTCGTGACAACCGCATATCTGAAGAAATCCAGGCTGACCTTAAGGAGGATTTATTCCCGGGCGGTAAAAAGGCATTCTACGATATGGCTGGTTCCTATTGGGAGCAGCAAATGGATCGATTTAATGTCCCGGATGAGCAGCGACACACCGTTCCGATCTTGCCGGATGATTTAGATAGCATTCCCTATGCTCCCGGGGGAACGGACCTGAATTTGGGAGTGTTGCGCTCTGATGGGCGTTATCTTGTCCCCAACGAATATATGCTCAACTTGATGGTTGGTATGTTCAACCCCCTGGCAATTCCTGATCTTCGCGCAACTGTCCAGTTTGTATTCTCTCCTCCCAAAGACGTTGATTTTGATCCCGGTTCTGCTAATTGGTACTTGAATATCAACGATGGAGTTTGCACGCTCCACGAAGGGCGGACAGCGCTACCAACTCTTACCATTACTACTCCGCATGAAGTTTGGTTTGATATTGGGATGGGCGTGTTACACGCAACCTCCGCTTTTGATGATGGCAAATACGACGCCAACGGCTCGATGACCCTCCTGGAACAATTCTCGGAGATTTTTGAGCATCCCCAACCGGGTGAAGGTGGAAAAACAAATCCCGAATTGGATCTGATAATGATGGGTATGCCTTCGGCTTTTGATGCCAAGGCAGCTGGCAATATGGATGCCACCATCCAATTTGTCCTGGGCGGTCCAGGCGGTGGGATGTATCATCTGCGAATCAAAAACGGAGAATGTTCTTCTCATCGTGAACCTGTTCTCAAACCGGATCTTACCATCAATGCCCCCGCTGAAATTTGGCTGGCAATTTCCAAAGGCGAAATTGATGGTCAGCAGGCTTTTATGGAAGCCAAATATCGAACCTCAGGTGAAATGAATATCATGCTGAAAATGGGCGAACTCTTTAAATCAACCGGGCTGCCCCCCGCTTCAGTTTCACAACCATTAAAACCAGAAACATTATCCCCCCAGGAGGAAAAACCTATGGATATGACCCAACTCAACTGCCACGAAACCATTGCCGGAATGCCGTCCGTTTTTAACCCCGAAGCTGCGGGAGATTTGGTCGCTGTTATTCAATTCAATGTAACCGGCGATGAGCCTGGATCCTATTTTCTGCAGATCGAGAATGGGGTCTGCACTTTCCATGAGGGTGAATCTTCTTCCCCAACGATGACAATCCAAACACCTTCGGAAATCTGGCTGGCGGTCAGTCGGGGCGAAATGGAAGGGCAAACGGCTTTTATGCAGCAGAAGTACACTGTTGAAGGCGATTTTAGCCTGTTATTGAAGTTGAATGATTTGTTCAAATGAATCTTATTCTTCTGTTTTTAAAAATCCCCAAGCGTTTGATGAATGGTCAGTCCCGCTTTCCTGCTGATTGCATCGATGAAACCTTAATGCTCGGGGACTATCGTGAGTACCTACTTAGTAAGGAGTAATTCCAATATGAAAGCTCTAAATAACCTCAATCTCCGTCAAACCCTCGAGGGCATGCCATTAACCTTCAATTCTGAAGCTGCGGCAGGCCTGAACGTTAACATCCAGTTCGATGTTTCTGGCGAGGAGCCTGGCGTTTACCACCTCTCCATTGCGGATGGCGAATGTTTTTTTCACACTGGCCCTGCCGAATCGCCGACTCTAACCATTAACACCTCCTCTGATGTATGGCTGAAGATTAGCCGAGGAGAACTCTCTGGTCAAGATGCCTTGATGAAGGGTTTATACAATGCCAGCGGCGACCTGAGCCTGATGCTCAAGATGGATGACTTGTTTAAGAGTGTCAGCGATGCGAATTTTGAAGCTCCCTCCAAACAGCGTCCTGCCGGGCCGATCTCGATGCCGGGCATGGCCTGGTTGACGGTCGCCTATATACCCTGGATTTTGCATTGGTCTACATTTGAAATCCCCATCCTCAGCCATTGGATCAGCGTTGGTCTGCCATTACTGTTCTCGATCATGATCGTTATTTATCGGCTGATTTTCGACCGCCCAACCTGGATGGAATGGGGAGGCCTGGGCTTCTTTACTATCTCCGGGGCCCTGGCGCTCACAGGAAGTTCTGGATACGCTCATTGGGGTTCAATAGTCAGCAGTCTTGTCATGGCTGGCCTGTGGTTGAGCAGCCTGCAATTCTCCAAAACCCCACTCTCCGCCGAATACTCCAAATGGGGCTTTGTCAAAGCATTGTGGCAAAATAGTATGTTCATTTACCCCAACGCAGTCATCAGCCTGATGTGGGGCTGGCAGTTCATTGCCGCTTCCGCCCTGGGCATATTTGCACTGCTGCTCCCGGAGCAAATGTTAGTCTTCACACTTGCCCGCTACTTGCTTCTGGTGCCAGCCTTTATCTTCACCTCCATCTACCAAAAGCGCGTCCTGGAATTGAAAGTTGACGATTACGAAAAGACATTCGCCCGCTTGCGTTTCTGGGCCGGGATGGGGCTATCGGCGATTTCCGGAATACTTCTCACTGCGGCAATGCCTGGTTTTGATGTCCCTTTTTTGGGGTGGATCGCCCTTGTGCCGTTATTGATAGTAATTACAACAGCGCCTTCCAGGCAACATTACGCCCTTGCCCTGCCTTTTGGTATATTTTTGTCAATTGGAGTTCATAATTGGTACCCGAACATCTTTTCCCCGGTATTGGGCTATTTCCTGATCTTTGCCGTCGGCACTTTCTACGCCGGGATTATCCAACTGGGGTCCTGGCTGCATTCGCGTTTGCCAGGCGCCCTTAAAATAATGTCATTGCCAGTTGCCTGGTCGGCAGTGGAGTTTGTTAAATTTATCGCCCCAGTAGTGAATAATTGGTGGTTTGTGCTGCTGGCAAAAAGTGCCTGGCGCTTCCCACAGGCTCTGCAAATATTGAGCCTGACTGGTTTTCCGGGACTCAGTTTTTTAGTGATGTTGACCAATGCTGCGATCGCTGCATTAATAATTAGGCAATTCAGGATTAGGGACCTGGAAACCAAGATCCAGGTTATTCCTGCCTGGGCAAGTGGTGGGTCATTGGTTTTTGTTGCCGCTGTACTAATTTGGGGATCACTGAGTATTCCCACTGCGCCTGCCGATACTTTCACCATTGCTGCCCTGACTGATATGGTCAATCAAGACCCGGATATCCTTTCTACCAGCGAATTCACATCCGAAGATTTTGGAACCGGCGAAAATTCCCCGGAAACCTCCCAAGCTATATTTGATGTTGATGCAGAGTTGACTCGCCAGGCAGCTGCTGGACAACCTGCGTTTGTCGTCTGGCCTGAAAATGAATTTGCAGATGCTGATGACCCTCACTTCATAGATCAACTCAAAGAACTTGCCGTTGAGACCGGAAGCTATATTGTTGCAGATGTGGTCTGGCATGCATCCACCGGAATGCATGATACCGCCCTGATGGTCGGACCCGATGGAAACGAAGTTGGCCGTCGGGCCAAGATGAACACAACTGATGGAGAAGAGAAGGTTGGTTTTGTGCCGGGACCGGAAGATTTCCCGGTTTTCGAGACTCCCTATGGCAAGGTTGGGCTCGGTGTTTGCTGGGATCGACATCTGCTCTCCGTCACCCGCGAGTTAACCCGGAGTGAGGCGGTAATTGTGTTAATGACAGTTGACGACGATTTTAATGGCTCCCCCTGGTTCCCACCCTTCCACGCTTCGGATGGCGTCTTCCGGGCGGCGGAGAATAGGGTGACTATGGGGCTGGGTACGACCAATGGCATGTCACTGGTTGTAGATCCTTATGGCAGAATTACAGAGGAAGGTAAGATCAACGAGCGCAGTGTGATTAGTGGGCAGACATACACTGCTCCGGGAGGTACGCTCTACACCCGCTGGGGAGACTGGTTTGGATGGACACTGGCAGGATTGCTGAGCCTGCTTGTTGGAGTTGCTTTACGAAGAAAGAAAATATAAACTTGTTTGCCCAAGATCAGTATCGCCCTGAAGAATCAGGGCGATACTTCATTTAATACCTAAGCTTTAAGCACTGGCTGGCGCAGCACTGTCTTTAATTTCTCTGGTGCAACTCGCCGTGGATCGCTGAGATAAATCTCATGATGTTTGCCGTTTTCCACAAGATCGTTATTGGGGATGAAGTCGCTGTGCATTTGAGCCAGCACCGGTCCCTCATCATCATAGGAACCTATATGCATGATCTGCACCGAGAGTCCTTCATGATAAGGCTCCAATCGGACCAGATCCAGTGAGGAGGGATCTTTCGCCTTCCGCACTTGCTGGACAGCTTCGTTGAAGATTTCTGCAGTGATCCATGCTGGTGTCATGATCATCATTGTCCAATCCCATTGGGATTTCTCACGGGTGAGGAAGGTGCTCATATCCTCCGCCCACCACAGCCCTTCCAGCGGTGGGACGGTGTAATCTTTTTCCAGGGTCTTTTTGCTGATGAATTTCATCTTATAAGCCACCGCGTATAGCGCCTCGACCGCATCCTGGTATTCCTGCGCGGTGTTGGGATCGCCGTGTCCATCAACCATAATAAATTGCATCTTGGGTAGATCCAAAATTACGAATTCTTTCGGGGGAACATAATATTCTTTTAATGTTTTCTTGAAATCAATTTTAGTCATTTTTGTCCTTTTTTCTATGCAGAATGATCTTGAGAGGCTTCATTAGGATCATTTGTCTTCCATCTTTCGAATTGCCTTTTCAATCCATTTTTCTTCGGCCTTGAGGGCCATTAGGCTGTAATCAAAAAGCATTTCGACATGATCTGGCAGCGGCCATTGAGATTCAGCTTTCGCCGCTACCTGTTCCAGGCGTTCAGCAAGTATCTTATGGTAGGATCGGAGGGCGACCACTGATTGTTTCTGAGAAACCAGTGGTAAATTCGCGATACCCAGTAATATCGAAGGGTAACTTTGTTGCGGTTGGGAGAGGGCCTCCAGTGTGGCTTTGCTTAAGCCTGAGCGACCCGCAGGGGTGATCTGATAAACCCGCCGCGCCGAACCGCGTCCCTGGGTGGGAATCAGCTGACTCTTTACCAGCCCAGCTTTCTCCAGCTTTTTGAGCAAATAGTAGATCGAAGAAAAGCCGATCTCAGTCCACTCACGCATTCCGCGTTCTTCGATGGTTTGTTCAATCTCGTACCCATGGCGGGCGGTTTCGGCAACAAGGCCGAGGATAGCTAATTCTGCGTTGGTCATTTTTTTATCCTTCTATTATTCTAGTACTAGAATAATAGAAGGTATTAGTTTTGTCAAGCAATGAACCCCATCAATTGAATCGCAATCTAAACAAAACGCTTAAGCGCGAGATTATCACCGCCTTAAACTTGTTGTTTCCCCTGGTCTCTTACCCTGGGTTTGGGTAGAGGTAGCCTGATAAGATAAAACAAAAATCCACCCTTTCCGGGTGGATTCTCTTCAAATGAGATCAGTATTGGAGATTTACGGGAAGGGGAACCGCGGTTCCCCTCTCCCTTGAATTCAGAAATGATCTTCTAAGCTTCTACTTTCCCCCGCTGCCAGGGCCAAACCCCTACAGTAAGTTTGCGGATCTGGAAGAAAATCAGTGCCAGGATAAAAAACACCAGGCCAACACCCAGCAGGACCAGTGTATCTTCGGTACTCTGCCCTTCAAGAATGGCTTTGCCGGTCCCGTCAAGATAGGTGTTTAAAAAGAAGGGTTCAAATGGCTCAAGCACTTTGGTTGAGGCGGCCAGATTGCTTCCGAAATAACCAACAACCAGGATGGCGGTGGAAATCATCGAGGCAAATCGCCGGCTGGAACAAAATGCGGCCAGGAACATGGCGATCATGCCCATGGCAAAGACAAAGGGCCAGCCCGCCATCACAGCAGTAAAGATATCCTTTCCCACCATAACCGTTTCGATCTGACTCTCAATGACCAGGAATACGATCCAGGAAACCGCAGAGACGATCAAATAAATGATGGCGGAGGATATGGCAAGCGCCAGGGCTTTGGCTGTGACGATCTGCCAGCGGGGCAGGGGCAGGGTCACCAGCATTTCTAGACGGCCATCCTCTTCTTCCCCGGCCAGTGTGCCAGTCCCGTTGGAAATGGAATAGATGGCGGCGATCAGTGGTAAAAGGACGATCATGATCGAACCAACCCAATCTGCAAAAGTGCCCAGGCTCATACCCATGGCTGCGTATATCTCCAGGTCTGCAAATGCGGCCATTTCATCGGCAACTGAGGGGTAAATACCTATATACGTAAGGGGGAAAAAGCACAGACCCAAACCCCAACCAAGAATGGTGTTGCGCCTGAACTTCAGTTCTTGGACCAATAATCTAAACATTATTACCTCCCTCGTCCTTGCTGTAGTAAGCCAGGAAGATCTCCTCCAGGCTGACATTATGAGTCTCGATATCTCTGATATTATGCTCTGCAGCGGTTTTGAGAACTGCCGGGAGATTATCTCTTACCTCCAGTGTTATGCTCTGTTCGCTCAACTCCGTTTCCGTTACTCCGTCGTATTTAAAGACTCCCGCAGGAGGCGGCCCTTCAAAGATCATGGTCATACGGTTCATGCGCTGGGCAAAAAGGTCTTCCACTCGCTGGGTGGCGATCAACTGCCCGTCCCGGATAATGCCCACACGATCGCAGACTGCCTGGACCTCGGGCAGATTGTGGGAGGAAAAAAAGACTGTCCTTCCGTCGGCCTTGGTTTCCCGGACCATTTCCAGCACAGTATTTTGCACCAGGGGATCCAAGCCGCCGGTGGGTTCATCGAGGATCAGCAGTTCGGCCCGGTTCATAAAGGCTGCCACAACGCCGACTTTTTGTTTGTTGCCGCGCGAAAATTGGCTGATCTTGCGGCTGGTATCCAGATCAAGTCTTCCGGATAATTCCTTCCAGTAGCCATTGGAGCGGATGTCTTTCCTTAAATATTCATACATTTTAAAGAAGTCGCTGGCCTTCATGTTGGAATAAAGAGCCAATTCACCTGGCAAGTAACCTATGT
>JAIORG010000268.1 GCA_021108255.1 Anaerolineales bacterium | reverse complement strand
CTGATCTCAGTATGGATCCTTCACAAGTTCAGGATGACAAACTGGGAGACGGTGAATGTCTCTTCAATTTACCTCGGGCCTGTTCTGCCAAATTTCCTTTCCAGCAGATCAACCGATAAATGAATCATTGTTGGACGTCCATGGGGACACGTCCTTGGAGATAGGCAGGCTTCCAGATCCAGCAGAAGTTGTTTACTCTCCTCAGGAGATAAGATCTGCCCGGCTTTTACTGAAGCCCTCTTGCAGATCCTGGCAATAATTTTCTGTTCAATGTTTTTCTCAAGCGGGGTTTCATCTTCCTCGAGATCTTCAACTGCAGCTCTGAGTATTCCTTCCGGAGATGTTCCCTGCAGAAGCGCCGGCACAGCCCGGATCACAAAAGCGCCTGGACCGAAGCCTTCCAGATCAAATCCCAATTCCCCAAGTAATTCAAGATGTTCATTCACCAGATCTGCGCTGCCGGGAGAAAACTCAACGACCACGGAATCGAGCAAAATCTGGGAAGGTACACTCTCATCTTTTGTCGAGATAAATTTTTCAAATAATATTCTTTCGTGAGCAGCGTGCTGGTCAATCAAGTACAATCCATCGGGACCTTCCGCAATCAAATATGTTGCGGCTACTTGCCCGATCAGCCGGAGAATTGGGGTTCCCATTCCCGCGGTGATCTGCCCGGATTCCAAAGAAGTACCAAAAGAATCTTCATCTTTCGCCAGCTCCCAGACCGGGTCTATCCGCCGCTGAACATCCCGGTGATCCGGCGCTGGACCACTCCATAACCTGACTCCTCCCAGGTTCCCGACCTCTGGAACAGGAGTGTTGGCCAATAAAGCCCGTCTGGCTGCCCTTCCCACACTGCGAAAGACTTCCCCCTTATCCTCAAATCTCACTTCTGCCTTGGTTGGGTGCACATTAACATCCACTTTGTCCGGGGGGAGTTCCAGAAAGAGAACTGAAATGGGGTATCTGCCCTTCATTAATAAAGTATGGTAGGCCTGCGTCAGGGCTTTTACCAGGGCAGGATCCTGGACCGGGCGCTGGTTGACAAAGTAGAGAACACCCTGCCGGTTAGATCTTGTTAATCCCGGAGGGCTGATAAATCCATTTACCGCCAGCACGTCATCCTCGTACAGAACCTCTATCATCTGCCTGGCTGTTCCTACTCCATATACCGCGGTGATCACTTCCCGGAGATCTCCGCTGCCGCTGGTTTGAAATACCAGCTCATCATCCTGATAAAGTTTCAGGCGAACCCCGGGATTTGCAAGCCCATACCGGCTGACAATATCATTGATATGTCTTTTCTCTGTCCGGTCAGTTTTGAGGAATTTTAATCTCGCGGGCACATTAAAAAACAGGTGCTCTACCCGGACAGTTGTCCCTGGCGGTATCCCCAGCTGAGTGGATGGACCAATTTCTCCTCCCTCCACCTTTATACTCGCACCCAGGTCCTCTATCTGAACCCGGGACATCAATGCCAGATGGGAGACAGACCCTATCGAGGCTAAAGCTTCACCGCGGAAACCCAGGGTGGAAACCCGGAACAAATCCGCCGCATCTCTCAGTTTACTTGTCGCGTGGCGGTGCACCGCCAGTTCCAGTTCCCCTGCCGGGATTCCCGCCCCATTGTCCACTACCTCAATCAGGCGTTTTCCTGCCTCGCGGACCAGAATTGTGATCTGATCTGCCCCGGCATCAAGCGAATTCTCGATTAATTCCTTCACCACGGAAGAGGGACGTTCCACAACCTCTCCGGCAGCAATCTGTGAGGCAACTTCTTCTGACAATATTTGTATAGACATGAAGATATTATAACGGAGTGAGGACAATGAATGGGAAAAAACCTTCCGCGATTTCTAAATCCGGCAGAATTGCTATCATTCGCACGGTTCATCCTCTAAGATCAGGATCAGGTATAATGCGGATATGCAATTTTCTACCCTGTTCTTTGATCTTGACGCTACACTTTATCCTGCCTCGAACGGGCTCTGGGAACAAATCAGGCTCCGGATTTACAAGTTCATGCTGGAAGAAATTGGAATCCCGGAGGCAGAGATCCCTGCCACGAGAGACAAATATTGGACCACTTACGGAACTACGCTGGAAGGACTCAGGATTCACCACCAGGTAGAGCCAGATGATTATTTAAAATTTGTTCATGATCTCCCCTTGAAGGATTTCCTGGAACCGGACCCTGTTCTCCGGGGCTTACTGGAGACCCTTCCCCAGGATTTATGGGTTTTTACTAACGCAGACCATCACCATGCAAGCAGAGTACTGACTGAACTGGGAATAAGCGATCTCTTTTCAGGGATCGTGGATCTTCTTGCGCTGGATTTTATAGTTAAACCGAACCGAAAAGCCTACCAGGTAGCACTGAAGCTGGCAGGTGTGACTGATCCAAAAAAATGTGTGATGTTTGATGACCTGATTCAAAACCTGATACCTGCTAAAGAACTTGGTTTTTACACCTCGCTGGTTGGGGAAAATGGTTCTTCCAACCAGGCTGATATTCAACTACAGTCAATCCATGACATGAAAGAAAAAATGCCCCAGCTATGGTCCCGGGATTGATCCAGGTCCATTCCTGTCAATGATGAGGAAAAAACCATGAGCGAAAACGAATATCCTCAGCAAATCCGTTACAGCTACAGTATCAGCCTGCTGCGCGCTATCTCAATGAGCCTGGGTGTGATGCTGGTTATCTCTGTCCTTGTTCTGCTGGGTGATTTAATAACCACAAATAGCGCTTCAATCCCCATTATTGTTTTGCTGTCCTCATTAATCGTGACCGGAAACCTGCTCGGGTATGTTGAACTTTCTATGAGCGTTCCTCAGCCCGGTGGAGCTTATCGACTTGTTCAAGACTGCGAGGAAGGAAATTGGCTGGCGTTTTTAACCGGTTGGGCGCTGCTCCTGGCTGGAATCGCCGCTGGCGGGATCCTTATCCAGGGTTTTGCCCGGCATAGCACTGCCCTGGTTGAAACCCTGGCTGGTATCAATCTGCCGCAATTACCCTTTGCTGTCGGAATACTCCTTCTTACAGCCGGGATTAAATTTCTTCCCCTCAGGAAGAAAGGAAATGGCTATTTGCTGCTGCTAATTCTCGCTGCAATCCTGGTTTTCTGCCTGGCCGCATTACCTGAAATCGAATTGGATAACCTGGAACCAACAAATCCTGATTGGAGTGTTTCATTTAATCTATTGCTGATTTCTTTTCTCGGCCTGGAAATCACGGCTGGTTTGCAAGGTGAAATTACAAAACGCACCACGAACGCCCCCAGGGCCTTGTTTATTGCCCCAATACTCGCCGGCTTAGTAATTGCCTTGTTTGCCGGCATTACCAGTGGAATATTCCATACCGGATCTTCCGCAGCGCTGGGGTTGCCGTTGGCTGAGCTGGCTGATCTGGCCGCTGGAAAATGGGGCAGGGTCGGAATATTATTCCTGAGCATTGCGGCTATCCCCCTGGCATTAAACAGGATCATAACTCTCCTGACCCATCAAGGGTATGCCATGACAAATGACGGATTTTGGCCTGAATCCCTTAAACGAACCAACAAACGGGCAAACACACCGGTACTCCTGGTTGCCGTTTTCACAATTCTGATTGCCCTGACGCTTTTTTTCCCCCTGGATTATTTAGCCCGGCTGGGCGGGCTGCTCTATTTGATCGTGCTGATGTCAGTTAACTTCACTCTCGCCAGAAGGGAACAAATCACCGCAGCCCCCTTTCACCTTCCCATTCACCCCTGGATTCCAGCCCTGGTTTTAGTTTTTGATTCCCTGTTTATTTTGACCTGGGTAGAATATCTTCCTGCTGCCGGATTGCTGCTGTTGATAGGTTTTGCCATATTTGTTGGATACGGACGGCACCACAGTATCACAGCCAAAGAAGGTATCACAATATTTAAAACACATCTGGAAGAAGTGAAGACCAAACAGAGTGTTCGTGTACTGGTCCCAATCGCTAACCCGGATACTGCGGAAACTTTGCTTCGTCTAGCCGGTACACTTGTCCGCCAGCAAGGAGGAAAAGTCATCGCCCTGCGGGTAATTACTGTGCCCGGCCAGGTTCCCCTTTCAGAAGGCAGTTCACAGGCAGAAACCGACCATGCTCTTTTAGACCGGGCAGTTGACCAGGCAACAAAAGAGGAATTCCGGGTTCAAACCATGACCCGTGTATCACGCAGTGTTTCTGAAGGTATCCTGGATACTGCAAGAGAGGAACAGGTCGACCAGATATTACTCGGATGGCTAGGAGATACCCGGTCAATCTCTAATTCACTGGGACCAGTTATTGACCCGGTCATTAAAAATGCTCCCTGTGATGTTTTAATTGTGAGAGGAGACCATACGCAAGAAATCAAATCTATCCTGGTGCCAACCGCCGGAGGTCCCAACGCTCCAATTGGAGCCCGCTTAGCAGCCACACTTTCTCAAGTTTATGAAGCTGCCGTAACCGGGCTGTATGTCCAGGTTGGTCGGGCTACACCCCGCCGGATGGAAGAAAACCGGCTGACTATTGAAGAAACCCTGGAAGGACTGACCTTCAGCCAACCACCTGAAAAAAAGGTGATCATGGCCAACAATGTCCTGGATGGCATCCTTAAGGAAGCAGAAGCTCACGACCTGGTCATTGTCGGCGCCACAGAACAGGGATCCTTTGACCAGTTTGCTTTTGGAAGCATCCCCCTTAGAATTGCTGCTCAGGCGCCGAACACATCCATTATGGTCAAAGGCTACAGCGGTGCCCGGGAATTTCTTTCCCGCCGGGTGCTGACTGCTATCTTTAACCTCTTTCCTACCTTGACAACGGAAGAACAGCTTGGGGTACGGGAGGAACTAATTGAAGATGCGCAGCCCGGCTCAGATTATTTCGTGCTGATTATTTTATCTTCAATCATCGCTACCCTGGGATTACTGCTTAACAGCCCAGCAGTTGTCATCGGTGCTATGCTTGTAGCCCCGCTGATGTCTCCCATCCTTGGTTTTTCACTCGGGATAATCCTCGGTGAAGGACGGTTGGTCAGGACTTCACTGGAATCTGTCTTTAAGGGTGTAATGGCATCAATAATTGTCGCGATCATAATCGGCTTACTTTCTCCCTTGAAAGAGATGACACCCGAAATTCTCTCCCGGACTCAACCGACTCTCCTGGATTTGTTCATCGCCCTGGCTTCCGGTATGGCCGGCGCTTATGCGGTGAGCAGAAAAGATGTCAGCGCAGCTTTACCTGGCGTAGCAATTGCCGCAGCCCTGGCGCCGCCTCTCGGCGTAGTTGGTTTGGGCTTCGCAAATGGAAACATGCAGGCAGCTGGTGGTGCTCTGCTGCTGTTCACCACCAACCTGGTCACCATCAGTCTTGGCGGTGTAATTATCTTCACCTTGCTGGGTATTCATCCCCTGAACCTGGAACCAGAGACCAAAAAACGAGTCCAGAGAGGAGTTACAGGCATTTTATTCCTGGTTTTTCTGATTACCATTCCCCTGGCATTTATCATGAACGGGATCATCAAACAAAACCGGGAACAACAAACTATTGAGCGAGTCTTACTCGAATCCCCACTCACAGAAGAAATGTCCATCATCAACATCGAAAGGGTACAATCCCAGGATAAACTGTTGATCAGTGCAACAGTTCGATCTACAGAACCACTGAACCAGGAGACTGTTAATGACCTGGCTGCGGCTTTGGAAAATGAACTGGATCGCCCCCTGGATCTGGATATAATTTTCCTTCCTACCATGCGATCAGAATAATAATATTTAAAGTAAGATTGTATCCTTTACCTGATTCAAGGATATAGTTGTATCTTAATAATTATTTGATATACTTTTTAGATTGAATTAACCTCCCGGTGATAACCTTTATAGTATGACAAGATAAGTTTAAGAGACATCCCGGGAACATTCTAGTGGAGAAATTGGATGAAAAAGAGCACCTGGATCATAATTGGAATAGCAGGCGGGTTGATTGTTATCGCCAGCGCTTTCTCAGCCGGCGCAATTGTCGGTAATATCTTATTACCTAAACCAGACACTTCCTGGTTTTCTAAACCAACCCAGATTTTGCCATCACAAGGCGCTGAAGGGACCCCAGCAGCTGATCCCTCGGCCACTATCTCAACAGAGGAATTGTTTATTCCTTTTTGGGAGACCTGGGAGATCATCCATGATCAATACGTTGATCAACCGGTTGACAATACCACCTTGATGAGAGGAGCAATTACAGGAATGCTGGACTCATTGGGGGATCAGCATACTTCCTATATGAATCCAGACGAATTTATGCAGGCCAATATTCCGATGGATGGAGAATATGAAGGAATTGGCGCCTGGGTTGATACCACAAGCGAGTATCTCACCATCATCAGCCCGATGCCTAATTCTCCGGCAGAGGAAGCCGGGTTAATACCCGGAGACCAAGTAATCATGATTGACGGGGAAGATATGACCGGTATCGATGGGTCTCTGGTAATCCGGAAAGTTCTTGGCCCGGCAGGTTCCAAAGTTGTTTTAACCATCAGCCGAGAAGGAGAACCGGAACCTTTTGATGTCACCATTATCCGGGAAAAGATCATCATCCCCAGCGTTGAAAGCAAAATGCTGGAAGAGAATATCGGTTATGTTCAAATCATTACCTTCGGAGGGGATACCATCTCTGAACTCAGGGAGAATTTGGAAGAAATACTAGAACAGAACCCGATTGGGTTAATTGTAGACCTGCGAAACAACGGCGGCGGATACCTGCAAACAGCTGTAGAGGTGGGATCCGAATTCATTGCCGAAGGTGCAATTCTCTACGAAGATTATGGCACTGAAGATGAAATGGTGGAATTCCTCGCTCATAAGGGAGGCATTGCTACCGAAATTCCTCTTGTTTTACTGGTCAATGAAGGTTCAGCTTCCGCATCAGAAATTGTTGCCGGAGCTATCCAGGATCATCAGCGGGGACCGCTGGTCGGTGCAACAACCTTTGGCAAAGGCTCTGTCCAGAATTGGATTGAGCTTAGAAATGAACAGGGTGCGGTCCGGGTGACAATTGCCCGTTGGCTGACCCCAGACAAGAGACAAATCCATGAAACAGGTCTCACGCCAAAGTTCCTGGTGGAATTAACCGAAGAAGATTACCTGGCCGAGCTGGATCCCCAACTGGATAAAGCAATTGAAATAATGTTGGAAATCACAAAATAACAAATCAGGAAACAAAAAGATGTTTTATTTTAATCCGCAATACCTGCTATATATGGCACCGGCGATTATTGCCATGATGGCAGCGCAGTGGTATGTAAAATCCACCTACAATAAATGGGGAAAAATACCAACCAGCTCCCGTCTGACCGGTGAACAAGCGACTCAAAGACTAATTTCAATCGGGGGACTGCACGATGTTGAGATTCAGCAGATTCAGGGTCAGCTGACCGATAATTATGACCCCAGGAAAAAAGTGCTCAGTTTATCACCCGGTGTCTACCAGGGCAATTCGGTTGCCTCCCTCGCCATCGCTGCCCATGAACTGGGACATGCTTTGCAGGACAAGGAAAACTATTTTCCTCTGCGTTTAAGATCAACCCTTGTGCCGGCAGTGAACATCGGGTCCACACTGGGATGGATCTTGATTGTGATTGGTTTGTTAATTAATGCCATTGGCTTAGCCTGGCTGGGCGTTATTGCATTCTCTGGCGGCGCCCTATTTGCCCTGGCAACCCTCCCGGTTGAATTAAATGCTTCCTCCCGGGCAAAACAACTGCTGAGAGACAGCGGCATTATTTCCTCTTCGGAAGAAGCGCGGGGAGTGAACAATGTCCTGAATGCCGCAGCGTTAACCTATGTTGCTTCCCTGTTAACAGCAGTAATGCAGCTGCTCTACTGGATTTCCATCGTCTCAGGACGGGGAAGACGGCGATAATCCAAAATACACTAATTTCATCCCTCTATAATTCATTTCTGGCAAAATAGCCCAAAACTAATTTCTGCTATAATCACACCATGCGGAATTTCATCTTCGCTGTAGGCTTGCTGCTGGGGGTGATCTTCTTAGCAAGCAATTTTACTGAAGTCGAGCAGATCACAGTCACCCTTCAGCGGGGAGATTGGCGTTTCATTCTGCTGTCTGTCCTGCTGGTATTGATCTGGCTGGTCAATATGGCAGCTTCCTTTAAAACGATTTTCCATGTAATCGGAATTGAGGAATCATTAGGTCGGCTGCTGGTCCTGACAACAGCCGCCACATTTATCAATGTAATTGCACCTTCCGGCGGGATTGGCGGGATGTCTGTTTTCATCGCTGAAGCCAGGCATAAGGGAAAAACCGGCGCCAGGGCCTTAGTAGCAGGAGCCCTGTTTGTTATATTTGATTATCTGGGACTTTTTGCGCTATTAGGGCTGGGTTTAATTGTCCTCTTCCGCAGAAATATCCTCGGCGGAACAGAGATCACCGCCTCGATTATCTTATTTTTCATGTTCACAGGCATGAGCTTGCTGCTCTATCTGGGATTCAAATCCGAACAAGCTCTCGCAGATGCGCTGGCCTGGTTAGCCAGAGCTGGAAACCGCCTCTTGAAACCATTTCGACGCCGCAAGGAATTCAGCGAAGAAGGGGCAAGATCCATAGCTCATGATGCAGTTGGCGGGCTCAATGAACTGCGCAATCGCCCCCTGGAATTAATTTATCCCCTCCTCCTGGCTCTCTCCAACAAATTGATCCTGCTGTTGATCTTTTTCCTGACTTTTAAAGCATTTCAGGTGCCGGCATCTATAGGCACCCTCATCGCAGGCACGAGTCTGTCCTATTTATTCCTGATTGTCTCCCCTACCCCTTATGGGTTAGGGGTCGTGGAGGGCGTCCTAACCCTTGTCCTTCGTTCGATGTATATTCCAGTCAGCGATGCGCTGGTGATTACCATAGCATACAGGGGAGTGATCTTCTGGGTCCCCCTCATCCTGGGCGCAATTGCTTTCCGCTGGGTAGGAAAGCCGGCAGAGAAAGAACCCGACACATCACCAAAAACAAGCGAATAAAATCGGAGCTAGCTGCCGAACCCGCGGGAGCTGTCTCTCGAGGGAGAGAGCCTGTCCTGAGTAGTTTGAGCACTTCGCTTCGCTCAGCATAAACTCCGCGAAAACGTATCGAAGGTGCAGCTCTCCCAGGTACATTATCCAATCGACCGGCGGATAAATCCGCGGTCTATGTAATCTAAGTCCCACTAAAATGGGACTTCTATATAAATTTGAAAGTCTCCTAACAATTAGCTCAAAGCCCCGTTTCCGGGGCGCAGTTTTTAGCCCTGAGATTTATCTCTGGGCAAGCTCTCCCCCATATCAAAGGAAACGGGATCCTGAGAGAATCCCGCTTCCTAGATCTATTCTGAGTTATTTAAACAAACCTGTCATCTGATAATTTTCCCCCAACTTTTCCTTTGCTTTTTTCCAGCCAACCCACCCGATCTGCTTCCGGGTGATCAAAGTAGGGTATATAAGGTTTGATGTCCAGCAGCGGAGTCCCGTCCAGGATATCCACATTGGCAACTTTGAGAATGTTCTCCTGGATTTCCAGCAGTTTCACAATGGAGAACCCAATGCCATTCGGCCGCCTGGGTGCCCGGGTCGCAAATAAACCGCGTTGTTCATCATCCAGGTATGGCTTCACAAGCAATTTGGGATCACCTGCCTGATGAAAATAATACAGCAGAATTATATGTGAGAATCCTTCCAGGTCCTTTAAACCTTCCTGAAGTGCTGGATCAAGAATTACCTTACCTTCTACACCCTCAGCCGCGCTGGGCTGAATAGGCATGCCAGATAAATCCCGGAAAGGGGTGTGGATAATTCCAATTGAACGAAAGGTAATTCCCATCTCTTCCATTAGATTTCTCTTATATATCCTATCCGCTAGATGGAATTTGAGTTATTAAACGGACTCCTGCCTGATGAATCTGCCGAAAATTGCCTCCCTGTCCCAGGGCAGCTAACACAGCAGGAATATTTTCTACTGTAGAACCTGCCAGCAGGTTTACTCCTAAATCATAAAGGACAGGGGATAACGGCGTTGAAGGACCAAGAATGATCACATACGCTTCCGGTTTACAAAGAGATAACAACCCGGGCAGCGTATGGTTGATAAAAGTCATCCCCGTGATAGCAACCAGGTCAGCTTCGGGAAGGATTTCCGGGGCAGCGCTAGCAGGCAAATCATCCCCAGAAGGATTCAGATCCAGCACGGTTAATTCCCCCAATTCCTCTTTTAGATGATTCGCAAAAGGAAAATGCCCGATAAGAACAGCCTTTTTCCCCCTGCCGTGCTCCAAAATTGCACCTTCAGCGTTCAGATCCACCCATGATGAGGGGTCTCGGGTAAGCAAGGCATTAATAGCAGCGCATCCTATGCTTCGCCGCAGGGGGATTTCCGACTCAATCCAGCCTGCCAGTTCTAAAGCTGAACTTGTTTCCAGATTTCCCGGGTCTGGAATTGTCGGCTCCCCAGTATGCCCGTGATCTCCGGAAAGTGTAGAAGCTAACCCGCACTGCTGGTGGTCCCCTTTATCCACCACGACAGCTGTCCATTTTAATCCAATCCGGACTTCAACGAGCTTGTGATTCGACAGGGTATTTAATATTTTGTTATTCATAGTCTCTCTACAATCGATTTTAATCCTGGGTGAAGTATTGAAGTTATTATACTTTATGACTGCTTTTGAGATCAGTTCCAAACCCTCCAATTGATCCCGTAACTATCTCTCACTGCAGGTCAGAGTAGGGATAAATACCCCAAAATCATTTCCCAAAGGAGTTTGACCAAACTAACCCCACACGGTATAATGTTTCGTCGGTAGTAGAGTTTGAACCTTGAAGGAGTTACAAGAAGATGCCAAAACGGACATATCAACCGAAAATAAGACGTCGGGCCCGGGTCCATGGGTTCCGATCGCGCATGAGCAGCAAAGGCGGACAAAACGTGCTAAAACGACGCCGTTTGAAAGGCCGTTATGTACTTGCGCACACAAAAAATAATCACGTCAAGAAAACAAACTGGAATAGTTAACTCTGCATTAATATAATTCTTGTGGAACGGAGATTTCGCCTAACAAGTTCAATTGAGATCATGCGGGTGCGGCGATCTGGAAAATCATATCCCCACCCGCTTCTTGTTTTGATAATTCAGAAAGTGAACCACCCGCTCTCCCGATTTGCGGTCACAGCAGGAATTTCAGTAGGTAACGCAGTCAAGCGAAACAGAGCGAAACGGATTATCCGGGCAGCTTTGCGAGAGTTAATCCAGGATATTAAACCTGGATACAATGGAGTTTTGATTGCCAGAAAACCGCTGACGGAATCAAACTGCAGAGAAACGAAAGAAGCGTTAGAATCACTTTTCAGGAAAGCTGAAATACTTCTAACTCAAATCAATGAATAATGAGATCAGCATAAAACAGGCCGAACACCACCATTCATCCCAGGATCCTCTTCTAAAAGATCTTGAGCTGACAATATGGACAGTATTTAGATTTCCGGTTCTGGCTTTAATTCTTCTCTATCAGAAGACCTTATCAAGAGCTTTGCCCGGTAATACCTGCAGGTATTACCCCAGCTGCTCACATTATTCATACCAAGCAATCTATAAATACGGTGTACTCCGGGGCGGACTAATGGGCAGTTGGCGAATTCTTCGCTGCAATCCATTTTCCCAGGGGGGATTTGACCCGGTTCCGTAAATTAACCACCAGAAAGTGAATATAAAACAATGAAAAAATATTTCCTAATCATACTCTTAGCCCTGATTGCCCTTTCGTTGAGCTCCTGCACAGGCCAGCGCGTTGCAGCAACTGGATGGTCCGAGATCACCATCAAAGAAGATATCGTTTATTTCTCGTATGGTCCCCAGGTTTACGCGCTCAATGTAAAAAACGGGGCACAACAATGGATATACCCTGTAGAAACGGAAACCGGCAAGGACTTTTATGCGGCACCCGTGTTTACTGAAGATGAGACCCAGCTAATTGTTGCCAGTTATGACAGCAATCTTTACAGTATTAATCCAGCTACAGGTATCGAAAATTGGTCGTTTACCGGTGCCGAAAACCGCTACATCGCGGCTCCCCTGGTCACGGAGCAGGGAATATTCGCCCCATCGGCTGACAACAAACTCTACGGTGTAGATTTAGACGGAATCCCACTCTGGGAACCATTCGAAACCGGAGAACCAATTTGGGCTTCTCCTGCCTGGTCTGAAAGCTGTGGATGCATTTATGTGGCATCCATGGATCATGTCCTTTATGCCGTCAGCCCGGAAACTGGCTCCCTGCTGTGGAAATCAGAAGATCTAGGCGGACCCATAGTCAGCCAACCGGCAGTATCGGAAAGCGGCCTGGTTATCGTCAGCACGTTTAACAACGAGATCGTTGCCCTGGATGAGAAAAGCCACAGAGTTGAATGGCGTTATAATACTCCAGATTGGGCCTGGGCATCCCCGGTAATTGATGGGGAACAAGTTTATACCAGTGACCTATCAGGTACTTTTTACGCCCTGGAATTGGAAACAGGAAATCTGATCTGGCAGCTGCAGCCCGGTGGAAGTATAGTTTCAGCTCCGCTGGTACAGGATGGACTAATTTATTTTTCCACTGATACCAGCAGCCTGGTAATAGTCAACACGGATGGTGTTGTGCAGCGCAATCTGCCCATCGAAGGCAAACTATACGCCAGCCCTGCATCAAATGGAGATATCATCCTGCTTGCTCCCTCAGAAGCGGAATTCTTCCTGATCGCGCTCAATCAGAATGGAACCCAAATCTGGGGACATCCCCCGGCTAAATAAGAAGAGGATATAGAACAGATCCTGGATTCTTACAACTAACAAACAGGAAAAAATTATGTGGGATACCTTTATTACCTTAATGATTACCGTACTGCTTTTCATCTATGATTTAATCGGCCAGAATTTCGGCTGGGCAATCATTATTTTCACCGTTTTGGTTCGGGTTGTGACCTATCCCCTGACCGCCAAGCAGATGCAAAGCAGCAAAGCCATGCAGGAATTGCAAGGTTCAAAAAAATGGATTGACATCCAGAAAAAATATAAAAATGACAAGGAAGCTCTGGCCCAAAAACAAATGGAGATCTACAAGGAGATGGGAATCAGCCCCTTTGGTTCCTGCCTGCCATTATTGATCCAGTTTCCAGTTATCATCGGACTCTACCAGGCAATCATCCGCGCCCTAGCAGTGACACCAATCCAGCTGGTTAATCTTTCCAACCATATCAGCGACGGCGCCAACTTGATTCCGATCCACAGTCAATTCTGGTGGATGGACCTCAGCGAACCGGAAAGACTGACCATGTTCGGAATCGCTGTTCCAGTACTTGCTATTCTGGTCGTTATAACATCATATATTCAGACCAAAATGGTCACCCCTCCCACCCAGGGAACCGCTGATGCTGGCGGCCAGGGTGCCCAGATGACCAAGGCAATGAGCCTTTATATGCCCTTCTTTA
>JAIORG010000157.1 GCA_021108255.1 Anaerolineales bacterium | reverse complement strand
ATCCTTTGTGTTAAGGGGTTAATCTTCCAGTACGTTTCTGGTTAGTCCTCGTCCACCAACGGGACGAGAGAAATATCCATCATCAGGGTCCAAGAATGGTATCCTTCGCCGCCTAGAAATTCCCGCATAACTGTATGACCATTTGAATCACCCGTGATTAAAAATTCTTCCCCCAGCCCAGAAGCCCCGGAGTGAGTAAATGAAGCACCGGGAGCCGAAAAAGGCACGCTACTATCTTCACAAGTCATAGTCCCTTCAGTATCACTCCAATCTTCTGTGATATTGAGGTAAATTATCCCCGCGTCACAATACCCTTCCGCTGAAACGTTTACTGTTCCAGCCGCATCAACGGAGCAAGGTCCCAGAACCCCCATATACTCAAAATTCAACGTCTGGGGAGAAGCGGTTGTGATTACTGCATCATGTCCCCCAGAATTTGCTTCACTTAATAAAGCTATCCCGCCTTGTTTTAAAATGTGGGTCAGGCTGGTCCCCTCCTGGTTTACTGTCAATGTATGATCAAAAGAGAGCACATAATTATTGGCGTGAAAACAGGTTAACACCTCGCCTGTGTCACCCGAAGCATCTGCGGCGGGAGGGTCACCTGCATCGGACGGTGGATTAACCAGGCTAAGCGCAGAACAGGATGTGCACAAAACCAATAACAGGGCAACGGTCAGGGTACGGTGAAAAATCTTGAGTTTCATGTTTTCCTCCTCATTCAGTGGGGGCATATTAGAAGGATATTTGCTGTCATTTTCTACCTGCAGATTGATTCTACCATTGATTAATCCGGAGCCGCCTGGTCTTGGAAAAGAAGAATTATTAGCCCCAAAATAACAAATACACTAAAGTCCGTAGGATTCCTTTATTTCATTTATCTGCTCCCGGGTAAACGGCTGAGGGGTTCCCAGCAACCGGGATTTATAGTAGGTCTCTAATCCGGTTTCTGCATTATAGGCTTTAATAAAAGCCTGATCTAAAGAATTGCCAATCGCAACCAGTCCGTGTTGGCGGAGCAGGATCACACTTAATTCCGGGCGGGATAGGTAAATTTTCACGGTAACTTCCCCCGCCTTAGCTGTCCCTAACGCAGCCCAGGGAGCCACCGGGATGGGGGCACCACATACCATTAATTCAACATTCATCACTGGAATGTCTTCTTGAAGCATTGCAAAAACCATCCCATAGATGGAATGTGTATGGCAAACGCTTTTTGCCCGGGGCACATTTCTATAGATCGCAGTATGCATCGGTGTTTCAGAGGAGGGTTTTAATCCTTCAATCAAATTACCTTCCAAATCTATGATGGATATATCTTCCGCTTTCATATGCCTGTACTCAATCCCGCTCGGGGTGATCGCCACCAAATCGTTTTCTATCCTGGTGCTGATATTCCCGGCAGACATCCTGATTAAATCAACCTTGTAGGCTTGTTGGACAATTTTTAACAGCTGTTCCCGCTCTTCTTGATAGGACATCTAAATTGACTCCTTTTTGCAGGTCCGGAGTACCTGACCTTATTAATTGAATGCCATCCGGCTTGTTACACAAATTTCTCACTGATCGACCTGACCTCAGCCATGATTTGTTCCTCATCGATTGCAGTCAGCTGACCATTCTCGAGTTGAAGTTTTCCATTGATAAATACCGTCTCCACATCAGATTTTCCAGAAGAATAAATCAAGTTGGCAGCTGGATTGTGAACCGGAGTGAGATGCGGTTTGTCAAAATTTATAATTACAAGATCAGCTTTCTTGCCTTTTTCTAGAGAGCCCAAGTCATTCTCCAGCCGGTAAGCTTTTGCCCCATTAATGGTTCCCATCTCCAATGCCTGTTTTGTATTCAATAATTCAGGATTACGATTGCTTCCCTTCTGCAGCAAAGCAGCTGTTCTTAACTCACCAAGAATATCTAAATCATTATTCGAAGCCGCGCCATCAGTACCAATACATACATTGATTCCTTTTTCCAGCATAGCTGCAATCGGTGCAATTCCAGACCCAATTTTCAGATTGCTTTCGGGGCAGTGGACTACATGGGTGCCGGTCTTTGCCAACAATTCAATTTCCTCATCGTCCAGTACCACACAGTGAGCCAAAAGTGTGCTCTCATCAAGCAAATCATAAGAAGCCAACAAGTGGATGGGGGTTTGTTGATATTGCTCCAAAACAGTCTCAACCTCGGCTTGATTTTCCGACGCATGAGTTGTAAAGGTGATCCCATACTCCTCTTTAAATTCTCTGACTGTGTGCATCATTTTCGGAGTGGTTGTATATGTGCTGTGAGCTTGAATAATCGGGTACACAAATTCAAGACTGTCCAGCCAGGCAAGAGTTTTCCGGGCTTGAGCGAACATCTCGTCAAACGCTTGATCACCCAGACCGGTAATCGGTGGGCCTGAAAGCAGCCGGAAGCCAAATTCCTCTGCCGCTTCCATCGTTTGCTCAAAATGCCAGTACATATCATGAGCACAGGTAATACCATTTTTGATCATTTCAACCAGGGCAAGTTTTGATCCCGCCCTAACCGCTTTATCATCCAGGACAGAAAACTCGTACTTCCACACTCTTTCCAACCATTGCTGGAGAACTAAATCCTCCACAAAGCCCCGAAAGAGCGTCATAGCCAAATGACTATGAGCATTAATCAACCCGGGCAAGATAACCTTTCCGTCCGCTTGAATCACCATCCCGGCTTCCAACTCCTGGGGAATCTCGTCTGAGGAATAAATGCCGCTGATGGAGTCACCTGTTATTGTTATTGCCCCATCCTGAATCACCCGGTGTTTCTGATCCACTGTAAGGATCGTCCCACCCTTAATCAAAACATCCACGTTAATGTTTTCTTTCATTCACAACCTTTTAATATTTAATGTCAACCAAAAAATGATACCAGATAACCAGGGTAGAGTAATCTATCATTACATCAAATTGTTAACAAATTAACCTGTCATTTGGTGTACTTTACTGTCTGAAACTATCCCGCCTGGTGCCAAAAAGGAAACCGGGACGAGTAATGATTTAACCCGTCCCGATCAACTAAAATCGTGCTGAAAAGGACACTACTAGAGCTCTTCGTCTACGAATTGCTCTTGTCCAGAAAGCATGAAGCTTGCAACCAGGATCACCAGGAGGAAGGGCAGTACTGCCGCCCAGACGGCGGTTTGACCGGAGGCGCCGGCAAAACCGTACAGCTCTTGTCCCGCTGCACCGGTCGCAACCAGTATCCCCACAATCAAGCCTCCCAAAGAACCCACAATCATGAGAATTGAGCCGAGATTGGTGGCGAATCCTTTGCTGATGTCCTCTTTGTCCATCACATCTGTCCAGAACAACCCCCACCGCTTTACCCGCGGGTAAAGCAAGGCAATCAAGATGGGACCTACAATTACTGCGGCAGCGAAGTTGTTAACAGTTATTGTGATCGCGAGGAAAGCAAAAGGCACGATTCCTGCCAGATCCAGATACCAGGAAATAATAATCGCGCAAGCAGCGGAAGCGGTTAAGGCTACAATTTCGAAGGCTGCAATTTTTTGCCAACTGCCCATGTTCATGGACATGTCTTCTTTCTTGACCAAACCAAAGACTGAACCCCACATCTTGTAGGGCACAAATCCCAGGAAAAAGTTTCCAAAGAATCCGAAAATTGATCCGATTCCCAAAGAACCGCCGAACATATCCCCAATCAAGTTACCAATTGCGGATCCCCAGGCACCAGCGGGGCCAAACAGTAGACCAAACACTGGGGGGAAAACATTTGCCGGGCGGACTTCTGTAATCCCGGGCACAATGACGATACCGCCCTTAAAAACAATCAGGAAGGCAGCATAAATTGCCGCTGACAGGGCAACCAGAATGACCATTCTGGTATTTTTCCACATAGTTATGACTTCTTTCATCATTCTCTCCTTGTTTGAACAAGTGTATCTTTAAAAGGAACAATAATAATGCTTGTAAAACGGGTCCTGCTTTCCTGCCTTACTTGATCAATAAGCCCTCCTTTTCGCCCTTAGAGAATTACGAGAACTGACAACAAATCGGTATCAGGCGATTACGATATTTATTTGATAGAACACTCATCATCCGTGGTGGTTTCGATAGTCTTTAGAAGTAATTCCATAAGATTCTTTTGCATCCTATTTAAACCTTCTACATCTGATATGAACTCTATTGTATCCATAAAACCCGCTGCCCAGTTGATTGAAAAAGATACAGATGCATAACATAGATCTAATTCTTTCGCCAAAACGGCTTCGGGCAAACCAGTCATCCCAACTACATCTCCACCGAGCTTCTCATACATACGGATTTCTGCGGGGGATTCCAGCCTGGGTCCATTTGTACATACATAAACTCCCTGGGGATGGATACGAATATCATAGTTCGGTGCCAGCGCCAGAATTTGTTCTCTTAAATATGAGCAATATGGTGTACTCATATCTACATGCTTGACACCGCTATCGCCACCGTCAAAGAATGATAATTCCCGACCGGAGGTAAAATCCAAATAATCACTCACTACCACGATGTCAAGTGGAGCAACCCCTTTATTAATTGATCCAACTGCATTAACGGCAATAACCCTTTTTACATCCAGCATTTCAAGGGCTTTGAGGTTGGCTCTGTAATTGATCTTGTGCGGCGGTGTATCGTGCTGTAATCCATGCCGGGGCAAGAATATCAATTCAGGCCCGGCGCCCTGCACCTCATAAACCAGCGTCCTCCCATAAGGGGTATCTATTGATTTATCGATTAAGGTCATACCCGGGATATCATACATAAGTGTTCCGGCGATAATGGCTGCTGGCATATTGTTTACTCCTTGCTCAGTTCTTTTTCAAAATGGGGACGCAAGTCATACGGGCTTAAGATTCCATGCCTGGTAATTACACCCGCTACCAGGTGGGGAGGGGTGATATCAAATGCCGGGTAATAGGCTTCAATATCATCAATTGTGGTCGGCGTTCCCCGGCAGGATCGGATTTCCGCCGGATCCCGGTATTCAATCACTACAGACTCGCGATCTGGACTTTCAAAATCCGGTCCCCACATAAACACGAAGTACGGTATATGGTGATAATGAGCAGCAATTGCATTCTGAAAAGTGCCGATTTTATTTACCACATGACCATCCATGGTAATCAAGTCAGCAGCCGTAAAATATTTCTGAATCTTTCCTTGAGACATCACAAATGCTGGCATATTGTCAGTTATGATTTGCACTGGAATTTCCAGTTCATGCAGACTGGGTGCAGTCAACCGGGCACCCTGCAAGTATGGCCTGGTTTCAGGTGTGTAAACATGGATATTTTTTCCATCTTTTTTTGCCATCGCCATGGCCAGGATAAACGCTGTCTCGGCAAAACACATGGTTAAAATGCCATCCCCATCTTCAATCAAATCAGCTCCCAAGCGGGAGCGAATGGCATAACTTTCATAAGCCTTATCACGCAGCTTCTTTATCCAAACCAGCAATGCCTTTTCAATGGATATTCCTTCGTCCTGGGCTTTTTTTACAACCGATAAGGTGTCTCCCAATCGACGAGCCATGGCGGTATTGGTGGGTCGGGTTTTAATCAAACGTTCTTTTGCTTTCAGTAAATAATCCAGGGCTTCCTGATGGGGTTTGGATTCCACTTTTTTTGCTGCCATAACCATCGCAAAAACAGCGGCTATCCAGGGACCGCCACCCTGGGTCACCATATTTTCAATTGCCTGGGCTACACTTTCCACATCCTCACACCGGACAAATTCTTTAGAAAATGGGTACTTGCGTCGGTCACCAATTAGAACAACGCCATCTTCATAACAGGCGACATTGTCCCGCTGTAAAACAAACGGCAGCATTTGATCCAATTCCAGTAAGTCTATCAACTTAGCTCCTTTGAAACCTTCCTTGCTTGGCATCTAAAATTTTGTTAAGCCGGCAATATCGCCATATCCTGCGAATTCCAGATATAGAGATATACCTATGATCAATAAACAAAAAGCCAGTACCAGGTGGTCGCTGCGATCCATGTTCATTTCCAGATAGTAAGTTCGGTCATCTCTAGCTCCGAACCCTTTGGACTCCAGCGCCATACCGAAAACATTCGTGTCCCGGATAGTGGAAATAAACACCGGGATTAAGATAGGTATAAATTTTCTCAAGCGCTCCAGGATGCCTCCGCCTTCCAGATCCAATCCCCTGCTGCGTTGAGCTTGTGAAATGGTATGGATGCTGGTGGAAATGGTCGGGACCATGCGTAAAGAGGTAGAAATCGCGAACCCAACCCTATATGGCAGGCCAAGTTTTATCATTCCCAGGACCAGTTCCTCGTTGCGGGTAGTGCTGAGCAAATTCAACCCGCTGATAATCATCAAAAGTATGAGCATTGTCCTAGCAATGCTGTACAACAAGGACTCGAGATCAACAAACCAGAACAGGTGTGTTTCACCGCTGGCAAAGAGATTCCACATGATAATACTTGTGAAAGTCAGAAGAAACAGAAGAAAACGAATGCGCCAGATATTCATCCAGGCTCGGGCTAAAAAATTCTGGAGAAGAATCAACAATGCGATCGGAAGAATATACAGCGGATCCTCAAACAGCACCAGTGCCAAGAAAGAAGCCAGAAAGAGGATAATCTTTGTACGGCCGTCAAAACGGTGGATTACGGTATCGATGTCCAGGTAAAAATCAATATTCATAATTTATTTTCCCTCCATACAGGAGATCATTTCAGAATCCGACAGGAATGTCTTTCCGAGCAGATTGCTGAACTGGACAAAATGAGGCGGCCTGAGGAATGAATCTTTGAGGATCTTTTCCTCGGCAAATATTTCTCTGGTTAATCCTTCCAGGAGAATTTTTCCGTCTTTGACTACATAAACCCGGTCGGCATAGGCAGCGACTACCCACATATGATGAGTAATAAAGATAATTGTGCTGCCCTGTTTATTCAGCTCCACCACCATATCCATCATCCCCCGCTGTCCGTCGTAATCCAGCCCTGTAGTCGGCTCATCCAGGATCAAGACATCAGGCCGGATGGATAAAACTGAGGCAACTGCCACTCGCTGCCGACCGCTTTTGGTTAAGCTGAAAGGGTCTGCGTCCTCAAATCCTTCCAGGCCAACTGCCTTGAGAGATTCTTTTACCCGTTTTTCTGCCTCATCATCCGGAACATTTCGTAATCTCGGTCCATAAATAACCTCATCATAAACTCGCTCGGAAAAGATCTGGTGATCCGGGTTTTGGAACACATATCCTACTTTCTTTCCGATTTCAAAGACTCCCTGTTCAGCTGTAGTTTTTCCATAGATTTCAACCTCTCCTTCCGTCGGGATCAACAAGGCATTAAGATGCTTCGCCAAGGTTGTTTTTCCGCTTCCATTCTGCCCAACAATGGCAACAATTTCCCCTTTATAAATGTCCAGATCTGTACCTGATAAAGCTTCCACTCCGTTGGGATAGGTATGTTTCAATCCACGTACTTGAATAATTGGTTCATGCTTTTTTTGGGACAGTTCATCTTGTTCTTTTTCGACCAGGTTGCGGTAGAGAGAGTCGGAAATTTTCCAATTTTCTTTTTCAAAAATCTTTTTTCCATCTTCGGGGGTAAGAGGAAGCGTTGAACTGCCCATCTGTTCAAAGAAACGAGGGATACCCAGAGGCATAACCCCAAGCTCCGCCAGCAAATCACCCCGCCTTAGAATTTCCTGAGCCGGTCCTAGTTCTGCCACCTTGCCGTCCTTCATCAAAACAATCCGGTCCGCATCCAGAACTTCTTCCGTATCATGCTCAACTACTACCAGGGTCATATCCTCCCGCTGGCGAAGTTTATTGGTGATCTCGTAAATTCCTTGTTTACTGATAGGATCGAGATCGGTTGTGGCTTCATCCATTGCCAGGATATTGGGCTCCATGGCTAACACCGATGCAATGGCCAATTTTTGTTTTTGTCCCCCAGAAAGGGTGGCCGGGGAACGCCTTCGGAATTCTTCCAGGCCAACGAATTCCAAGTTTTCTTGAATACGCCGTTTGATTTCTTCCCGATCAATAGCAAAATTTTCCGGGCCAAAAGCCACTTCAAGTTCTACGTTGGTCGAGAATAACTGGGCTTCAAAATCCTGGAATACGATGCCAACATCCTCTGCCAATTCCGGGACCTTGTGTTCCTTGGTATTTTTGCCCCGGACAAAAACATCCCCTTCCATAGGGCCTTTCGTATAATGAGGAATAAGGCCATTAAAGAAAGAGACCAGGGTGCTCTTCCCGGTTTCATTGGCCCCCATGATAACCAGGAATTCACCCTCCTGAATATCAAGGGAGAAATCATCAATCACCAGTTCCTTTTTGTCGCGATATCGAAAACGAAGTCCTTTGATACTCACTGCAGATTCTGCCATAACAACTCCTGACCTAAACTAATAATTCTTTTCCTGGAAGAATGCTTTTTCCATGATGGCGTCCCAAATAAGTTGATCTTTTGTGACCGCTTCGGGAACATTTTCCATCATTAAACCCACAAACAGGGCGTGTGTAATCACATATTGCGCGATACGAGAAGCCATGGTCTCAATCCGGGTTTCATGAGAAACTGACAACAATACAACATCAGCGTAATTGGTTAGTTTTGATCCACTGTTTCCAGTAATGGCAATCACCGAACAACCCTTCTGTTTAGCAAGCGCAATTGTCCGGATGGGATCCGTAGAATCTCCAGTCTGGGAAATCACAATCACAACATCTCGAGAAGACAACAGCGCAGTCTCCATCACCTGCAAATAGGAATCTGTTTGGACGCGGCAGTCTATCCCTAATCGAAAGAAGCGGTTATACATTTCATGAGCTATTGGACCTGAAGTTCCAACACCAATGATCAGTGTTTTTTCAGCCTGAGAAATCATTGTGATGGCTTTCTCAAAATCCGCTTCATCGATTACAGCAATGGTGTCCGTTAACGCCTGAATGCTGCACTGGAATATTTTTTTTGCCAGCACGCCGGGAGGATCATCTTCTTTAACTTCATCCAGGAGTTGTTCAGAGGGTCTGTGCAGAGATCGTGTTAAATCAATTTTAAATTCAAGCCAACGTTTATATCCCATGGATCTACAAAACCGTAGAACGCTGGCGTCACTAACCCCGCTTTCAGCAGCAACATCAACCAATGTCATCCGAATGATCCCGGGGTTGTCTTCCAGGAAAAAATCCGCCACTTTCTTTTCTGAAGGCGTAAAAGAAGGGTAATACCCCCTGATGACCGACCCCATATCAAAAGCTTCGGATTCGATTTGAGCCATAGGAATATGTTGTAATACTACTTACATAACTGTTAATATGTTGTAGATTTACTTCATTCTACACAATGAAAAAGGGGGCGTCAAGACAGAAATGAATAATTTAAGATTAGCCAGAGGGAAAAAGGCTCCCTAATGACCGTCCTGGATGCGCTTTATAAATGCGGGGCTGTTTAGATGACCTTCCAGGGTATGAGTCAAATAATAATGGATTAGCTTTTCTAGCTCATCAGTAATCCCGGAAGGGATCTTAAGAGAAATCAGGTTGTTGATATCTGACCGCTGAAAATGCCTCAGGTATTTTAAAGTCCTTGAGGATACTGGCCGGATCCCCGTCCCCGATACCCCCGGGGCACACTCAGGGCATACCGTTCCCCCTAATTCTCCTGAAAGAAATTGATCCTGCTCGATGGTTTTTTTCCCGCATTCCACACAAACGAATAATTCAGGACGAAAACCAACCAGGTCAAGCAAATGAAGTTCATAATACCGGATTATGATCCCTGGGTCCTTTCCGGTGGATAAAGAGTCCAGTGTAGAGACCAGCAGGTCGTAGAGTTTAACGTTACTGCCTTCCTCATAAGTAACCGAATCAACCAGCTCTACCACGTAGGAACCTGTTCCGATCCCCGACAGATCCTTTCTTAATGGCTCAAAATCTTCAATCATCTCCGCCTGGGTCAGGATGTGTAAATTACGACCGCGTGAGATTAAAAATGAAGACCTCATAAAGAGTTCCAGATGCCCGGAAATCTTTGAGCTGGGTTTACGAGCTCCTTTTGCAATCACAGAAACCCGTCCCATTTTTTTGGTGAACAACACCAGGATGCGGTCAGATTCCCCAAAATCCCTCCGCCGTAGGACTATTCCCTCTGTCCGGATTGATCGATCTCGGATTGACATATTTGATGTGATATCTTCTAGTCAGGATCAAAAACCAGGATTATTAAATTCCAGGGTATCGTCCTGGTCTTTGAGTATCTAATTATCTGGCTTATGCAATCAGGAATAAACTTCCTTTTTCAACTCAGCGATGTACGGCAACGTTCGGTGTTTATCGGCATAATCCAGCCCATAACCGACCACCCAGACATCCGGAAGATCAAAACCCACATAATCAAGAGGAACTTCCAAACTATTGCGTTCCTTCTTAAACAAGGTGCAAGTTTTCAGCGATGCCGGATGTCTTCCTTGCAGGGTCTGATAAAGATAGTCCATAGTATGGCCAGTATCTACGATATCTTCTACAACGATCACATGCTGATCCGCAATTGGCTTTCTCAGATCCAGGATCAAACGAACCGCTCCGTCAAATACAGCCTGGTCTCCATAACTTGAGATAGACATAAAATCTACCGTATGCGGTACAGTCATTTTTCGAGAAATGTCCGCTGTAAAGATGAACGCTCCCTTTAAAATGCCAATTAATACAACCAGGTCTGCACCTTGGTAATCCCGATCAATTTCTGCGGCGAGTTCGGCAACCCGTTTCTGGATTTCATCTTCAGTGATTAGAATTCTCTTAATATCAGGATGGAGATCAGTCATGATAACTCCTTGAGGAATTCCTCTTGTCGCGGTTTGTGGGTTTCCCTTCCATGCAATATTATACACGGGAAAATCCAGCAAAATCTGCGGCAGCTAATTCTCTCGATTCCCCCATAAGCCAACCCACTCTCCCTGCTGACGCTGGGTTTTAAGGTTGAATCCATGTTCATCAAGCAAGATCAATATCCCAGGCAGCTGTTCTTGCAGAATACCGGACAATATCAAATTTCCTCCCGGTGAGACAGTATCCCTTAATCCATCTTCAAACAGCCTGGTTAAAACCGGGGCAATAATGTTCGCCACAACCAGGGGAGACCGGGAGAGATTAAGCTCTTTCTGGATTAATTCCCTGACTGACCCCAGGGTAAAGCTGGTATTGCCGCTCACTTGGTTTTTTTCCGCGTTAGCCAGGGAGACCCGGATTGCGTCAGGGTCAGTATCCAGACCCAAGGCAGAGCTCACCCCCAATTTTGCCCCGGCAATAGACAAAATCCCAGATCCACAGCCAATATCAAACATCTCTGGGACGGGATTCTCAGCCAAACATTCTTCTATGAGGATCAGAGAAAGCTGAGTCGTTGGATGGGTTCCTGATCCAAAAGCCATGCCCGGATCCATATAAATCGGTATGCGCTCTGGCGCCGGATTTTCCAGCCAGGAGGGAACCACTATTAAGCGGGAGCCAAGGGGAATTGGGTGATAATCTTTCTGCCAGGCCGTCGCCCAATCCTGCTCATCCAGGGGAGAATAAACCGGATCAGGTAGGGGAAAAATCGCCGCCAGGTTATTAAGTGCACTGGTAATATCTTTCCGGCGATTCTCAAGTTTTTTGTCAACCGGCAAATATCCGTAAACCCGTACCGGTACCTTTACACTATCCAATTCATGAGGGAAAACTCCCCCATAGTTACTCTCTAGTACCAGTCCTCCGGGCACAATCCCACTCAAAGCACCTGCTACGGGTTCAGCTAACTCCTGCTCAATCAGGACGCTGATTATAACCCATGATTTTTTAGATTTCTGTTTATCCATTATTATCAAAAAAGTGCAAATCTCCGCCATTATGCTTCGATTTGCACTCTATAACTTAACCCTCAGACGAATATTATCATCCACCTAAGACATTTTTTAATTTCTCAAGAAAGCCCCGTTCCTGGGGTAAAACTTCGCTGTCCATTTTTTCCGCCAGCTTCTCAAACAGGTCCCTCTCTTCCTCATCCAGTCGTTGTGGAATAGTCACATTTACAATCACCAATTGATCCCCACGGGAGTTGCTCCGAAGATAGGGCACTCCTTTTCCTCTCATGCGGATAATCTTGCCCGGCTGCGTTCCTGAAGGAATTTTCAGTTTGACGTCCCCATCCACAGTGGGAACTTTTACTTCTGCCCCGAGTGTGGCTTGAGAGATGTTGATGTTCAAATCCAGCAAGATATCATTGTCTCTGCGCCGGAAATATTTATGCGGTTTAACCCTGACGATAAGATATAAATCGCCGGGAGGTCCATTATACTCTCCAAGTTGGCCTTCTCCAGCCAGCCTGATGCGGGTTCCATCATCTACCCCTGCAGGGATATTGACTTTCTTGCGGCGGGAATTTCGGACTTTACCTCTACCGTGACAGGTAGGACAATGGGTATCAATTATTTTTCCCCGACCAGAACAAACCGGGCAGGTAGTAACTTGAACCATAGAACCCAACAGTGTTTGCCTGGTTTGTCTGACTTCCCCTCTTCCCTGGCATTCTGAACAGGTTCTAGGGGACGTGCCTGGTTTTGCACCATCACCTTTGCAAGTATCGCAGGTTTCATCTTTGGTAATGTCAATCTCTTTTTCTACTCCGAATACTGCTTCCTTAAAAGAAATAGCTACCTGGTACTGAAGATCTGCCCCTCTGCGGGGAGCCGTTCTGCTTGCGGTGCGGGATCGTCCCCCAAAACCACCAAAACCAAACATATCTCCAAAGATATCTGCGAAATCTGAAAAATCAACCGTTTCATAACCTGGACCGCCGCTGGGACCTCTTACTCCCTGATGTCCAAAGCGGTCGTAGGCTGCTCGTTTATCTGCATCAGACAAAACCCCGTAGGCTTCGTTGATTTCCTTAAACTTATCCTCCGCATCAGGGGCATCGTTAACATCCGGGTGATACTTCCTGGCTAGATTCCGAAAAGCGCTTTTCAACTCGCTTTCCGATGCACCCCGGGATACACCCAATATTTCATAATAATCGCGTTTTGCCATAAAAGTTACCGTAAGAAATCTTGCATAATTCCGCTAAGCCTTCCTGAAACCCAAAGACCGGGGAAAGTAAAAAATATTTTTCCCCGGTATTGAACCTGTTTTCAACCAAGCGGATTAGACGTCTTCAAATTCACCTTCAACTACATCGTCTTCATCACTGCCCTCTTCTGTTCCTTTCCCGGAATCTGCTTCAGGCATCTCTTCGCCGGCTTCAGCAGCACTCTGGTAAGCGGCTTCTCCGACTTTCTGAAGGGAGGAGGAAAGGGAGTCTGTCAATTCCTGCAAGCGAGCAGTGTCAAGGGGATCTTTCTCCAATTCAGCACGAACTTCAGCGACTTTGCTCTCTACTTCAGTTTTGATATCTTCCGGCACTTTGTCTCCCAGATCCCGCAGAGTTTTATCCGCAGTGTAGGCCATCGTGTCCGCGTTGTTGCGGCTTTCAATCTGTTCTTTATTAACCTTGTCGTCCTCGG
>JAIORG010000012.1 GCA_021108255.1 Anaerolineales bacterium | reverse complement strand
CTCCAATGTCAACGGCAATGGCAAATCCATTTTTTGTAGGCAGAACTGTAGTCAGCGCCGGGCGTTTGATCCCTGGGATGCGGCCCAGCCTGAATAATCCATTGGCCATGGCTCCGCCGGTATTTCCTGCTGTCACAAATGCGTCCGCCTGTCCAGCTTTGACCATATCCATCCCAACAGCCATGGAATTATCTGCTTTTCGGCGCGCGTTACGGGCGGGCTTATCGGTCATCTCCAGTATCTCAGGCGCATGAACTAATTCAACCCTGGGATCTTTCGGCTTTTGATCCAGCAGCGGTTGTAATTTTTCTTTTTGGCCAACAAGAAATATTTTGGTATCCAATAATTCTGCAGCCTGGAAGGCAGCGCTTACTTCTGGTAGAGGAAAATCATCGCTTCCCATGGCATCGAGGACTATAGACATGGTTGTTCTCCTTTGTTGGTGTTTGTTTATCTTGACAATGCTCTCTGGAAGATTATAATACCACTGCCACTCAGCAGAGAAAACCCCTGCCTGTTGGGGAGGTATGAAACCAGCGCTGGTGCTGGAATTGGCAGACAGGTATGGTTGAGGGCCATATGCCCCTAGGGCGTGCGGGTTCGATTCCCGCTCAGCGCACTGAAAAAACCGCCATCAGGCGGTTTTTTTGTGTTAATGAGGTTCAAGAAGAAGATTCTACTAGGTTTTCTTCATTCTTTCTTGGTGCTGAATTTAAATGGAGTGTACAGTGGACAGAAAGACACAAAACTTGTAATAACAAAAATAATCCCGAAAACCAGCAGCAGGATACCCAGTACTCCTGTGACTGCACCGCTGAAATGCAGATAGGCGAATATGATAGCGGCTAATATTCTGATAACGCGATCAGTAATCCCCATATTTTTAGTAAATTTCATTTCTTTTCTCCTTGATTGATGAGTATTTCTTCTATTATTCGGATGCGATGGAATTTATGCTTCTCACCTGAATAATCATTTATTTCAATTCAATTACTGCGCCTGATTGATTTTCCTTTACTTGCTGACAAAACCATTGCTATAATAAGAGAAGCTGTTAGTAACAGCAGGAAAATTCCTTGGAAGAAAGGCAAATCACCGGAGGAGGAAAATGTTTTCTCAAATTTCTAGTGCCTATCGAACGGAAAATCCAGATCAAGGTAAATCTCCGGCCGAATTAACTGGGGTCCTTGCAGAAGTAAATGGATTTGATCTAAGTTATTTGCTGGAAAATTCGCGGGGCGAGTTGGTTCCGGGACAGCTCACTTTGTTGTTGTCCCCCTTATTTGTTTCTCTGATATTTACGCTTGTGCCGGCAGGATTCCTGGGGTATCACTTATACAATCAGGGTTTCATTAAGCAGCTCACTACCTTGAACCTGCCGTTGGGAGAAGTGATTAGCACAATATCTCAAGGACTGCTTATATTTGGAGGGATCATGCTCTTGGTCTCGGCTTACGGTTTGTATTTTTTCATCACCACGACCCTGGATTTTCTCACCAGAACCGTTAATGTCCTGGAAGGTGTGGGTGTGGGAAAGGTTACAACCTCAACAGATAATGACGGGAGTAAATCAACCAAGTTGTATTATGTGATCGCCGGACAGCGTTTTAAAGTAACCAGAAAAGCTTTTGAGGTATTTGAATGGGGAAGGAAATATCGGGTGTACTTTACTCCCCGGCGGAAAGTATTGGTAAATATTGAAGTGCTGGATTGAAGATTCGATTAAATGAAACACACCAGATGGAAAATTATCCAGCTGGTGTGTGCGGAATTCTGAATAGATTATTTATGATACGCTTTCAAAGGTAGCGGTAAAGTGCCTCATTAATTTTGGCTCTTTGATAATCCGGTAGCCGGACAAACTTTCCTTCTTGGCATCTATATTTTTTAGAACATTAACTACATAATCCATATGGCTTTGAGTATAGGTCCGTCGGGGGATTGCCATGCGGACTAATTCCATTTCTGGAAAATGCATTTCCCCGCTGTCTGGATCCGGATAGGCAAAAGCAACCGATCCCATCTCAACCGCCCTAATCCCGCCTGCCCGATACATCTCCACGGCAAGGGCCTGCCCGGGGAATTCTGCTTGTGGAATTTGGGGAAGCATTTTTCCCGCATTAATGTAGACCGCATGCCCACCTGCAGGTTCGATTACCGGGATGCCAAGTTTCTTCAGCTCATTTACCAGATATGCGGTTTGTCCCAATCGGTAAGCCAGGTAATCCTCATTTAAACCTTCCATTAGACCAACAGCAATTGCATCCAGATCCCGCCCTGCTAATCCCCCATAGGTGATAAAACCTTCCCGCAAAATCAGCTCGTTACAGATCTTTTCAAAAAGCGCAGAATCGTTCACAGCCAGAAAACCGCCAATATTTACAATGGCGTCTTTTTTTGCACTCATTGTTGCCCCATCTGCGAGGGAAAAGATCTCCTGGGCAATTTCCAGAGTGCTTTTATTTTCGCAGCCAGGTTCGCGTAATTTGATGAAATAGGCATTTTCGGCAAAACGGCAGGCGTCAATGAAAAAGGGAATCTGGTGAGAGTGATATATCTTTGAAACAGCCCGCAGGTTCTCTAAAGAAACCGGCTGACCGCCACCGGCATTATTAGTAATGGTAATCATGCCCAGGGGGATATTCTCGGGACCAATCTGCTTGATAAAATCCTCTAATTTTTTCAGGTCCATATTGCCCTTAAACGGATGATCGGACTTGTTATCAAAAGCTTCGTTGATGACAAGATTGGTCGGTCTGCCGCCTCTGGCCCTGATATTCCCTTCCGTGGTATCAAAATGCATGTTCGAGGGAACGTATTGACCCTCTTTGAGTGTCACTGCGCAGAGGATGTTTTCAGCAGCCCTTCCCTGGTGTGTGGGTACAAAATGGCGAAACCCAAAGATCTTTTCCATGGCAGCTGAAAGCCTTTGGTGAGACCGGGCGCCGGCATAAGATTCGTCCCCAATCATCATCGCGCCCCATTGATCCTGGCTCATCGCGCCGGTTCCGGAATCAGTTAACAAATCAATAAAAACTTCATCAGATTTTAATCCAAAGATGTTGTACCCGGCTCTTTGGAGAGCTTTTTCTCTTTCAGTCTCCTGAATGAGATGAATGGGTTCAACCACTTTGATCCGGAATGGTTCCGCGGGATGTGTTGACATCAATTACCTCCTGAAGGGATAGCGGTGGATTTGATTTAAGTTTAACATGGGTTTCTGGTAAGCCCAAGTGATTTTAGGCAGTTCTGGACTATAATTATTGCCAATTGAGAAATAGTTTACCACTTTGGGAAAAACCAATTATGCTTGAAATCAAAAAACTTGTTTTAGGACCGGTAGCTACAAATACCTATCTTGTGGGGGACACGGAGAGTAAAAAGGCAGTGGTTATTGATCCTGCCTGGGATGGAGCCATTTTGGTTGAAATAATAAACCAATTGGGCTGGGGGGTTCAGAGTGTCTGGTTAACTCATGCTCATTTTGATCATTTTGGCGGTCTGGCAGATTTACTCACCGGGTTGGAGCTGAGCGAACAAGATGATTTTTTCGTTGGACTTCATCCCGAGGATATGGACCTGTATGAAATCAAAGGGGGTGCGGCTATGTTCGGGGTTCCTTTGAAACCAACGCCAAAACCAAGCCATGAGTTCCAGGAAGGTGACCTGCTTTCAGTGGGGGAGTATGAATTTCAAGTCCATCACACGCCAGGCCATTCCTTGGGACATGTGGTTTTTCATTGTGAGAGTGAAGGGATTCTGTTTAGCGGCGACCTGATCTTTAAACAGGGAATTGGGCGGACAGATCTATTGGGCGGAAGTTACTCGACGTTGATGGATTCCATTCAGAGATATGTGCTGCCCCTGCCTGATGAGACCAGGATTTATTCCGGTCATGGACCGGAGACAACTGTAGGCGAAGAACGGCGGGAGAATCCTTTTTTAAGATAAGTAAGAAGTACCCGGTTCTTTTCAAAGAACCGGGTACTTTGAAGAACCCCGAGCGCTTCGCAAAGCTTGGCCTGCGCCCCTCGTCAAGCTCGGGATAAACTTCATCGAAGGGCTCTGTATAAACTACGCTGAGGGGATAGTCGAAGAGCTCAGGATTATAAATGGGGAAGAAGTCCCACTTCAGTGGGACTTCGGTTACATAGCCCGCGATTTTAATCGCCGGGTGAGATTGCCGCGACAGCCTTTGGCTGTCTCGCAATGACAGATTAAGCTATTCAAATCACCTTTTGATACGAGTTCTTACAAAGCATCCGCGCCAGGAGTTTTTAGCAAGGACTCCTTCGACTAAAACAAAAGGGCGACCCGCCGGGTCGCCCTTACACTTTTGTCATTCTGCTTGTCCTGTGACTAAAGGAACTTTCAAAGCTCCGGGAGTCTTAATTACATAAAACGAGATTAACTATTTTGCGTAATCCACAGTCCGGGTTTCTCGAATAACAGTGACTTTGATTTTCCCCGGGTACTGCATGGTTTCTTCTATGGTTTTGGAGATATCCCTGGCAAGGCGGGAGGCAGCCAGATCGTCAACCTGTTTGGGGCGGACAAAGATTCTGACTTCGCGGCCTGCTTGCAGGGCGTAGCAGCTTTTTACCCCATCATAGGAGTTGGCTACATCTTCCAGAGCCCGTACCCGTTTGAGGTATTGTTCCAGGCTTTCTCTGCGCGCTCCAGGGCGGGCACCAGAGATAGCATCTGCGGCTTCTACAATGATAGCCTCAATTGTTTCCTGTTCAACTTCATGGTGGTGGGAGGCGATAGCATTCACGATTTTGGGTGGGACGCCATGCCTGGCAGCAAATTCAGCTCCGATTTGGGCATGGGTGCCTTCCACGTTATGGTCCATTGCTTTTCCGAGGTCATGCAGCAGTCCACCGGCTTTGGAGATTTCAACATTGGCGCCCATCTCCGAAGCGAGAACTGAAGCCAGTTGAGCGGACTCAACAGCATGGGCAAGCTGATTTTGACCATAAGAAGTCCGGAATTTTAGACGTCCCAGGGTTTTTAGAATGTCAGCATGCAGACCCGGAACCCCAGCATCGTAAGCTGCTTGTTCCCCTGCTTCCATGATGACCTTTTCTATGTTTTCTTGTTCTTTTTCTATGATTTTTTCAATGTGTGCCGGATGAATTCTTCCGTCAAGCACCAGTTTCTTCATGGCTTGTTTGGCTACTTCCCGTCTGACGGAATCAAAACAGGAAATGGTTATAGCTTCAGGAGTGTCATCTACAATTACATCCACTCCGGCGGCTTTTTCAAATGCCCTGATATTGCGGCCGTTGCGGCCAATGATCCGTCCTTTCATATCATCTGAAGGCAGCGGAACAGTTGATGAAGTTACTTCATCAACGTGGTCTGAAGCGACACGCTGGATTGCGTCTGCGATTAATTTCCTTGCCTTCCGTTCTCCCTGCTCCTGGGCTTCGGCTTCAATTTCGCGCACAATCCGGGACATGTCATTTCTGGCTTCCTGCTCTACCCGCTCTAGCAGGAGATCTTTTGCTTCCGCCTGGGTCATTTGGCTTACCCGTTCAAGTTCTTGGGAGACATTGTTATACTTCTCCTCAATTTTGTTAGCTTTCTTATCGAGGGCGCTCTGCCGCTGGCTGATTGCATGTTCCCGGTCTTCAATCTTTTCTGCACGGCGGTCGAGCTGATCGCTCCGGCTTTGCAGCCTTTCTTCAACGCGAGTGATTTCTGCCCTGCGGTCATGGGCATCTTTTTCTGCTGCTTGCGCGATTTCGATTGCCCGGTCCTGGGATTCCTTCACTAATTCAGTTGATTTCCGTTCAGCATCACTGAGAATTTTGGATGCTTTATTCTGTTTCTTGTCTGTTTCTTGTACGATTTGATAATTCTTGACAAAAAACCCGATAACTGCCCCTAATACCAGGGCGACAAAACTAATAAGGATTAAATTTCCATTCATGGTAAAGCCCCTTTGTATTGATCCATGGTCCGATCAGTGATCTATCGATGATTAATAAATTATGATTCCTTTTCCAACTCAGCCCACAGGCTTGTGACTACTTCTTTGCATAAACTGTAATTAAAACCCCGGCGGGATAAATAGCCATACATTTTTTCTTGAAATACGGATTTATCCAGGGTCTTAAATTTGCCTACTTTTTTCCGGGCGAATTTAAATGCGAGCTCCTCTTCATTGATATCCTGAAGAGTTTCTTCGATTATTTGATTTGAGATTCCTTTACGGTATAGTTCTGATGAGAGAGCTCTTTTACCACGGGGGTGGAACGTGTTTCGATTTTCAATCCATTGCTGTGCAAATTTCCGGTCATCAATGAGAGATTTTTCCCTCAATTCTTCCAGGACAAGATTGATGATTGTTTCCGGAATCTGATGTTTTTGCAGATTCAGGCGGATTTCCTGTTCAGAACGGTTGCGATAACTGAGGAAATTTAATGCCCTCTGATAGGCCTGCTCAATCTCGTCTTTGGTTTGCAGAGCAGTGACTTTTTGCTGGCTGAGTTCATTTCCTTCTTCCAGCCAGGGAACTATCGCTCGGGAAATGCCGAATGCAAAATCACCATTTAGGTAAACATTCAACCGCTGCGGATTTTTCTTCTGGGGTTCCAGTTTGGTTACAGTTAACATAAAACAGCCGTGATGGCGCCTTTATTGGCCACGGCTGTTCCAATAGACTTCTTGATCCCATACACTAAATCGTGGTACGCTAGAACTTCAGAGATGAAATGGTACGTAACTTCCTACTACCTAGCGCTGGACTTATTCCACTTGGTATCCGTTCGTTATGCCAATGTGAGTACTGCTTTAATACCACTTTGTGATGGTAGATCGTTTTATAAATGCCGCGGCCGCTGAATTTTCTTCTTGTGAGCGACCCAATTATTGGGGGGCTGGCAGTTACTATTTGCCCTGACCGTTTTCCTTCATGAGGATTGCCGGCGTATTTTAGCCCCAATGTTTGTTCTGATATTTCTATCAGAACCTGAGTTACTGCTTCGATTTCAACTTAATTCCAGAGAAGGCAAGTACCTTCCCTGAACTATTCTCTATTATACACGATTATGCAAATAAGGCTATGGATTTGGCTATCCAGCCAATTTCAACCGTTTGAAACTTAACCAGGCCTTAATTTTGCAGTAAACCCGATGCATGTGCCGTCGATTTTTCCAGAATTTACCCTGGACTTCCCTTGAGCGAGTGACGAGGACCTGTTGAGATGGTAGGATATAGAGTCAGGAGATAAACGATGAAAATTTGTTTTGTGTGTCAAGGTAATATTATCCGCAGCCCCCTGGCGGAACATATATTTATGCAGTTTGCTGATGCAAAAGGGATTGCTGATAAATATATGGTTGATTCTGCCGGGACAATTGCCTACCATACAGGTGAGAGGCCGGATAAGCGGATGCGTCAAGTTGCGGCGGAACGGGGCTTGGTGTATTCAGGCAGCGCCAAACAGTTTAAACGGGATGATTTTGCTCGATTTGACCTGATTATCGCCATGGATAAAGCCAACAGGCAATCCCTCCAGAGCTGGACCGTTACGACCGAACAGGATAATAAAATCCGCTTGATGCGTGAATTTGATTCCCAGGGCGGAACAAATCTGGATGTTCCTGATCCCTATTATGGGGGTCCGGACGGTTTTATTTCCACTTTTGAGATAGTAAAGAGATCCTGCGAGGGATTGATCGAGGAGCTGGAAGGTGGGCAGAATTCACTCTGATATCAAGGCCTGGCTCCAGGATCACAATCGCGGAAATCTCACCAATTCAGGATCTGTAGGTGGGGGATGCATCCATGAGACTTTTCTGATTCAAACGGACTCAGGGGGTCGCTATTTTTTGAAACAAAACTATCAAACAGCATCTGATATATTTGAAAAAGAAGCTAATGGGCTAAATTCTCTCAGGGTCCCCGGCGGTCCGGTTGTTCCTGAGGTGTTCCTGGTGGGGGCAGAGTATTTATTGCTGGAAGATTTGCAGCCAAAACCCCGCTCTCAAGAATTTTGGCAGCTGCTCGGCCGGCAACTGGCACAGGTCCACAATCAAGTGAACGAGTTGTTCGGATATCAGGAAAACAATTATATTGGAAGTAATTCTCAGCTTAATACCTGGATGCAAAATGGACATGATTTCTTCAGGGAGCGGAGAATAAAACCTCAATTGCGGATGGCTCAAAAACAATCCCTTTTACAAACCCAGGATATCCGGAAATTGGAAGGGTTGATGGCTAAACTTCCCGAGTTGATCCCGGAACAGGCCGCATCCTTAATTCATGGTGATTTATGGAGCGGCAACCTGATGACAGATAAAAGGGGGATGCCGGCGATAATAGACCCTGCAGTTTATTATGGGTGGGCAGAAGCAGATCTGGCTATGACCGATCTCTTTGGTTCTTATCCAGCTGAGTTTTACAGCGCCTACAACGAGATTCGGCCCCTGGCTCCGGGCTACCGCAGCCGGTATAAAATTTATAATCTCTACCATTTACTAAACCATCTAAACTTGTTCGGCAGGGAATATCTATCACAGATACGGATGGTTCTTGCCCAATATACATAAGAGATGGAATGGGTTTTTCTTCCTGAAGGGAATTTGGGAAATTGTTAAGAGACTTTACTGCTCCAGATGATAAAATTTCACCTTAGTGTTAAATAAGTGAAGGAAATAAATAAAATATGACGGTTCCATATTGGGTTAAGGATGCAATTTTTTATCAGATTTTCCCTGATCGTTTTGCGAATGGTGATCCGGGCAATGATCCCCCTAATATTCAAGCCTGGGAATCAGTGCCGACCATCTGGGGTTTTCAGGGAGGGGATTTACGGGGTGTAATCCAGAAAATGGATTATTTGCTGGACCTGGGGATCAATGCTATCTATTTTAACCCTATCTTTCAAGCGACATCAAACCACCGCTACAATATCAGCGATTATTATAAGATCGACAATAAATTGGGAGATGTTAAAGACTTTTCGGCCTTATTGGATGTGGCGCATCAAAACAACATCCGGGTGGTGATTGATGGTGTTTTTAATCACTGCGGACGAGGATTTTTTGCCTTCAATGATGTGCTGGAAAACCAGAAACATTCTCCCTACATCGATTGGTTTCATTTGAACAATGTTCCCCCTGATGCGTATTCTCCCGGCGATGCGAATGATTACGAGGCCTGGTGGAAGTTTAAAAGTTTACCCAAGTTCAACACTGATAATCCGCAGGTTCGAAACTATATCTTTGATATTGCCAGATACTGGATCCGTTTGGGCGCGGATGGGTGGCGCTTAGACGTTCCTACAGAGATTAACGACGAAAAATTCTGGGCTGAGTTCAGGCAGGTTGTGAAGTCAGAAAATCAGGATGCCTACCTGGTGGGTGAGATTTGGGATGGAGATCCAAACTGGGTCGGCCCGGCATGTTTTGACGGGTTGATGAACTATCCAGCTCGGGAGGGGATTATCGGATTATTGATGGAGACTATCACAATAGATGAGTTTGCTGGGAAAATAAAAGAGCTGCTTAATCGGTACCCCCGTGAAAATCTTTACGCGATGTACAATCCGCTGGGTTCGCATGACACAGCTCGAATAAAAACCGAGTTGGCTGGAGACCAGAATAAGCTGAAAATGGCCTTTTTATACCAAATGGCATTTCCTGGAGCACCGGCAGTATATTATGGTGATGAGATCGGGATGGAAGGTGGAAAAGATCCTGATTGCCGGCGGGCGTTTCCCTGGGACGCGGATCAAAGCAACGCGAATCAGTGGGATAAGGATTTGCATCAATTTGTCCGCCAGTTAATCACACTGCGGAAGAACAGGACTTCATTAAGAAGAGGGTCGTATGAAGAGGTCTTCGTTGATGGAAAGAGAGGCGGCTATGCTTTTGCCCGCATCCTGGGAGATGAGAGTGTTTTGGTGTTCCTGAATGCGAGCAGTGCCCGCCGATCATTTCGTATTCCAGTGATTAACTTAGGTTGGTCTGACGGCAGAATAGTCCAGGATTTATTAACCAATCAGGAATTCATCATCACGGGAACCGAGTTGATCCTGAATGTAAAACCATGGACCGGTTTGTGGATTTCTTAATAAAGCGGAGCTGTTAAGCAGAGATGTAGCGCTAAAGAAAAGAATAAATGGTAAAATAATACGTTTGGAGGCATGCTTCCAAAATAGAAATAATGTTAATGATTATTGCAGCAGGAGGTTTATGATGGCGGACCAGAAATGGGTCTATACATTTCAGGAAGTAAAAGAAGCAGAAGAGCATGTTGGCGGTGCGTGGGATGATGTCCGCTCGTTGTTGGGCGGAAAAGGGGCAAATCTGGCAGATATGACCAGAATTGACATCCCGGTTCCTCCCGGATTTACTGTCACGACTGAAGCCTGCAATGCCTATATTGACGGGGGAGAAAAATTCCCTGAAGGCATGTGGGAACAGGAATTGGCAGCAATGAAAGCTACTGAAGAATTGACAGGAAAAAAATTCGGTGACGTGAAAAATCCGCTGCTGGTTTCCTGCCGTTCCGGGGCTGTGAAATCCATGCCCGGCATGATGGACACGGTATTAAATATCGGGTTAAACGATGAAACCGCCGAGGGTATGGTTGCCCTGACTGGAGACGAACGGTTTGTATATGACGCTTACCGGCGTTTGGTGCAAATGTTTGGTTCGGTTGTGCTCGGTATCGATGATGAAGCTTTTGAAGATGTGCTGAATGAGTACAAAGAGAAAAAGAACCTTGCGCTGGACACCGATCTGGCGGCGGAGGATTGGAAAATATTAACCGGGGAATTTAAGAGGATTGTTAAAAAGGAAAAAGGCTTTGATTTCCCGCAAGACCCTGCGGAGCAGCTGCGTCTGGCCACGGAGGCGGTTTTTGCCTCCTGGAATGGGAAGCGGGCTATAGATTACCGAAACGCTGCAAAAATTCCGCACGATTTGGGCACTGCAGTCAACGTAATGACCATGGTTTTTGGAAATATGGAAGAAGCTTCCGGAACGGGAGTTGCTTTTTCTAGAAATCCCTCTACCGGAGAAAACAAACTCTGGGGAGAATATCTGCTCAACGCCCAGGGTGAAGATGTGGTTGCCGGCATCCGCAATGCTGACCCCATTGAAGAGTTGAATGATGATATGCCCGATGTGTACAAAGAATTTCAGGACATCACCAGCAAACTTGAGAACCATTATCGGGAAATGCAGGATGTAGAGTTCACCATTGAACGGGGAAAACTATGGATGCTTCAAACCCGGGATGGGAAACGGACAGCAAAAGCAGCCGTCCAGATCGCCGTGGATATGGTTGAAGAAGGTTTAATTACCAAGGAAGAAGCGATTCGAAAGGTGGAACCAGACCAGGTTGATACCTTGCTGCATCCCCAATTTGATCCAGATGAAAAAGAAAAAGCTGAAAAAGATGGCAAAATGATCGCCACCGGCGTTAATGCCTCCCCTGGAGCAGCTGTTGGCCGGGTGTATTTTGACGCTGATACCGCTGAAGAAAAATCCAAAGAGGATGGACAGGATGTGATTATGGTCCGTCCTTTCACCAAACCGGATGACGTGCATGGCATGCTGGCTTCTAAAGGCATCCTTACTAGCGAAGGCGGAGCAACTTCCCATGCGGCAGTTGTAGCTCGACAATTTGGAGTTCCTTGTGTTGTGGGAGCCTCTGATATTCAAATTAATATGAAAAAGCGGGAGCTGGTAGCCAAAGGGGTTACAGTAAAAGAAGGGGACTTCCTTTCCGTTGATGGTACTAGTGGTGAAGTATTTTTGGGAGAAATTCCTTCGATTGCTCCTTCTCTTGAAGAGCAGACAGAATTAATGGAGCTTCTGGGTTGGGCTGATGAAATTTCCGCTTCCCAGGATATCCGGAAGGCACCTAAAGGTTGGCCAACCCGTGGATTGATGGTTTGGGCAAACGCAGATTATCCTGAAGATGCCCGCCGGGCAAGATCCTATGGAGCGCAAGGCATCGGTCTCTGCCGGACAGAGCATATGTTCTTTGAGCCGGAAAGACTGCCTATAGTGCAAAAAATGATCTTGGCTGACAAAGTTGAAGATCGGCAGGCTGCCCTTGACAAACTGCTTCCTTACCAGCGGAGCGATTTTGACGGCTTGTTTGAAGCCATGACCGGTTTGCCGGTAATCATCCGCTTGATTGATCCCCCGCTGCACGAATTTATGCCGGATGAGCATGAAATTTTAGAAGCGGTGATTACTAATAAAATTAACGATACAGTTGACCAGGAAAAAGAAGACCTGTTAGTCAACATTCAAAACCTGCATGAAAGCAATCCCATGATGGGATTACGTGGTGTGCGTTTGAGTGTGATGATGCCGGAAATCGTCAGTATGCAGGTGCGGGCAATTTTCGAGGCTGCCGCGGATGTAAAACTACGGGGCTTTGAACCCAAACCAGAGGTAATGATCCCCCTCACCGGCCATATCAATGAGCTGCATTTCATCCAGCCCAAGTTGGAAGAAATTGCTGCCAAGGTTATGAAAGAGAAAGGGGTTGAGTTTGATTACAAATTCGGCACCATGATTGAAATTCCCCGCGCAGGGCTGACGGCGGATGAAATTGCGGAAACCGCTGAATTTTTCTCGTTTGGAACCAACGATCTCACCCAGTTCACTTTTGGCTACAGCAGGGATGATGCGGAGCGGAATTTCCTGGTGAAATACGTCGAAGACGGTATTCTTCCCAAGAATCCTTTCCAAACTATTGATATCCCAGGTGTAGGTCAATTGATGGATCTGACCGTGAAAAAAGGCCGGGCAACCCGAACAGATCTCGAAGTTGGAATCTGCGGCGAGCATGGCGGCGATCCAGAATCCATTGACTGGTGCTACCGAATTGGTTTAGATTATGTTAGCTGTTCACCCTTCCGGGTGCCGGTTGCGCGTTTGGCTGCAGCCCAGTCTGCCCTGAATCAACGGCAGTAGGATGTAGACCATAGAACTGCAAAAGAGCAAAGGAGAAATCCTTTGCTCTTTTTTTAGTTAATAGGCTCCCGGAGTTTTAAAAACTCCGGGAGCCTAAGAAAACGATTTAAATTCTTAAAAGCATGTTATTATTCATTAAGCTTATTGGAATAATTTGTTTTATCAACTAGGTTAATAAGGAGTAAAAAATGGACTTTGGAAAGGCTTTTTCTTTTGTCTTTGAAGACGAGGATTGGATCAAGAAAATTGGTGTAGGCGGCTTGATTTCATTAATCCCTGTAATTGGTGCCTTCCTGGTGTTGGGGTGGGGAGTGGAAGTGGTCAAACGTGTAATCCGTGATGATGCGGAAATCCTGCCAGATTGGAGTGATTTTGGAGGATACCTGGCACGAGGATTCCTGGTATTTTTGGTAGCCTTTGTATATATGCTGCCGATCATTCTACTTCAGGTCTGCTCCAGTTTGCCATTCCTGTATGAAGCTGCTGATGAAACCCTGCTAACCTTATTTACAATCGTGACAGTATGCTTTGGCTGTGTCACATTACTCTACAGCATCGCGGCTTTCCTGGTTCTTCCTGCGGCAATTGCCAATTATGCTGCCACGGATGATATCAGCGCGGCGTTCAAACTTGGCGAAGTCTTCAAAATGGTCCGGGACAATATCGGGACTTACGCTATGGTATTACTGGGCGGGATTGTGGCCAGTATAGTCGCCTCACTAGGTTCCATTGCCTGCGTAATTGGTGTGCTGTTTACTTCGGTGTATTCTTTTGCAATCAACGGCCATTTGTGGGGACAGGCTTATAAAATCAGTAAATCAGGCGTAGTTGCTGACCCGAAAAAACCGCTGCCTAAAGCGGGCTAGATATAACCGGTAATAACAATAGCAAAAAGCGGTGCTTTATCTCTCAGCGCCGCTTTTTAATTTGCAGGAACCCGGATCCTCAAAGGATTCGGGTTCCTGTTATTTGAAGG
>JAIORG010000136.1 GCA_021108255.1 Anaerolineales bacterium | reverse complement strand
GAACTGGGCCTGAATAGTTCAGCGTGATCGCCATCAATGAGTTGTTTTCGCCGTAATTTGTACCGGCAGTAGAGCCAAACATACCGTTGATAAAGTCACCGATGCCGTCCAAAATCAGGTTGAATCCAATGTGCTGATCCAGTTCATAGGGTTCTTCACCAATTTGTTCCGCATAGCGGTCTACATAAAGACTGATCTGGTACAGGTGGGCAGTAGATTCTGGAATCGTCGCAATTGCCATGATGCTGATGCTGAAGATGGCAGTTACAACCATTGCACCCCCGAATGTCGGGAAGGTGAAATGAGGAATAACAAACCAGCTGGCAGCCGCAACGCCAGAGAGATCAATTAATCCGAAGGGGATGGAGATTAGATAACCGGCAATTGCGCCTAACAAGATAGGAATCATACCGACAAATCCCTTTCCGCGCAGGTAAACCGAAAACATAATCGTGACCACCATGGTGACTATTGCCACCAGCCAATTCGTTCCAGCCATACCTAAAGCCGCGAATCCTAGACCAAAACCGATGATCCCTGCTACGCTGCCTGTAATGATGGGAGGAAGAACTTTATCAATAGCATCTTTCCCCACTACTTTGATAATATAACCGATAACAATGTTAATCAAACCGGTTACCAGGATTCCTGCCTGCATTGTGCTGATTAACTCATCGCTGGCGGGAACACCCCACTGAGCATTGGTAATTGCCAGGTAGGCTGTCAGATAGCTAAAGCTGGAGCCATAGTAAAGGGGAATGAATTTCCCGATTCTCCACTTTGACAAAATCAGCGCCACAATGGTCGCCATGCCGGCTACAAACAGCACAGTTGAAACATGGAACCCGGTGAAAAGAGCGCAGAAAACTGTCGCTGGGAACATAGTCAATGTGTGCTGGAAACCAAGAATGATCATTTCCCCAATCGGGGGAACTTCATTTGGCAGGTAACCAGGTATTTTTCTGTCCTTAATCGCCATTTATTCTCTCCTTTGAAGATAATAAGTACCTTTACGAACTTCAGGTTCTGGGCAGATCTCAAACATTTATTTTCCGGACGTCACCTCCTTTTCCCAGGCTAAAACTGCTTGAAATTGATCAAATCAAACGGAATACAATATTTTCAACAAACAATCTGAATAAAGGTTACGATATTTAGGTTAAACTTTAAACAAGTATAAAACCGATAATTGTTGGAATTACTTTCCCTTAAGCTTTTTTACCCAGGGTGCTGATAAAACACCACCTACTAAATCCTTGGCAACGGTGGCGGCGTAATCTTTCTCGGAAGCCCCCTGGTATTCAGCTTCCCTTCCTTCGGCCTCTGCCGCTGATCGCTCAACTAAATTCTGGTCCAGGATGTCAAAAGCTTGATTAATAATGCTTTTACTCACAGTATCAATTAACCGCTGTCCAACGCCTGCTAATTTTCCCCCGATTTGAACCTCGCCGGTATATTTCATCAAAGTACTGCCGTCTCCCTGATCACTCAGGATGACATCGCCAACTCCCTTCAGAAAACCCGGTTTTCCACGTCCATCAACAGTCATTGTGTAGGTTTCTGGAAAGTTCTCATTAGAAATTACCAGGTTGCCGGAAAACTTTCCTGCAACAGGACCGACCCGGACATTCATAACCGCTTCGTAAACATTTTCACCCACCGCTTCCATTTTTTCAGTTCCCGGCAAAGCCGTCGCCATCACTTCAGTATCTCGAAATAAATCCCAGACCTGCTTCTGGGTTCCCTTGAAGATATGTTCTCCTTCTACTTTCATGAGTTATCCTCCTTCTTTTGAAGCAATTCATATAACCGGTTAGGGCTGAGGGGAGTTTCCAGGATCTCTAAATCATAATCATGGAGCGCATTCTCCAGAGCCTGGGCAAACACGGCCGGTACTGGAATCGCCCCGGCTTCACCAACTCCCTTGGTGCCAAGTTCATTATTGGGTGCGGGTGTATTGGCATGGTGAACCTCAATATGCGGCATTTCAGTCGAACCCGGAATTAGATAATCCGCCAGGCTGGCATTTAGTAACTGTGCATTTTCATCATAATGAAGTTTTTCATAATAGGCATTACCAATGCCCATCGATACCCCGCCGTGTATCTGGCCTTCAACAACCAGGGGATTGATCATGGTCCCGCAATCCTCCACCGTGATGTACTTCCTGATATTTATCATCATCGTTTCCGGATCAACTTCCAGGATCATGCCATGAACGCCAAAGGCTGTCGCTCCAAAAGCTGGTCCGAAGTATTTAGTGGATTCCAAACCAGGTTCCGTTCCCGGTTCAACTGCGCCGCGCAAAGGATTCGCGAGCAATGCCAATTCCCCCAGGCTGATGGACTGATCCGGCTTATCAGCTACCCGAACCATACCGTCTTCTAATACCAGCTCTTCTTCCGGAGTTTCCAGGATTTTACTGGCTAATTTAAGCACCTTCAGGCGAACGTCGCCGGCTGCCGCATTAACCGCATTGCCTGCTACCACTGCTCCCCGGCTGGCAAAAGTGCCGGTTCCCCAATGAAACTCCGCTGTATCTCCTGTCACCATGCTCACATCACTAACCTCAACACCTAATTGTTCAGCGATAACCTGGGCAAAGGCCGTCATATGGCTCTGTCCTTGTGTCCCCACACCGGTTGCTGCGCTGATCTTTCCACTGGGCTCAACAGAAACCCTGGCTCCTTCGTAGGGGCCAACCCCCGTGGTTTCAACAAAGGGCACAATACCAATCCCTACATATTTTCCTTCCGCCCGTAAGCGCGGCTGTTCATTTTTAATAAAATCCTCATATCCCAGCATTTCCAGCGCTTTGTCAAAAGCAGGTTCATAATTCCCACTGTCAAATATCAAAGTTGCAAATGCTTGATCGATGATTTCATGATCATAGGGAAAAGCATCCGGGGGAATAAAGTTGAGCCTGCGGACTTCCATTGGATCGAGCTCTAACTCCCGGGCAGCGATATCCAGCATCCGTTCTACAATATAAATACCCTGCGGCCGTCCCGCGCCACGCACGGGCGTAACAATGGTTTTGTTGGTGAACACCACTGTTAAATCACTATAATAATTCTGCACATCATACCCCCCCATGGAATGGGATTGAGTGTTAAGGGGAGTGGTAAGCCCGTAGGGATTAAACGCGCCGGTATCATGAATGAACTTTTGTTTGATGCCAAGAATATGGCCCTCTTTGGATAAAGCCATTTCCACATCGTGGATTTGTTCCCGTTCCTGGGTAGTAGCGTAAAAATTTTCCCGCCGGTCTTCGATCCATTTGATCGGTTTACCCAGCTTCATTGAAATCCAGGGCAGCACCATTTCTTCCGCGTAGAACATCATAATCTTGGGTCCAAATCCCCCGCCTACAAAAGGAGCCACAACCCGCACCTGGTGGGTTCTGAGCCCTAACCTGGCAGCCAGACCATTCCTGATTGGAATGGGGGACTGGGTTGCATCCCAGACTGTGAGGTGCTGGTTCTTCTCATCCCAATCAGCTACGATTCCCCTGTTCTCCAATGCGGCAGCAGCCCCGCGGTCAAGGTGAAAACGGCGGCTGATAACCAGGTCAGCTTCTTTCCTGGCACCCTCATAATCTCCCTTATTTTGGATGAGGTGTGCGGCCAAATTTGTGTCCAGATCATCATGAACCAGAACACTCCCCGGTTCCAAACACTTTTCCAGATCTACCACAGCCGGCAAGGGTTCAAATTCAACCAGGATCTCCTCGGCTGCATCCTCTGCAATGTAGCGGCTCTCGGCAATGACAACCGCGATGATCTCCCCTGCATGTTTGACTTTCCCTTTTACCAACGGAACCTGCCGACGGGAATTAAACACTACATTCTCCAATGTCGGCGGTGGAGAAACCAGGGGAGGTCCCGGTTCCCAGTCATCTCCCATATCTTCTGCTGTATAGACTCCCACCACTCCGGGAATTTCCAATGCCTGGCTGATATCTATGCTGATCACTTTAGCATGGGCATAATCACTACGGAAAAAAGCGGCGTAAAGCATGCCAGGTAAGCTCACATCACCTACAAACAATGCCTGACCGGTCAGCAAGCGGGGGTCTTCAACCCGTTTAACTCGTTTACCGATTACTTTATAAGTCACAATTGTGCTCCTCTTTGATACTCAATTCACACCTGGCCTTTGATTGTCAAATCAACGGGTTCTCAAGGGTCAGTTTTTTCCGCAGCCAGTTTCACGGCATCAATAATATGTTGATAGCCAGTGCAGCGGCAGAGATTGCCGGAGATAGCTTCTCGGATTTCCTCTTCCGTGGGATTTGGATTTTCTTCCAGGTAGGGCACCAATGTCGTTAAAATGCCGGGAGTACAAAAACCGCACTGCAGGGCATGTGCTTCCCGGAAAGCTTCCTGCAAGGGGTGAAGGTTATCTAAAGTCCCTAATCCCTCAACGGTAATGATCTCATGACCATCAACCTGGGGCGCAAATAACAAACAAGACCGTACAGCTTCCCCATCAAGCAAAACTGTACAGGCGCCGCAGACTCCATGTTCACAGCCGACATGAGTGCCAGTTAATTCCAGATCGTTCCTGAGAAAATCACTTAAAAGAGTGCGGGGGTCAACCGATCGTTGATAGGGGGTTCCATTGACAGTGACCGAAACGGTAATAGTGTTTTCCATGGTGATCTCCTTATTTTCCGCCCTTGGCCCGCTGATAAGCTTCTGCTAAAGCCCGCCGGGTGAGAACGTTTGCCAGGTGCCGTCGGAAATCAGCGGTAGCGTGAATATCATTCCCGGGGTCAATCTCTTCTGTGGCGGCTTTCTCAGCTGCAGCAATAATTAAATCCTCACTAATTTTCTGGCCCTGAAGCAGCACCGCAGCTTCCTCAGCCACTAGCGGCCCATCTCCGGCGCTCAAGTAAACCAATTTAGCAGATTGGCAACGGTCTTTTTTGTCCAGGGTCAACACTGCCGCGACACCAATCAATGCAAAATCATGCGGACGGCGGGCAACCTCTTTCAACGACCAGCCGGATCGCGCAGGCAAATCCGGAATTTCAATTTCAACTAACATATCTTCCGGTTCCAGGGAAGTCATCAGCAACCCAACAAAAAATTCGCTGGCAGGAACCCAGCGTTCTCCTTCTAGATTCTGAATTTTAAAGCGGGCTTCCAGAGCAGTTGTTACCGCGACCAGTTCTGCAGAAGCATCCGCATGGGCAAGACTTCCGCCAATTGTGCCCCGGTTGCGGATCTGGATGGTTGCGATTTGAGGCATGGTTTCATGAAGCAAGGGAACACGTTCTTTAATTAGAGAATCGCGTTCAGCCTGGGTGTGACGAACCATCGCCCCCAGGCGAATTCCATTTTCATGGGTTTTGATATAAGAAAGATTCGGGATTTTGTTTATGTCCACCAATACTGCCGGCTGGACAAGGCGGAAATTCATCATTGGTATCAAACTTTGCCCGCCCGCCAGGATTTTGGCGTCGTATCCATGTTCATTTAATAGCTCTAGAACTTCGGAGACTGAGGTTGGAGCGTAATACTCAAAAGGTGCCGGTTTCATAGGCTAATCTCCATTATTGAAATTGCCGGTACGTTCCATTATATATTATGTGATTTACATTAGGTGAAATTCTTATCAAGCTCTCTCCGCAAACAGCTTTCCAGAGTTGTCGGTTGACGACCAAGCAGCCAGCCGAGAACAAGGGAATTTCCACTAAACCCAAACTTCTTGTAATTCTGGAACATTTTCAGCAGAGCATATCTTTGATAGGATCCCAGGCCATTTTTTAAAGCCTGGGTTTCCCAGGTTTTATAAGGAATCCTCTGAGCTTGAATATCTTTACCAAGCACTTCGCTTAAGACCGCCGCAACCTGGGTCTGGGTAATTGGTCCCGTCCCTACCAATTCATAGGTCGCGCCTTTATGGTCAGGTTCCGTGATCACAACTGCCGCAGCTTGAGCAATATCCTCCAGATCCACCAGAGAGATCCCTGTTTCAATTGGATATGGCACCCGGTAAACACCTCCCTCAAGCAATTTGGGGATAAGTGCGGCAACATTCTGCATATAGGCTGTTGGCTGCAGGATAGTGAAGGGCAGCCCAGATTCGATTAAATGCTCTTCAACCCGCAGCTTCAGCCAGTGATGGGGCATGGCTTCAATCTGGGGATGTAAAACCGAGTGGTACACAAAATGCTCTACCCCGGCTTCTTTGGCAGCCTGAATGACCCCTACCCCAATATCCACCTCCCCGGGATGCACATTTGGACAAATATGGTAAACAGCCTCGACTCCTTCCATAATTTCTTGGAGATCATCTAAATTGAGAAGATCTCCCAGGTAGATTTCGCTTACTCCGGCTGATTCAACCGAATCCTGGTATTCTTCTTTATGAACCAGGGCCCGAACAGATGCTCCGACTCTGACCAGCGCTCGGGTAACTGCCTGACCTGTTTTTCCAGCTGCTCCAGTGACAAGAATCATGATTTTCCTATTCCCGTTCCTTAAACGCTACAAACCGCGCCCAGCAGGAAGCTAGCTCCATACCTTTTTGAACAAAACAGCCAATATAGTAACGTCCGCTTTCCATATCCGCCAGATCGGTTCCCAGGTTTTCAGCATGGATGATCCCTTTGGGGAACAGGTTTAGATGCATATCCTGGTAATATTTATCCAGCGGGTAAATCTCATCCCAGCCTTTTCCGTACTGTTCAATTAATTTTTGATCGGCTTCCTCAAAAGTTTTGGGATGCCAGAGTCTCTGGATGGTGTTCATGGGATGTTCCATAGCCACACAATCCACAGCCAGCCATTTTATTTCCATTTCCAGGCACCAATCCGCAAAATCAGGTGAGGGTCCTGGATGCCTGATCATGTAGCGGAATTCATCGGAATCCGGGCTGTTCCAGCCGTACTTGTGATAACCGGTTTTAATAACCAGGATATCCCCTTTCTTGACCTCAGCAACCTGCTCAACCATTTCCGGTGTGTAAACGCTGGTATCGCTGACTAACTCTGAAATGTCCGCAACCACTCCAGGACCGAACCACTTTTCAAAGGGGGTCTCGCCAATGGTCAATCCGCCGGAGTGGAAATGAACCTCTCCATCCATATGCGTAGCCAAATGGAAACTGGCCCGGCAGTGCGCGTTGTTCCTGCCCAATCCAAAATACTGCCCACCCACGCGTTTGGTGTATTTCACACTTAAGGGTACATAGTTGGCCCATTGGGGAGTCTGAACACTGAAAGGCAGGGTCATATCCAGCATTTCCATTTCGTGCATCTGGTCAAAAAAAGCCTCAGGGGTCATGCCGTCCGGCGCTTGCAAGGCAACTGCCCTGCTCCAGGAGGATTCAACTTCCATAAACGGGATGGGGAAAATCATGATCCAGACCCGCTGGTTTTTTAGTTGATTGATCTCTCCGCCTAACGATTCCGCCAGCAGCAGCCCACTTTTTGGCATGGTGATATGGGTGAGTTTGTGATACCACTCCGGGGGGTACATTTCATCCCAGGTTTTCCCCTGGGTTTCCTTCAACCTGGCTTCCGCCTTTTCAAACTCCCGGGTGTGCATATAGCGCAAATTGGTATTCATGGGATGTTCTACACAGCCGCAATCCACACCGATGAGTTTTAACTTCAAATCCAACGCCCATTGGAAAAATTCCGGTGAAGGACCGGGATGGCGAAGATAATAACCGAATTCCGTATTTTCAATCCCTCCCTGCGCATCCGCGTTGGGAATATCCGGCTGGTCCCAGCCATATTTATGGTAGCCGGTATTGATGATCAGGATATCCCCTTCCTTTACATCTACCTTGTTAGTGATCATTTCCGGAGTGTAAATACTGTAATCCGAAACCTCTTCAGAAATATCGACCACCACCCCTTCCCCGGACAGATCGGTCAGCGGAATATCAGCAATTGCTCTGGCACCCGAATGAAATGCGCGGGGACCGACCAGATGCGTACCAGTATTGTTGCTCCACTCTATTTGCTGTCCGTTCGCTCCCTGCCCTCCGCCGAATGATCCAGTTAATCGTTTAAAAAAGTGAACCTGCAGCGGCATTTCCCCGGGAAACGGGGGTGTGAAAATGCTCAAGGCTTGCGTCAAATCATACATCTTGGCGCTATTCAGCAGATCTATCCCTTTTTCTCTACCCATGTTCAACCTCCCTCCCTGATCTAGCTAATTTTCAGGGATCACTTTCTTACCCAATTTGATAATGTTTTGCAAAAGCCACCAATGCTTCCTGGAACAAAGAAATTGGGGGCCGGACCAAACCCGCTCCTACCTGGCCGACTCCGGCATCCTTATGGGCAATGCCGGTATTAATCCGGGGGGTAATGCCTTTTTCAACAATTTTCCTTAAATCCATTCCCATGGGAGTACCCCGAAAATCCAGGGGCGGAATTGTGAAATATTTATGTTCTGTGTAAGTGATCTCGTACATTTCCAGGGTGGTGTTCAGAGCGTCTTTTGGCGTGCCGCTCACGAAATTAACGATTGCCGGCGCAGACGCCATAGCAAATCCTCCAATCCCGGCCGATTCTGTAATTGTGCTGTCTCCAATATCCCCACTGGAATCTTCTTCTGAAAACCCGGGGAAATAAAGTCCTTTTGGTGTCGGAACCGGGGTGGTAAACCAGCGCTCACCCAAGCCGCTGATCCGGATTCCAAAGTCGGTTCCATTGCGCGCCATTACGGTGATGATTGTGCTTCCTTCAATGCCGTGACCAGCATCGGACATCGCTTTGCAGGCTGCCATGACCGGGTTTAGCACACTTAGTGCGTTATCTCCCAGGGCAGAAATAACATCGGAGGCCACTGCTGGATCCTTGGAAACCCTGGCGATAAATGGAGCAAGTTTAGCGGTAAACATAATAGATCCGGCTTTATTGCGGTTGTGTCCTTCATCCCCCATATGCAAGGATTCGGCTAACAGCGCCCGGATGTCAATTCCACCGCTGGCTTCAATCGCCTCTTTGAGGAGAGGAGCCATGACTTCTTCCATCCATTTCAGCTTGTCGATCACCTCTTCACTGTACGCACCGTAGCGCAGCACTTTGCCATAGCCCTCGTTTAAATTTGAGTAGGCATAATTCTGATGGGTTTTATTTTCCAGGATATAGACCGACATCGACGGGCTGGTAACCCCTGCCATCGGTCCCACAGCCTGGTGATGGTGGCAGGGCTCAAGTTGAATCTTCCCAGATTCAACCATCTCCTGGGCTTCTTTCATATTTTTTGCTTTACCTTCAAATATCAGCGCACCAGTAATTGCTCCCTGCATGGGACCTGAGGCTCGCTCCCAGGTGATCGGCGGTCCCGCATGGAGCAGCAAATTGTCCTTCATTCCTGGTATCACGTCGATCGCTTTACCCAGCCCGACCAAAACAGGTCTGGCCTCCATCATTCTCTCCACAGCCTCTTGATTTGCTTTTTCAATATCCATTCCAGTCTCCTTTCCTTTCTCCCTCAAGATATTATTTATGTCAGGATTCCTTCCGGGGGTAACGTTTTCCAGGTTCGAATTTCGATTTGGCTTCTTTTAATATTTCCTCGTATAGGGCAAGGTTGCGATCTTCCAGGTGATCAAACGGCTGGATACTTTTACTGCCCCAGGTGATGTAGCGCAGCGGATCGGGGTCAAGTTTGGCAGCGATGATCTCCTCCGTTCCCCTGGCTTGCGCCAACCGCCAGGCAATAGGATTTACGATCATACTGTGCCCAAAATAATAATTACCTGCCGCGTCGGGTCCCAGCATATTGGTGCTGATCATATAAACATGATTATCATAGGCCCGGGCGCAGTTTGTAATGTACCAGATGTCATAACTGCGCAGTAATGCGGAGGGCCTGACAATGATTTCAGCGCCTTTGACCGCCAGCAATCTGGATAATTCCGGAAAATCGCCATCATAACAAATAATCATGCCGATATTACCCAAGTCAGTTTCATATACATTCGCCTGGGTCCCAACTTCTACCCATCCCCCCGAATCTCTCCGTTCACCCGGGAACGGATGAGTTTTATCGTAGATACCAATAACTTCTCCGTCTGGTCCAATTAATATAGAGGAATTAAATATTTTCCCTCTTTCTTCCGCTCTACGGTAGGTGGGCCAAACCACATGAACACCCAATTCCCTGGCCGCAGCCTGGATTCCTTCAGTTAAGGCCCCGGGGGCTTCATCTATCATGTTCCACAATTCCTCAGGAGTCTGGGCTGTATCAAACCCGGTAGTAACAGTTTCTGGAAATACGACCAGCTCCGCCTGGTATTCCGCTACGGCTTTTTTCAGCCATTCGATGCCTTTGGTTATATTGGCCTGAGGATCATTGGGAGTGATCGCAATTTGCACACAAGCCGCTGTAAATTCTTTCATCAAGAAGCTCCTCTTTTATCCCTTCATCTTCTCTAACAGTGCCATTAAATCCGGGTCCCCGCCAGCTGCGGGTTTCCAGTCCACCTGGACAGCCTCGACATTTTGGGCTAACAGGCTTTCAGTGAAGGATTCCAGTCCCACATTAATTGCAGAAAATTCACCGGTTAAAGATTCAAGATCAACCGGTTTGAATGACTCGCTATTTTCCTGGGCTTCTTTTCCTTCCAGGGTCCGGACCAAGCGTCCAACAAACCTGGCTGCGGCGTCATTGCTGTGAAAAACCCGCGCCCCGGCTCCTAGAAATTGTTCTTCCTGGGATTTCATGTCCTGCGGGTCAGCATCTGTACCGGAAATAACGGTTACTACCTCCAGATAACGGCCAGCTTTTTTAGCTTTGGAACGGGCTGTTTTAATTGCAGGAACCAACTCAGCTGCCGGATCCGGATGCGATCCATAACCGAGAACAATATCTAATAATATCAGCGCTGTTTCCGGATCTTCACTCTCAGCTTCCAGACGCCGGATACGCAATTCATGATCCATCATGGGATGCAGCCGGCCAACTGTAAACTCATCTTCTCCCAGGTCAACAATGGTATGTCCCTGGCTGACCAGTGAATTTTTTAAACGATATTCTTTGTTAATGGGTACATTTGAATAAACAGTCGGAAGATAATAATCCAGAATTAATAAAGCTTCATAAGCCAGGGTTCCCCCGGAGAATAAACCACGCAGATATTTCTGCCCGGAATTAAATTGATCTAAATGCAGATCTTCTTCCTCCTGAGTCAATTTAGAATCATCAGCTAACTTCACCGCAGCAGCAGCAGTGTCATCAAAAGTGGTCGTAAAATAAAGGTTGTCAATCTGCTGTAAAGTGGAAGCATATCCAATAAAATTGATTACCACTGGTTTGCTCAACCCCCGGGCAAAGTTAATCATCCCGTCCGCTGCTTCTGGATCAGGTGGTTTGGAGACCAGTACAATCACTTTAGTTTCCGGATCCCGATCCAATAATTCTAAACTCATCCGGGCCGTGAGGCCGCCCACCTGGGAAGTCAGATCCCTTCCTCCGGTACCGAGGGCATGAGTAAGTCCTCTTCCCAACTGATGTATGCGTACTGAAACCTGCTGCAGCCCTGTACCTGAAGCAGCAACCATCCCAATGGAGCCCTTGCGGACCTGATTGGCAAAACCCAATCCAATCCCATTGATAATCGCGGTGCCGCAATCTGGCCCCATCACCAACAAACCTTTCTCTGCGCCTTTCTTTTTAAGGGCAATTTCCTCCTCCAGGCTGACATTGTCACTGTAAAGGAAGACATGTGTACCCAATCGCAGCGCTTCCCGGGAAACACCAGCAGCGTAGCGGCCCGGCACTGAAATCAGGGTCCATTTAGCATCCGGCAGGGTCTTTGCCGCCGATTCCTGGCTTTTGGGTAAGAATTCCTGGTCCACTGCATCTCTGCTCCGCCTGGCAGCAACCAGATCATCTACCTGCTCAAGCGCTTTCTGGGCTTTTTTTTCATTTTCAGCTTTGACCACAATTACCAGGTCGTCTGCATTAGCCCCTTTGATCTCATCAACCAATAAGCCGCTTTGCTCCAGCAGATCTTTATTTGCTTCCGTGCCCATCACCACTCCCGCGTCAATAACCGTCGGCAAATCCGCAAGCGAGCGCTGCAGCTGCATCAAAATAACGGAATCGTAATATGCGCCGGAACGAATTTCTGTTTTTATGGAGGACATAACACCTTCCTGAACTATTTCTGTACTTCCTGCGGGTTATCTTAACCCGGGTACTTCAAGAATCGAAAGGCTCAATTAATCTACCAGCAACCCTATTAATCAAAATCAAATTACACCCTTTTCCCGGAATGAGTCTGCCTGGTCCTGGCTGTAACCTAACAAATCCACCAGGATTTCCAAATTGTGCTCTCCCAGCCCCGGGGGGTGATGACGGATTTCAGCTGGTGTGCGGGATAGTTTATAGGGAAAACCTGTCAGGGGAATCAATCCGGCATCTGGATGTTCAACCTCCAGGATTAAATCTCGTGCAGCTACCTGGGGATGATCAAACACATCTGGAACCTGGTTGATCGGGCCGCAAGGTAAACCGGCCTCACGGAAAACACTCAGCCAATCTTCCACCTTTCTTTCAGAGAAGGATTGGTTCAAATGATTTACCAGATCAGCACGGTTTTTTACTCTATCCTGGTTGGTTTTAAACCGTTTATCCTCTTTATATTCAGGCTGGCCAATCACATCACATAAAAGTTCCCACTGCCGCTGATTGGCAGCGCCGACCACAAATCCTTTATCCTGGGCCTGAAACGCTTCGTAGGGAGCAATATTGGGATGGGCATTTCCAAATCTTTTTGGCGGATTCTTGCCAACCAGGTAATTAGAGGCGACATTGGACAATAAGGCTACCTGGGAATCAAGCAAGGAAACATCGATGTGCTGCCCCTGGCCTGATTGAACTCGTTCATAGAGGGCTGCCATAATCGCAGAAGCAGCAAACATCCCCGAGGTGATATCAATAATCGGAATCCCGACCCTGGACGGCGGCCCGTCAGCAGGTCCAGTAATCCCCATCAATCCACCCTCTGCCTGGATGATGGCATCATAACCTGGCAGTTCTTTATAGGGGCCTGTCCGGCCATATCCGCTGATTGAACAATAAATTAATCCAGGGTTTTCTGTGGTTAGATCCTCAACACCCAACCCCATTTTATCCAATACCCCTGTCCGGTAATTTTCAATAAAAACATCAGAAACCCGGACCAGGCGCCGGATGATTTCCTGTCCTTCAGAATCTTTCAAGTTGACAGTTAGACTGCGTTTATTCCGGTTGGCGGAGAGATAATAAGCCGATGTTCCCGAATATGGACCATAGGCCTCCCCCACAAACGGCGGTCCCCACCCGCGGCTTTCGTCTCCTGACCCAGGACGTTCAATTTTGATCACATCGGCGCCAAAATCCCCCAGCATCATTGTACAGTAGGGTCCAGCCATGGCCCGGGTTATATCTACAATCCGGATATTTTTAAGTGCTGACACTATCGTCTCCTCAAGACAAATGGCTTTTTCCACAATCTTCATGGTGGATTGTGTAGGCGTAAATTCGGTTTCTGCTCCAGAACGATGGGAGCGAGATCAGTTGGGACAAAAAATCGTTATCGTATAAGTCCAATACCCTCCTGCCGGAAGTCCAAATAAAAAATTTGGCAGATAAAATTAGTATACCGTATTTGAGGGGTTATTTTCAGTTTTTCAGACCTGTACTATACAAGTTGGGGAGGGTTGACAAATCCCCCATCCCCATATAGACTACAAGATAAGCTTTGATTGAGTATAAAGGATAAACAATCGTGAGTATCTTGTTCCTGGTGTTTTTGATGGCTTGTGTGATGAGCATGGCTATGCAAATGGGCGTATCCCGCCCACACTTGGTTCGGGCAGTCGTCCACCCGGGGAATTCTCGCTGATTAATCTTCGGAAAAAATGACACCAGGCTGTCCATCATGGACAGCTTTTTTTATTACCAGTTATCAGATCAGGAGCAAATTATGAAGAGAAATATTCTTGTTGCAGTTGCCTGGCCATACGCCAGCGCTGATATCCATGTAGGGAATATCACCGGGTCTTATTTACCGGCAG
>JAIORG010000294.1 GCA_021108255.1 Anaerolineales bacterium | reverse complement strand
GAGAGGACAAAAGCACATCCCATGGCAATCATGGCGCTGAAAACGGTTGGTTTTTTTTCTTGCCTCAGGCGTCATAAGCCCATTCACCTCCACGCATCAATGGCTCGGAGGTTCCATCGGCGAGAACACCATCCACATCTATCTCACCGGAGCCGATCATCACATCCAGGTGACCAACACTGAGGTTACCACCCGCCGCGGAAAAATCTTCATCTGACATCGACACCCCTTCTTCCAAGCTTGCTCGTATTGCTGAACCCAGGGCCATATGACTGGAGGCATTCTCGTCAATCAAAATGGTATAGAATATCAAACCAGATTGTGAGATCGGGGAGCTGTGGGGAACGAGGGCAATTTCTCCCAGTTGTCTATGTCCCGGATCAGCCTCCAGCAATTTATGCAAGTTTTCCTCCCCTTTCTCGGCAGATGCTTTGATAACTTTTCCCCTGGAGAAAGTCAGGACCGCCCCCTCAACAATTCCTCCTGCAATACATATCGGTTTGGTAATAGCGACTACACCTTCAGTTTGATCCTTGTGCGGTAAGGTAAATACCTCTTCAGTGGGAATATTAGCGCTGAATGAAAAACCTGCCTGGCAGGTAAATTGAGCTGACTGCCAAATATGTCCCTTGGGCAGCCCCAGTTTCAAATCCGTTCCTGGTCCAGACAAGTTAAGCCCGGCATATCCTTTCTGATTCAGGTAATGCCGTCTTCTATCCAGATCCTCAAAATGATCTTCCCAGGCTTTGATGGGATCCTTTTCATTCACCCGGCAAATATCGAAGAGTGTTTCCCAAAACCGGGCGGTGCCTTCCTCAGAGCTTAATTCGGGAAAGATTTTTTCCGTCCATCCTGGTAGAGGTGCGGTTGCAATAGTAATATTGGTTGCGAGTTTATATCTCAATTCGACAAAAGGCTTCAAAACTCCCTGGTTGGATCGGCGCCAAGCGGCAACCAAATCCGTATCCTGGCCGGAGAGGAGTTCAGGATCTTTTGCATACAGGATCAGGATCGCATCGCCATCTTCGGCGGCTTTTCGAGCAGCTTCCGCTTTCCAGGTTGGGAACTCACCCACCGCGGCACTGTCCCCTTCTTGAAACCGGGTCAGGGTAAGCTGATCATCGTTCCAGATCACATCTACGTAACGGGCACCAGCTTTGTAAGCCTCCGAAGTAATCCTGCGAACCAGGGGAGCCAGCTCAATCGGTACTCCCATCGACTCGTAAAGTGGAACACCGATCACCAGGCGCTGTCCCGGCTGTAAATTTAAACCCGACTTTACAATCACCTCAGCATATTTACCCAGTTTATATTCAAAATCAGCTGACATAGTCAATCCTCACCTTAAAATATATTTACCAGATTCCAGGAAAAAGGCGGTATTTCACCCGCCCCGCATACTCAATATATCCAGGCAGTTCATCCTGTAAGGTTTGATCCTCCCATGCTGTACGGATGATAGAGATTACAATCACCAGGATGGCAGGAATTATTACCCAATAAGAACTAAAAAAAATTGGGGCTGCTATCCAGGCCAATATGTTGCTTGCATAACCTGGATGGCGGACCAACCTATATGGTCCTTCGCTAATTACGGTATGACCGCGGTCTGTTTGGATGCGGACATGGGAGGAAAAAAAACGATTCACAAGCATGGCCCAGCTTCCAATTCCACTTCCCAGAAAAATCACCCCGAGAGCAATAATCTGAATGCTGTCAGGCAAATCGGGTGACCATCCAAAACGAAGGTCTAATCCAGCAATAATCCAGGAGAGAACAGGTCCAATAATCGCTGTAACCGGCATCAAAATTTTATCCCAGGTTTTTACGTTCTCCTGGCTGGCTGCTTCAACACGTTCCAAGGCCAGTTCTGGATTTTTCAGTATTAAAGTTAAACGGCTGCTGATCAAAATGACCATTGTCATGGCAGCGTAAGCCCAGGCTTCCCACCAATCGAAACGACCAGCAGCTAGAAACAAGATCGACAGCATCACAACTACCATCAAGAGCAGCCGGATTCCGGCTTTCCAAAGAACAGGGGAAATCTCCTTCCCTGATACATCATCTTTCAGATGTTCGTTCATAATTATTCCTTTTCCTGGGTCAAGGCCCAAAAGGATTTCCTGCCAGAAGGTTTATCCGGTAACCCGTTCAACATTCTCTGCGTGTTCCCCTTCATGCTCGGCAATAATCTCGATCAGCTCCCGGACTGTCCGTTCAGAACCCCAGGGAAGGACTATTTCTGCAGATAAATCATCTTCATTCAGTTTTGTGATGGTTTTTTTCAGGTCCTCTCTAACTTTTTCCCACTCATGGATCACCTCATCCAGGATCCAACCCGAACGCTTCTCTACCTCGCCTTTGTTAAAGAGGTCAAAATCCTGTTCCCTTAAAAAGTAGGGTGAATCTCCAGCCTGGAAGGCTATTAATGCCTTGTTAATGACTATCTCCCAAGCGGTAATATGCCCCACAACCTCTTTAATCGTCCAGCCGGGGGAAATTTCCAGTCCAGGATCGATGTTCTCAATCAGAACTTGCATTTCCTTCCGGACAGAGTCTATACTATTGATCAAATCACTTATATCGCTCATCTTTTTCCTCGCTTTTTTTATCGTGCGATAGTTTATGAACAATCCACCAGGTACCTTGAATATTCATCAAATATAGATAATCAATATTTAATATTCTGGTCTCAATCCCAGGCTTTTCAACGGAAAGTCACTGATAATTGATCCAAGGCTGGACAGGTAAGACTCGTTTACTGTTGACTTAAAAAACTCCTTTTACTTGGTACTCTCAGGCCTGATGATCACCAATGCTTTCCTCTCGGCGTGTTTCTCAAGCTCAACCCGGGTGGGGTTTTTGGAAACTCCTTCCCTGGACATGATAAAACCAATCATCCGGGGGTTCTTTGCTAATCGATATTCCAGGAAATCAGCAATTTGCCCTGGATCTGTAACCGGTTCGGCCGCACCATCAAATTGACGCCTTCTTACCCGAATATTCACCTTGGGATTCGCGACAATATTACGGTACCAATCCGCTTTGGTTCCTCTCGCGGAACCAATGTAAATGCAGCCGTTAATCTCTTCATACTGCAATGGCGTGACTCTTGGCAATCCGGATTTTCGTCCGGTAGTGGTCAGGAGCAGCACCATGCGACCATAAATCGGTCCCAGTCCAATGGCATATAAGAATTGCGGTGGGTATTTTATGATTTTCCAGAGTGAAAAACGTTTCATTTTTTCCCTTTCCATTCAGATCAAATTAATTTTGCAGATAGACCTATCTTCTAAAGGATATCAGGCTAATATTTCCCGGTTTTCATGTCTCCAGGAGGTTTCTTGGATCAATCAGTGATTTTTGGTGAACAAAAGCCTATTACTATTATAGACCCTAAGCATTTTTTGGGGTATTGCGTGAGTTCCTTCACAACTTATTCACATAGTCTTAATTATTTACTAATAATTGCAATTTATACTGACCTTAAGTTTGTGAAAAATTACCTTTTAGTCAAAACTAGGAGTAAAAAATGAAGAAAAAAGTTGTTTTGTTGGTTGCAATGTTGAGTATTACGCTTTTGAGCTTCTCTGTTGTTAGCCCGGTGTTCGCATCTGAACTGTTCCGGGGCGGCCCAGGTAATGGGGGTGAGGAAATTGACGGAGAGAATCCTGTTGGAAAGGGGAACAAGGGCGCTAATGGCACTGGTACAGGCATACCTTTAGATCAATCGATCAACCTGGATGGCATGTTAGAAGATCTAATCCATGCAAATCTGGCAGTTGCCTTAGACATCGAGATTGGTGATTTGACCGGACGCATCGATGCCGGGGAAACAATCTCGGCAATTGCTTTAAGCCTTGGATTTGATTCGATAGAAATCAGAGATATGATCGTTTCAGCCCGCGCCGATGCTTTGTCCCAGGTAGTAGCAGATGGACTGCTAACCCAGGAACAGGTGGATTGGATGGCCTCACACGGCAATCGAATGCCTGCCGCGAACTACGGAGAGGGTGTCTGCGATAACACTGGCGAGTGCCTCGAAGATGGCGTTCAGCAGAGTACTATGATGGAATATGGCTATCGCAAAGGCCACGGAAAATAAAATATTGCTTTAGTCAGTAGTTTTAAATAAATTGGGGTAGGTTCCGAAGCCTGGAGGAAATGTATTCAACAATAATATTCTTCCAGGCTTCGTTAATTAAGTACATTCAAATCAAAAAAGCAGGAGGTTCAATTGAAATCATTTACCAAGAACAAAATATGGCTGCGGACAGTCTTGCAAATTTTTTTCTTTATCCTTATCGCCTTGATCGCAGTCAATCACGTCCTGAAAGATAGTGGCATAGAAATACCGCTGCTGTCGAATGCTTCACTGCACGCAGTTTGTCCCTTCGGGGGAGTGGTGTCACTCTACCAGTTTGCCGCAGTGGGCACTTTCACTCAGAAAATCCACCAATCTTCTTTCATTTTGATGATTCTTGTGTTCGTTCTGGCAGTCCTGTTCGGTTCGGTATTCTGCGGTTGGGTATGCCCTCTGGGGAGCATCCAGGAATGGGTTGGCAAATTGGGCAAGCGGCTCTTCAAAAAACGCTATAACCACTTCGTCCCCCGGCGGATCGATCAATACCTGCGCTATCTGCGCTATATCATGTTGATTTGGGTACTTTATGCGACCGCCATGACAGGCAAGCTGGCCTTTGGCGATATCGACCCCTATTATGCATTATTTAACTTCTGGACTGGAGAAGTAGCTGTCACTGGATTGGTTGTACTGGGGATCACGCTGCTGGCTTCTCTTGCCGTGGAACGGCCCTGGTGTAAATATGCCTGCCCGTATGGAGCCATTTTGGGGATCACTAATTTATTCAGCATTTTCGCCATCAGACGGAGAGAATCGAGTTGCAAGTCGTGTGATATTTGTACCCATGAATGCCCCATGAACATCCCCGTTCACGCTGTAAAAGTGGTACGGGATCACCAATGTATTGGCTGCCTGGAATGTACCTCCGAGGCAATCTGTCCGGTTGAAAATACTGTTATTTTTGCTACCAAAGGAAACCTCTAATGAAAATTCATTCGAAGACTTTAGGCACCATCATTGCCATTGTAATATTCGGGGGAATCTTGGGAGCCTCTGCTATGGGATTGTGGAAAACCGAATCTGTTAGAAATCCTAACTCAGTCCAACGCAACCAATCGATTGGGGAAGCTGCCAGGGAAGATACAATAACTGGAGATTACTATCCTGCCGATATCCGCGGCAATCACCGGTTTGGCGAAATCAGCGAGATGTTCGACATCCCCCTGGATATCTTAAGTTACGCTTTTGCACTGCCCGCAGATATCGATCCAGCTACTTTCAAAAACCAGGATTTTGAATCTATCTACCCTGAATTCGAAGGAGAGCAAGAGATCGGCAACGGCTCGGTGAAATGGTTCGTAGCTCTCTATACTGGTCTCCCCTTCGAGTTTGAAGATGATGAAGAAAATACTTATCTGCTGCAACCGGCGGTGGATATTCTAAAAAACCACACTGACCTGACCGCAGAGCAGATCGCCTACCTGGATGCATACACCATCGAGATAGAATTCGAACAGGTAGAAATCAACACAGCGGAAGATGGTGCAGATAATAACGAGGAAGAAACAGTAAGAAAACAAGATGAAATGGTCGTGGCAGGAAAAACAACCTTTGCTGACCTGATGGACTGGGGTTTGCCTGTTGAGAAAATCGAGACAATAATTGGCGGAGATATCCCCAATCACCTGATGCTGGTTTATGATTACTGCGCCGAAAATGGGCTGCCTTTTGGGCAGATCAAGGCAAAATTGCAGGTTGAAGTAGATACACTAAACCCTTAAGCATTTTGGAGTCACCAATTCGTTGAAGAAATCCAAACCCCGATCTTTTGATAAGATCGGGGTTGATTTTTAAAGAGATTGTTCAGAAAAACAAGTAAGTTGGATTTGGATTCAGAGCATTGTCGGATTCAGTACCCAAGCACACGTCCGCGTTTATGCAGCTTGATCGAAGGCAGAAGGAAGATGATGCCGGAGAGAAAAAGAACAGAAAGGTTGAGCCAAAGGGCAAGCTCCCCCGTTCCTAAAACGGCATGATTCATCAAGTCCTGAGCATAGGTGAGCGGCGAAATGTAGGATATTCCCCGGGCAACAGTGGACATCTCTGAGAGAGGAACAAAAACGCCGCTGACGAAGAGAAGCACCCAGCGAATGAGTGTACTTGGCATCTGGACGTCCCCGGGATTTCGAGTGGGGATTGAGCCGAAGATCAACCCCATTGTCGAGAAGGTGAACGATCCAATAAAAATGCCCACTATCATCAGGGCTGGGTGGGCGATGGCGGCATCCAGGAAAAGGATACCAACAATTGCCGCGATGGAAGAAACCACAATGGCAAAGAACGCGCCGACAGCAATTTTCCCCAGAAGCAGGGTAAACAGCGACATAGGAGCCGCGAGCAACCGATCATAAGTGCCTAAACGCCGTTCTGTGGGAATGATGAAGGGACCTGCGGCAGCAGCTGTGAAGAAAATGGTGAGCGCAAGCAACCGCGACATTCCCTCTCCTGCGGCCATTTCGCGTCGCACAGAAAAGGAGAAGAACATGAAGAAAGGCATCAGGAAGCCAAACATGATCATTCCCGGGCGCAAGTAATATACTTTGATGTCTTTGAGTGTCACTACCCAGGCTTGGGAAAGCTCATCTTTAATACGTTTCCAGAAGATTTTCATGATTGTTTTCCTTTTTTGCGTCGCCTATCCGCTTTTTGCTGAGAGGGTCCTTCACTCACGGAACCAACTTGTTGACCAGTGATCTGTAGAAAAACGTCTTCTAGACTGGGGGCTAATGTGTTGAGACTCACAATATCAAGTTTTTCTTTTTCAGAAAACCTCATCAGGAGGGGAAGTAAATCTGGAGGAGAATCGGTGTAGAGCCGCCATTTATCTCCAATTTTGAGTACCGTGCTGACTTCAGGCAGTGTGGTGAGTTTCTCCTTCAATCCCTCTGGGGATGAAGTGAATGCGATCTCCACAGACTGCACTTGCTGAAATGTTTGCTTGAGTTTTTCGGGTGTATCGATGGCTGCAATCTTGCCGTAATTGATAATCGCGACCCGGTCGCAGAGTTGATTGGCTTCTTCAATTTGATGGGTGGTCATGAAGACAGTTGTTCCTTCTGCGCTGAGTTGACGGATAAGGGTTTGAATGGCGCGTGTGCTTTGCACATCCAGCCCGGGGGTTGGCTCGTCAAGGAACAACAGCGCTGGTTTGTGAATGATAGCCATAGCGATACTCAGCCTGCGTTTCATTCCCTTGGAGAAATTCTCGGCTTTAACATCCTTGTTTTCCCACAGCCCAAAATCTTTAAGTAATTCTTCTGCCCGTGCCGTGCGATCTGCTTTGGACATGAGATAGATACGCCCAGTGAACATCAGGTTATCCCAAGCGGTCAATTCGGTGTAAACGTTGGATTCTTCCGGCACCAACCCGATCTGGCGTTTGGCCGGATATGAGTTCTGGGCCAGGTCATGCCCAAGAACCAGGATCTGTCCCTCTGTAGGAGTCAGCAGAGTAGTCAACATTCGCTGCGTGGTGGATTTCCCGGCACCGTTGGGGCCAAGAAAACCGAAAATCTCACCCCGGTCAACTGTGAAGTTGATCTTATCCACAGCCAAAAATCCTTCCCCTGAGCCTGGGTAGATTTTAGTTAAGTTCTGGACTTCGATTGCGTGTGACATAATGGTTCTATCCTTGTTTATATGGCTGGTATCGAGGACGAGAGTACGGCTGTAAATCCACTGAGAAGCAAAATACCAACGCCGAAAATGATGTTCAGGATTAACAAAGTCGCTTTTAGTTTTTCCTGGGCCGGTGTAGATGCTTTACTCAATACCAGGCTGCGATACAGAGCTATAGCAATCATCGCCAACACCAGAATATGTTTGACCGCCAGGATGGCAGAATAAGTGTTGCCTAAACTGAACAGGCCCAGGTACGCCGAGGTTCGATTGGCCTGGAGCAAGCCGGTCAACACCAACCCGATCATGCTTACATAAATAAGAACGGAATTGCGTTTTTGAATGGTATCCATTAACTTTTTAGTCTCTGGTCCCTTCCCTAATACTTTTTTAACGGAAGGCATTACGGTAAGACCCAGGGTGATCAAACCTCCGATCCAGACCGCGGTTAACAGGTCGTGTGCAAAGGTGACTAGCGCGAATACGATTGTTTTTGTTGCCATTTTTTCTCCTATTTAATTATGGTTTATTTTTCATTTGTACTATTACTTGCTGAAAATATTCTGTTCCCAGGAACAAATGCTGCTGCTCTTCTGGCGCATCCAGAATAGGCGAATTCACCATCTGGCTGTGGTGGCAACGGATGGCAGTCATTTTTGCATCCCATGCCGCCGACACATCCATCGTGAGTGTCACTTTTTCATCAGGGACGGTGATCAGGTGAGACATTTTCATAGCCTCAGCCAGGCTGTGGGGCACAACAATATGATAGAGAGCTTCGACCGCATGAGGAGCCTCTTTATGTTCCGGATATGCCGCAGGATCGGCTGCCAGCTGAAAGGCTATTTCTGTCCATCTGCTGACAGCAACATGATCGGGGTGACCGGACACACCACTGGGAGGCCAGGTCAGAAGTGCCTGGGGGCGCAGTTTCCGGATAGTCCGTACAACTTGCCCAACTGCACTCTCCTCGTCCACCTGGGGTAGTGTTCCATCCTGGTAATCCAGGAAGCGGGGTTTCTCGATACCCAGGGCACGGCAGGCACATTCCATCTCGGTTTGACGCACTTGGCCGGTCTCTTCAGGATCCAGTTTAAGTATCCCCTGCTCCCCGCGCGTGGCGCACAGCACCCAGACCTGAGCGCCTTCCCGGGCCAACAGGGCTAAAGCACCACCAGCACGGTACGATTCGTCATCAGGGTGGGCAAAGATTGCGAGCAAACGTCCGATTTTATTCATAGCGAGGCCATTTGAGTGTGGTCTAATTGGATGCTTCTTTGTTTTTTCGTGCCTGGACGATCATCAGGGTAAGAATAATCAACCAAACGACCAACCTGACAGTCATAGCCTTGATGCTGTCCGGGGCAACCAGGTCTCGATAAGCAGTCTGCAAAATTAGCATCACAATGCCATGAACAGCAAAAATGCCAACAGCAGCTGACATAGCATACTTGCTGCCTTTCCAGATAAGGATCGCGGTAACAAAGGAGGATACCAGGCCAGCGATAAGGTTATACGTAATAATCCATGACCTTTCCTAACAAAACCTGCCCGCCTGCAAAGATAGCCATCGCGCCAATAATAAAGGCGAGGACAGCAGCAATTTTTTGATAAGTTGATTTCATTTTTTTCTCCTGAATATTGTGGGGGTTGGAATAAAAAAAGGTGTCTCTTTCTTATAAGCCAGATACTCCTCTCCAAATCTTATTTCAAGTTCTTTTTCTTCAATGAACCTGGTGTAAAGCAAAATAATCACGGTAAATATCGATACCATCACCAGGGAACTGATGGAATCAAATAAAATGCTGATTCCAAAAAAGAGATTGATCACACCGAAAAAAATCGGGTTACGACAATACAAATATGGCTTTTGGACAACAAGTTTTTGGGTAGCCATCAAAGGCATAGGCGTTCCCTTACCAAGCTTTCTTTGTGCTCTGATAGACCAAAAGAGGAAGATAATACCCAAAGTTATTAAACTTCCTCCCAACACTGCTCTGATAACAGGGGTTAAAAACGTCGGAAGACCCAACCATTGGTCCAAAAAGAGTTTGGGAATGATGAAGAGAAGGGCAGGGAAGAAGATTGCGTACACAAAACCAGGGAGCACCTTGGCTAGAATCCGCCTTCTTGTAGAAGTCGATCTATTGGATATTTCTGCTAATTTATCTGCAATTTTCATGATATCCCTTGTGAAAACTCTTCCGACTTCCTAATTGCTCTCTGGCTTGTTGTTGTTTTTTTTACTTCGATTGCGCGCCCATTTGGTGAAATAAGGGATCAGGTATAAATAAGATCCACTGATTACCAGCAGCAGCATCAAAATCGATTGAAGTTGTTCGATTTGGATAGGTAGGTGTTCTTCTCCCGTTCCAGTAAATTTAGAAACTACTGCAATAGGTATGATTATTATCGTTGGTATAGCTACCCAACGGTGAAATTTCCGGGTCCATTTGTTAAAGAATTTTTTCATTTTACTTCTCCTTGTGTTTTATTTTCGGCAGCTTGAATAGCTTTCTCAAGCAAATTAATCAGGGTCACTCTTTCTTGAAGGGTAAGGTCTTTAAGCAAACATTCGAACTTCTTGCAGCGGAACTCGAGCGTAAGCTGGTGTAATTTCTGTCCTTCTGGGGTCAAAAAAAGCTGCACAGCACGCCCATCATGGGGATCTGGCTGCCTAACGAGAAAACCACTTTCTTCTAGTTGGCTCACACCGATACTCACTGTTGGTTTTGACAGCTTTAAACCAGAGGCCATTGTTTGAATACCACAGCCAGGATTTAAGTTTAAAAATGTAATGAAAGCTAATTGTGATGGTGATATATCGGCTTCCTTAGGCGGGGCAGTTTGGGGTCCCACCCGGCGCACCCTATCCATCAAATTTAAAAATTGTTCTGATGATTGTTTAAGATTGTCTGTCATGAACTTCATTCCTTACTAAAAACATGGCCACTTTTTTTACCAAATTGTCAAATTATTCTGGATGTGGATTCCAATAGAAAAATCTATTTAACCTCGATATCGCCCTTTACAGCCTTATCCAGGATGCTCAAAAATTCATCCAGAGGTACACGATGGATGAATGCCGCTGCTTTTACAGTTAGCACCTTACCCAACAATGTCCGCAACGAATATCGCCCAACTCGATTAACGCCAAATATTTCCATGACGTCTGCAATATCACCGTACTCATTGAGAATTGCCCCAACTCGAGTGTCTTTTGTTATTTCCATGATCTGTTCCCTAAGTCTATTAGTTAGTTTGTCTAACTAACTATAATACTGCCTATAAGGTTTGTCAAGGGGTTAAACAAAGATAAAATCCCAGGAAAAGCGCTTGGAAGAAACTACATTGTAAAACACTATTGACAATATGTAAGATATACTTTACAATACGTAAGAATTATCATACATAAGGAGAAAAATAATGACTCAAACAAAAATGAGAGCGCGCTATGGAGTAGGAATCTGGGGGCTGGTTGCAATAGCATTCGGGTTGGTTTTCTTCCTGGGAGGAGGAGCAGCTACCTACGCGGACGACTCGATGCGAATGGGGATCGCCGCGGCGATCCTGGCTGCCGGGTTCATTGGTTACCTCAGTATGATCTACTTGACCCGGGAGAAATCAAGAGGCAAAGCCCTGATCAGTGATGAGCGAGACCTGGAGATTGCTCGCCAGGCGAATGAGACTGCCCTGGTTGCGGTGCTGGTCTTCATATTTGCTGTTTGCATCGCCTTATTCCTCGGCTATGAAACCGCTGGCAGCCTGCCCGTCGGATGGATGTGGTTCCTGGCATATGCCACCTCCTGCTTCGGATTGCTCGCGCAGTCCATCGCCACTCTGGTACTGCACAGAGAAATGAGCGGCAATGGCTAAAGAGAAGATCCATAACCAGATCCGCAAACTGCGTTTCGAACAGGACGAAATGACCCAGCAGGAGCTATCAGATCAATGCGACTGCACCAGGCAGACAATCATCGCCCTTGAGCAGGAAAAGTATATACCTTCCTTGATCCTGGCGATTAAGATTGCCAAAGTGTTTGATAAAACGGTGGATGAAATCTTTCAACTACTGGATGATGGGAATGTTGAGGAGGGTATACCTAGAGACTCAGGATGAACATCCTGAAAAGCAGCGGGAACTAAAGGCCTTACCTCTTTCAGCTTATTCGACAGCTAGTGGCAAGGTCTTTATTTCTTTAAAACAAAACCGTTGATCAGGGACGATATAGGCAAGCCCCTGGCAGACAAAAGATCCCTGGCAGCTTTCCTTTTGAAGCTGTTTAAGTAAATTTTCATCCACCGTCGGGCCGGAGAGTCCTTCCGTGATAGTCATGTGAGGGATAAAATCTTCCGTATGCGGCAAGGTCAAGTTAAAAAAACCGGTCTGGTGGAGGGCCTGACGGAGTTCCAGAATCCTCTCCCGGGGTTCAATTTCATACAAGATGCAAGGATAAGGAAGGAACGAATTCAGGGGACCAAAATCAATCTGAAAGGATCTAAAATCTTTTACTACACTCAAGACCTGGTTCCACTCGCTTTCAGAAAGATTTTTCAGCAGCGGCTGGGTAACTGTAATGTGGGCTTCGCAATAGGATTGGGAAAGCGGATCATTTTCTTCCCGCTGATTATTTACAACTACCCGAACCTCATCCGGAGGCCAGATTACAATCGTGCCAAATTGGTATGGTTTTTGCCAATCTTGCCTGGAATCCATCGATATTCCTTTAATCAATAACTAAATGTCACCCTGCCCTTTCTGTCGATACGAAGCAACCAGCTACCCAGTTTCATTTGTTGATACAAATTCCTTTAAGTCCGAATCCAATATTCTTTTTAGTTCAATACTATTGTCTTTTCTTGTTTCTGTGAACAAGAACCCAAAAACAGGATATTCCTGGTAATTGATTTTCCTTAACTCCAGTGGATTCTCAAATCCAGAAAGTAGTTTTCTGTAATCAAAGGAGGTTATTTTATCAGCATCTATTCCAGTTGAATTATCTAAGACGATGATACTGAACAATTTTCCTTCTTTTTCTTTCAGAATCTCAGGCCAGTTTGGTTTGATTTGCGAATAATAGTATAAATACGAATTAAATCCATAGGCCATAAAAATTAAATCTGCTGTAGTGCACCATCCTCCAAATCGCATTGGATTAACTTCGATCGGTAACAAAGTGCCATCGTCCCCTCTTCTAAGTTCAATATGTACAGGAAAGTTTTTTATTTTCGCTAATTTACCAATTTTCGCGGCAAATTGGGTAAATTCTTCAAGATTATTCTCGATAATTTCTTTAGATGATGTATAAACCCGGTCACTAACATCAGCAGTTGATGAAAAAGTATGTTTCAGGATGCCTAGAATAACTGCTTCACCATTCGAATCAAAATATGCATCAACAGCAAATTCTTCTCCCTTTATACATTGTTCGATAATAAATAAACTCGTATCAACAACTTCAGCGGGATATATATCTTTCTTCTGATCTAGTTCTTCATAAATCAAATTTAAAGTACGCTCCCACTCCTCTGATTTTGTAACCTTATGAACACCCATGCTCATAAACCCGGCAGAAGGTTTTATCACAAAAGGCAGTGGTAATTCAGAAATTTCAATATCCGCTAAATCTTCAACTTTAACCGCCTTGAAGTAAAAATCAGGAAACATTGATTTTGTTAATTCGCGGAATTTATGTTTATTTTTAAATAAGTCAATCTTTTCAGGAAAATCACTAAAGGGTAAATACTTCGCTATCCACCCTATGGAATTTTCAGAAGTAGTGTACAGGGAAAGATTGTCTGACTCCTGAGCTATTTTAACCGCTTCAGCTTCACTAATAATTATTGTCCCCTGGTAGAGATCTAATTCTTTTGCGATTTCTGTACCTACTATCGGGATGGCATTATCTCTGACTGTTTTCTTGAAAAAATCTGAGATGTACGGTTTATCAACAAAAAACAATATTTTCTCCTTATGACAACTCTTTAGATAGTATAACGGAACAGCTTCACAAAACCCTTCAGGCAAAAGCCAGCGAGGACTGGTAATCAGTTTCCCCAATTATCACCCTCACCCAGTCACCCCCTCACCTGGTCTCCCTGTCAGTCTATTGGCCTTTATTAACTCTGAGCCCGCTGCTGCCGTTTGGTTATCTCCTGCAAAGCAGTGAAGAAAATAAACCCGGCCAGGCTCAACCAACCTACCCAATCTCCCAGTTTGCTGTATAACGTCCCGGAAGTTCCAAGCGGCACATCCGCCACCAGGGCGAATGCCGCGCCGTCCAGCGAGCCATTGCGCAGGGCAACAATCTTACCATAAGGGTCGATGATAGCTGCTGCATAGGCAGCATCAGCCTTGACAATTGCCACGCGATTCTCCACTGCGCGCAATACGCTCTGGGCTACCTGTTCGAGCGCCATCCCTGGCCCTTCCAGCGTCGGCAGAGTGATCAACTGTGCTCCTTTGAGCACGAGAGTGCGCGATGTATCCGTCC
>JAIORG010000134.1 GCA_021108255.1 Anaerolineales bacterium | reverse complement strand
CCTATCGATGATATTAAGACTTTTACCAAGCAGTGTGACATCGGCTTGATTGAAGGAGGATGTTGCAACAGTGAGAATATTGAAGTCCTGAAAGAATTCAGGAAAAACTGCAAGATCCTTGTTTCTGTCGGGGAATGTGCCATTATGGGCGGTCTTCCTGCACTCAGAAACGGCATACCTGTCAAAGAGTGTCTTGAAGAAGCTTATCTCAATGGCCCCACTGTGGGTTTAAATACCGAGAAGATAATGCCCAATGATGACGAGCTGCCAATGATCCTGGACAAGGTCTATCCTTGCCATGAGATTGTGAAGATAGATTATTATCTTCCGGGCTGTCCGCCAGAGGCTGACTTGATCTGGAATGCCCTTGTGGCGTTGGTCACAGGTGACGAGCTAAAATTACCTTATGAAGTTGTAAAATTTGATTAATAAAGGACGCAGATATGTCACAGAAAATCACTATAGAACCGGTAACCAGAGTAGAAGGGCACGGAAAAGTTACCATTCACCTTGATGACAATAACAATGTAACTGAATCCAGGTTTCATATAGTCGAGTTCCGGGGCTTTGAACGTTTTGTCCAGGGAAGGCCTTATTGGGAAGCACCTGTACTGGTTCAAAGGCTGTGTGGTATCTGCCCGGTAAGCCACCACCTGGCAGCCGCCAAAGCACTTGATATGCTCGTGGGTGCCGGGACCGGAGATGGATTAACCCCAACAGGAGAAAAGATGAGGAGGTTAATGCATTTCGGGCAAATATTCCAGTCTCATGCATTACATTTTTTCCATCTCGTTTCTCCAGACTTGCTTTTCGGTATAGACGCGGATCCAGCGATAAGAAACGTTATCGGTGTGGTGCTGGAGCACAAAGATCTTGCTGTTCAGGGCGTGATGATGAGGAAATTCGGACAGGAGATCATTCGAGCCACAGCAGGCAAGAAGATCCACGGGACAGGAGCCATTCCAGGAGGTATCAATAAACATCTCAGCCCTGAGGATAAAGAAGCATTCTTAAATGGACCGGACCCACTGAATATCGATCAGATGCTTGCCTGGTCGCAGGGAGTACTCGATTTCTTTAAGGATTATTACAGTAAGAACAAAAGCTTTATTGATGAATTTGCATCCTTTCCTTCCAATCACTTAAGCCTGGTCAGGAAAGATGGTGCGCTTGATCTTTACCATGGTGTTTTGAGAGCTGTTGATTCGGAAGGAAATAAGATCCTGAATGATGTTGACTATCAGGATTATGAACAGTACATCGAAGAGGAAGTCCGTTCGTGGAGCTATATGAAATTCCCCTATCTTAAATCATTGGGAAAGGAAAAAGGATGGTATCGTGTTGGACCTTTAGCAAGGTTGAACACCTGTGAATTTATCCCATCACCTTTAGCGCAGGCAGAGTTTGAGCAATACAAGGCCCTCACCAATGGCAAGCCGAATAACAGCTGCCTGCATTTTCACTATGCAAGGTTGATTGAATTACTCCACTCGGCCGAGATGATGAAAGAGTTGCTGAACGATCCTGATTTGATGGAAGGTGAGCTGGTCACGAAAGGGTCCAAAGCATATAAGGGTATTGGTTTGCTGGAAGCTCCAAGAGGAACCTTGTTCCATCACTATGAGATCAACGAGCTTGATCAGATCACAAAAGCGAATTTGATTGTGTCAACAACCAATAACAATGAACCAATGAACCAGTCGGTGAATAGTGTCGCCCATTCCTGGATGGATGGAAAGCTTGAGATAACCGAGCCGATGATGAACGCAGTAGAAGTAGCAATCAGGGCCTATGATCCCTGCTTGAGCTGCGCTACTCATGCGCTGGGCAAGATGCCGCTGGAAGTTTCATTGTATGATGCCAATAACAAATTGATCGACAGGAAGAGGTCCTGATCGATTAAATGCAGATCCTGATTTATGGCTATGGGAATCCCGGCAGGCAGGACGACGGGCTGGGAATCGCATTGGTAGATAGACTGGAAGAATGGGCGTCTGAGAAAGAGCTGGTGGGGTTTGAATTTGAAAATAACTACCAGTTGAATATAGAAGATTCTGAAGCTATCTCAAATAAAGACCTGGTGATTTTCGCCGATGCATCCGAAGAGGAAATTGATGATTTTTGCCTGAGTGTGGTTGATGGAAAAGGAAAGCTTTCATTCACCACACACTCTGCTTCCCCGGGATATATAGTGAAACTCTGTAAAGAGCTCTTCCAGAAAGAGCCTCATGTGCTGCTGCTGCATATCAAGGGCTACGAATGGGAATTCAGGGAAGGGATTTCAGATAGGGCCAAGGAAAATCTGGACAAAGCCTTTGTTTATATGAAGAAGGTACTGGAGCATCCGGAAATAGCCCTTGAATCAAAGGAAGAATTAAAAACTTGTTAAGGGCCAATAAGTCAATAAATTTGGACATTCCTACAATTTGCCTGGTGTTGAAGCTCAAGAACCCCATCAATATCAGGAAATGCGCCGAGCGGGACACCAGGGCGTTGTGTTAAGATCACTTTTTGAAGAGAATCAGCCACCCAGATTTGTCTGCACAATAATTCAAAGGTATTAAGTATATAGACACCTTGTTATCTGCCCTTGAAGGATGGCTGCAGAAACATAATTATTCATCTGTAAGTCAGTTCCAGGGTAAATTGGCCGGGAGAAGGAAAATACAGCTGCTTTTGCGCCTGTTCAATGTGTGAGGAAGACTCTGCCAGAAGTATAAAAAAGCAGGTCTTTCTAATTGATGGTTGCAGTTTCATCAGATTCGGGATCGTGATCTTCTGGGATTACCCCCACTTCTCCAATCCTGTATCCTTTGGAATTGTAATTGGTAAGGCGGATGTTTTTGCCTTCACAAGCACTGATTCCAATCCATTTGCAATTTTGACAATGAATAAGTCCGTTGATTTGAACTCCCCAGCATTCATCATCAGATAGTATGGAAGTATCAATTTTCCGCATATTATCAAACCCTTGAGAAAATCCCTATAGATCCAATTAAAACAGTAGAAGACTCTCCTGCGTCACTGAGGATTGGAACCATCTTAACTGACAGGAATTTCGATTCCAGAACCACCATCCAGTAAGTTTACCCTCGTCTGGCTGAAGTCGCAAGAGTATGCCCAACCAATATCCCACCTAGTATAAAAATTGTCTTCCAGAACGAAATAACTTACTATAAAATAAAGAGAGATGTGCAGAGAAAATTAACCATAAACAAACTTTCATGATCAGGGCTATTTAAGAAACAATGTCCGGTAAGCCGAAGCAATCAATAAATATCCGTCTCGACCAATAGAATATCCTTTCTCTGCGGCCCGCGCTGCTGCAGGTAAGGCAAGCATTACTGATTTACAAGAATAGAGTAAGTCATACGTTGTTGAATGTTTGGATGTTTATCCGTAAGGACCTTCAAACTTAATAACGTTTCTTATTTATGTTAAAATAATCACAGTCTATCCTAGTCACGACTTACTCCACGAATTTTATAAGCGAGGGTTCCCATGCCTGAAGCATCCAAGAAAGATTATCTTTTCCGCCAGGAGATTGGGGAAATATCTCCTTTTGTTTCAGACCTGATTCGCTGGGAAAATGAGCGTCAGGCCCGAAAATTGATTTTTATCCCTTCTCAGTCTTATGTCCCTGAGGCGATCAGAAATGCCCTCAGCACCCGCTTCCAGAATTTATATGCAGAGGGATATCCGCCAACCAAGATGACTCTCTCAACGGAAGAGCAAATAAAGGATGTTGCCTGGCAGCTCGCTAATTACCGAAGATATGCAGACCGCCGTTTTTATAAAGGGAAAGAATATGTAAATTTCCTGGAATGCCTGGCGCAGAGGAAGGCTGCCCAGCTGTTTGCCCACGATGAATTTTCTGCAGAGAATATTTATGTTAATGTCCAATCGTTATCCGGGACGCCAGCAAATTTAGGTGTTTATTGGTCTCTGATGGATCCCGGAGATACGTTTATGGGGTTGGATCTCTATCAAGGAGGACACCTCTCCCACGGATCTGAATTTAACATTTCAGGGCAGCGTTATCGTGTGGTTTCCTACGGAGTGGATCCAAAAACTGAACGGCTGGACTATGATGCCATCCGGGATTTAGCGTTGGCACATCGCCCAAAGATTATTGTGGCGGGATATACCTCGTATCCCTGGGCGCCGGATTGGGCTAAGTTCAGAGATATTGCAGATGAGATTGATGCTTATTTAATGGCTGATATATCCCATGTTGCCGGAATGGTAGCAGCAGGTGTATATCCCAACCCTGTCGGCATTGCGGACGTGGTGACCTTCACTACCCACAAGACCTTGATGGGTCCCCGGGGAGCTGTGATCATGACCACTGATGAAGATATTGCCAGGGAAATAGATCTGGCAATATTCCCTGGAGAACAGGGCGGACCTCATGTGAACAAGTTTGCTGCCATGGCGCTCACTTTTGAGATTGCTGGTACTGAAAAATTTAAATCCTTGCAAAAACAGATTGTTAAAAACGCTCAGGCATTAGCTGACGGTTTACAGGATCGCGGACTTAGGCTTGCCTACGGCGGCACAGATACTCACCTGCTTCTGCTGGATTTGAAATCCATTCCTGCCGAAGCGGCAGCACCTACAGGGTTAGTTTCTCCGGTCTGGGCGGAACCTGCTGTCAGGATCATGGATTTGGCCGGTATGGTAGCTAACAAAAACACTATTCCCGGGGACCTGGAAACCTCGCTGGCAACCGGCATCCGGTTAGGTACCCCCTGGCTGACCCAACGGGGGTTGGTTGAAGAGGATATGGATATCCTGGCAGGTTTAATTCACAAGTTATTATCAAATCTAAAACCATTTTCGTACAATGGATTAATTGGAGTGCTTCCTCGAGCCAAAGTGGATTTGGATGTACTGGAGGAAGTAAAACTCGGAGTGGCAGAGGTGGCGGAAAAAGCCGGGATTGATTTTGAAGTTGAAAAGAGCGGTTATCCCCATCACGTAACCAGAATTGTGGGATCCCCTGTTAAAACCCGCCAGATCCGGATTGCTGGTTGGCGGGCCCGCCAACACCTTAATCAGGTGGCAACCTCGAACTTGATTAATCTTCAAATTGGAGAAAAAATCTCGACTATTTTACTGGACAGGAAAGGTTTGCTGATTGATGAGGTTGAGATCACCAGGGAAGAGCCCGATGATTTCGGAAGAGATCAATTTGTTCTTTCTGCCAGCCCGGAGAGAATTGATCGAGTTTTATCCTGGTTAAGAGGGATTGGAGACGGATACACTTTGTTTGATGATGCTGATCTGTACCGCAAGGTGGAAGGACCGCTGATCGTAGAAGAAATTGAAGCAGAGCAAAGTCAGCAAGAGTCTGGTATTGAAGCGGGTACTCCGGCAGAAGAGCTGTATCAGAAAACACCGGAGCAATTTGATCTTACCAAACCTTATTTTGTTGGACAGGATGCCTTGTTCAAAGAAGGACCGAAATCCTCCCGAAAGAAATGGTCATGGAAAGAAAAAGAGACAGAGCTGAAAAAGACTGAATTGTATCCTATTCATAAAGAAATGGGAGCCAGGCTGGTTCCCTTTGCGGGTTGGGAAATGCCAGTACGTTATTCTTCCGTGATGGAAGAACACTGTATTGTCAGGCAAGCCGCTGGATTGTTTGATGTTGCCCATATGGGTGTGTTTGAGATTTCCGGACCAAATGCGACCACTTTCCTGGATGTTGTTTTTTCAAATTACGCAGCCTGGCTTGAAGATGGACAATCCATGTACGGTTATTTCCTGGAACCTGATGGTAGTGTTGTGGATGATGGCATCATCTACAGGATCCGATCAGATTATTATTACCTGGTAATTAATGCTTCGAATGAAGAGAAGGATTGGGATTGGTTAAATGCAGTTAACGAAGGCAAGGTAGTGATTGACCACGAACGCCCCTGGGTTCAGGTTGAGGCTCCGGCAAGTTTAAGAAACCTTAAAGATCCCAAGGCCGGGAAAGACCAGAAGCGGGATATTGCTCTGCAAGGACCAGCATCAATCAAAATCCTTCAGGCGATGACAGATGATCCGTTATTGAAAAAGGACTTAGCCCGTATCCGAAGAACGGAGTTGATTACCTGTGAACTGCAAGGTATCCCTCTGGTGATTGCCAGAACCGGTTATACAGGAGAATCCTGGGGATTTGAAATCCTGGTGCATCCGAACAATGTGGAACAACTCTGGAATGCTATTATGAAAGCAGGAGAACCTTATGGCGTCAAACCAGCTGGGCTGGCATGCAGGGATTCAACTCGCATAGAAGCAGGTTTGCCATTATATGGACAGGAGTTAGCTGGACCGTTATCCATCACCCCGGTGGAAGCCGGATTTCCTGGGTATGTAAAGTACCATAAGACCTTTTTCATTGGCAGAGACGCGTTGTTAACCCAGGAAGGAAAGAGTTCACGGGAAATTCTCCGTTTTCGCTGCAACAAGAAGCGCTGCCGTAAGCCAAACACGGGTGATCCTGTTGTGGACGAAAGAGGTATAGAAGTAGGGAAGGTAACCAGCTGTTCCTTTGACGAGGAAGGTTTTCTGCTGGGTTTGGCATTGGTCGATAAGCGCTGTAATGTGCCTGAACTCCCACTTAGTGTGTTTCCCTTGCATGGTAAGTCTCTCCAGGAAGGATTGCTTCAGGAGAATAAAATAGCTCTACCGATAGACATCACGGTTATTACAAGATTCCCTGAAAAAAAAGATAATAAACCGGCCTGGATAAGCGGAGAGGACTGAACAAAGATTAAAACCTGATCAGCTTTATCAATAGCAACCCCGTTCATGGTAAGATATTCGCTGTTGAGTTTTTCTAGGCAGGTGAACTAATTAATTCAGGAGGATAGAATGGATCCCATTATTTTTACAATTCCCGGCACTAATTTTTCTTTACATTGGTATGGTGTGATTATGGCAGTAGGCATTGTTCTGGCCGGGATGATTGCCGAATGGGGTGTTCGGCAGCGAGGGGATGATGGTGAACTTATCTGGGAATTGCTGATCTGGGGAGTTCCGTTTGGTATTGTTGGCGCCAGGCTCTGGTATGTGCTGAATGATATTTTGGGAGGAGGCCGGTATTACCTGGACAACCCAATAAAGATTATCAACCTTCCGGAAGGCGGGTTGCATTTCTATGGCGCTGTTTTGTTTGGCGCTCTGGGAGCTTATCTTTATGTAAAAAGAAGAAAGCTGGATTTCCGGTTGTTCCTTGATGCTGCTGCTCCTGCTCTGTTAATTGGCCAGGCGTTGGTCAGACCAGCCAATTGGATCAACCAGGAATTATATGGTCCTCCAACAGATTTACCCTGGGGAATAGCTATTGACGCGGCGCACCGAATCGCACCCTGGACTGATACCTTTTTATACCCCGTAGACAGCACCCGCTTCCATCCGGCATTTGCTTATGAAATGCTTTGGAATTTCCTGGCTGCCGGAATTCTGTTATGGATTGCACTGGAGTATAAAGAAAAAATCAAACCGGCCTCCATTTTTGCCGGCTGGTTAATTCTTGAAGGATTCGGCAGGGAGATCATTGAGTTCTTCCGTCCTGATCAACCCCGATTTCCTGGTACAGATATCAGCTACTCCCGAATTGTTGCCGGAGTGATGATCCTGGTCGGTTTATGCTGGCTTTTAATTAAGTATGAAGTGATTAAGGTACCATTTCTGGCTGCGGGTCCTGATAAGTATAAATTATCTCGGCCAGCAAAAAAAAGAAAGAAGGGATAAGTTTAAGCAGACCTTTAGCTAAACATAAAAACGGAGCAGTCTTTTTGACTGCTCCGTTTTGGTACATCTTTACCAAGTCTTAGGTTTCTAGGGACAAATGCAGTAGGGGGCTGTTGCTGTCCCTGTGCTCATGGAACCGCCTGCTGCAATGCACTGGTCTTCGGGCAAATCTCTGCTGCAGGGGATCGGAGTGGGCGTAGGCGGCGCTTTCCTGACTTCCAGCGATCCCTCATCCAGATCTTCACAGTCTAGCAGGTACTTGGCTATCCAACCTGTAATCAGGGCTTCATCCTGACCATAGTAATACCCGGGTCGGTCCGGTCCGGAGATTGCCAGAACTTCAAAAATGTGACCTTTCAAGAATCCTGTAATCGTAGGGTAATCCATACTACTTGGACCCAATCGCAAAAAGGCATTACGATTTACGACACAGAAATTTCCGGGAGGTTCAACTGTTGCGGGAAGGAACTGATAATCCCAACCAAAATTGACATCAGGCAGGTGCGTATTGGCAATAACAGTAATCTCGGCTTCTGCAGGGTTAGCGCCCCTGACAGGATAAGTCCAGCCTCCGGGAATCAGTATGGTATCGTTGGGGGGAGACAGGGCATCGATCTCAATGCAGTATGTACCGCTAAACAAGACTGGGAATAAATATTCACCGTTTGGGTTGGTTATTGCTTCAGTCAGAATCAAGGTGATTGGGCATGGTCCGGTACCCATCCTTACCATCAGGCCGGCGATTCCTGGTTCCCCTGGATCGTAGGTACCATTCGCTCCCAAACTACCTCCACCTAAATCAACACATCCTGGAGGTGGAGTAGATGGAGGGGAGTATGGAACGGCGCAAAGGTCGTGCCATACTAATCCACTGGCGGATGCATCCGGCACTTTGGCCTCATTTTCATGAGCGCCGCGGTCGCACCAGGCACCTTGCGGTCTGCTAGTCCCATTCTGATCAAAAGGGATACAGAGATCTGGAACTCCTGTATCGATGGCGGGGCTGCCCCCTCCCAGTGCATGGCTGGGTGCCATACCGCCATTTGCTGCCAGGGGTTCTAGCAAGGGATCAGTGGCTGGCAAATCATGAGGATCAGAAAAAGCACAGCTGCCGTCATTTTCGATATTGTAATCCAGTGAATCCGGGGGTATGCCGGCACAGTTGCTGCCTCCATTATTGGCCAGGGCGGAACTGCGGATCTTGATTTCTGCCCCGCCGTCAATTCGGATGCCTTCAGGATTATTATCAGCAACAGTGATAAAACGGAGATCAAAGTTGCTGTTGTTATAAATCCCTGCACCTCCCAGACCTCCGGTGGCCGTATTATTACTGACCGTCACATTTTTCATTAATAAACCAGCAGGTGGTGCTGGTCCCAGATTGTAGACACCGCCTCCCGCCCCGCCGGTTGCAGTGTTGGCAGTCAAGCCGCTCTCGTAAAAATGAACCATACCGTTGTCATTATAGAGACCACCCCCGAGATCAGCTGTGTTGAGGGTGAACCAGGTATTGGTAAAAGTTGTGAAGCTGTCCGTCCAGGCAAACACCCCGCCGCCATTCCCGGCGGCTTGGTTATCTTCAAAATAGAGATCTACACCTTCTAAATCTCCATGGGTCCATATTCCTCCGCCATGTAAATCCGATTCATTTAATCTGAAAGAAGTTCCATCGATGTCTAAATCTGCATTAAGACCGTTCCAGATCGCTCCCCCCAGGTGATCAGCTTCATTACCGGTGAAATCACTATTTTCAATTATCAGGGAAGCGTTGTCATAGTTATAGATGGCACCGCCATACCCGGCAGTATTTGCCAGGAATTGTCCTCCAAGAATTGTGAGATCCCCTGCATTAAAGATGCAACCTCCCCTGGCATCTCCCATGCCGCCTGGCGGAATTTCAACGCTGTTGTAATTGCAGGTGAAAGAATTCAGATATAGCTCACTTTCATTTATTAATCCTCCCCCTAAAATAGCTGTCCCATTGGCTAGCCAGATACCATCCATGGTAACCATTGCCGGTGAATGGATATGAAAAGACCGGTCAATGTTACCGTTTATGGAGGGCGCGCTGATACCTATGATAGTAAGGTCTTTTGTGATATCCAGATCACCAGTCTCACCCGCGTCTTCATCGATACCCGGAATAGTCAGCGTATAACTCCCAGCTGGTAACGTTATGGTATGTGGTCCAGGACAACTATTAGCGTTTAGTACTGCTTCCCGGAGGGAACAGTCTAAATTGCTGCACACACCATCATTGGTATCTTCTTCTTTTGTAACTGTATAGTTAACGGCACAGTTAGGGGTTGGGGTACAGGCAGAGAACAGTAACAGGAGAGATACCAATAATAAAAGTAACCACCACTTGGACAGAGGTTTCATCTTACAGCCTCCTTTGGCTTTCAGAAGTTAACTTCAATATTGATCGAGTTTTAGAAACTTTTATTGTTTTTTATCGTATAGAATAAGAGAAGGGATTAGATATCAGCTTATTTTACCGTATTTATTCAGGGAATAACTTTTTTTATTGTTTTTTTTGACTGGTTTTTAGCTTGATCGCTTGGAAAGCAGTGGGGCATGTTACGAAAAGTTTAAATTTATTACCATTTGCTTAGGCAATTTTAGATCAAAGGAGAGCAGTAATGAATAAAGAGAGACGTACCAGTATAATCGGGGGCTCATTATTGATCATAGTTGGCGGGATATTGTTTGCCGCCCAAATCCTGCCCGATTTTCTACCCAATATCTGGGATACTATTTCCTGGCCCTGGGCAATTATTGGTGTTGGATTGTTTCTGTTTGCGCTGGGGGCTGCTCTTGGTGAACCCGGATTGGCTGTTCCAGCAATCATCGTCGGCGGAATTGGCGGGATTCTGGCTTACCAGGATTACACCGGTCATTGGGAAAGCTGGGCTTATTTGTGGGCGTTAATTCCGGGTTTTGTTGGTTTTGGCATTGTGCTGATGAATTTGTTGGGAGGAAAAGGGAAAGATTCTTATAAAGACGGCGGTACCCTGATCTTGATCAGCTTTATGCTGCTGGCAGTATTCGGGTCATTTTTTGGTGCCATCGGAATGGGCGGTAAATATTGGCCTGTGCTGTTGATCTTGTTGGGATTGTTTTTGATGGGAAGATCTTTATTTAGAAAAAAGTAAAAGCGTTCTTCAGTTTGAACAGTAGGTGGAGGAGATATTTATGCGTACCAATCGGATGTTCTGGGCAATCTTGCTCGTAGGGCTGGGGTTTTTATTCCTTGCAAATAACCTGGGATTGATCAGTGTTAATGTCTGGGGATTGATCTGGCCGGCGTTCTTAATCCTGATGGGAATCTCGTTCCTGCTGGGCAGCGCACGGAGTTCGGAAGAAATGGTTCTCGAAAAGGGAACCATAGCTCTGGAAGGCGCTGAAAGAGCTACAGTCACGGTTAAACATGGCGCGGGAAAATTGACAGTAAACAGCAGCGCAGAGAGCGGTACCCTGGCTTCTGGAATGTTTGCCAATGGTTTGGATGCCCGAGTAAAGCGTGATGGAAATCAGCTTAATGTAATAATGAAATCTCATAGCCCGGTTTTCCCAGAGGTGATGTTTCCCTGGAATTGGACTTCCGGTAAGGGTTTTCAATGGGATTTTGGTTTTACAAAAAGTATTCCCCTTAACCTGGTGTTTGAAACCGGAGCAGTTGATGCCCATCTGGACCTGGCAGACTTGCAAGTTAAGGACTTGCTGCTGAAAACAGGTGCCAGTTCAACCAACCTCACACTTCCTGCTGAGGCGGGCTTAACTCAGGTAAAAGTTGAGGCTGGAGCAGCTGCAGTGATCATCCGAGTACCGGAAGGTGTCGCGGCTCGGATGAAAACCGATGTTGGATTAGCTGCCGTATCAGTAAATAAAAGCCGTTTTCCGAAAATAAACGGGTACTATCAATCTGCAGATTATGAAAGCGCTGAAAATAAAGCGGACATCCGGATTGAAGCCGGATTGGGATCTATTGAGATTCTTTAGTGATCGTTTTAATGAGGAGTAAATCATGGTTGAAGTCAGGGAAGAACCTAAATGCGCAAATTGCCCTTTGCGGCAAAAAGCAGAAAACAAACCGAACTCACTGATGGGTAGATTCTGGCGCTGGCATACAACCTGGTGCCCGGGCTGGAAAGCTTACCAGGAGTACCTGGTAAAAAAGCAAGATTAAGGGAAAGGTTCCAAAAGATGAGAAGACCAGAGCTGATCTGGTCTTCTTTATTTAAATTTTCGATGATTTCTGGACCAATTATTGCACTTAATGAACCATAATTCCAACATAAATTGTTGATTTTACTTTTTATTGATTCATACATTTAATTAACGCCAGCTTGTTATAATATCTTCAGTGAATAAGACGTATTATGAGATTAGCAGCTTTTATCCTCCCGCTAATGTCTAAACAATACAATCGGGAAGGTAAAATGCTTGTAACAATATGATCAAGAATTATTGACCAAGGATGGTGTTTAAATGATGCGATTTGACCGTTTTACGGAACGGGCACAGGAAGCAGCCCAGCGCGCTGCTGAGATCATCCAGCGTTATGGGCACAATCAGATAGATACAGAACACATTCTTCTGGCTTTGGTTGAGCAGCCGGAAGGTGCAATTTCACAAGTATTACAGAATCTTAATATCCAGGCTGTTGATTTAAGTGAGCGGCTGGATTATGTCCTGAAAAACACTCAAAAAGCGAGTATATTCGGCAGCCGAGGAGCAGGACAGGTATTTATTACCCCCCGCGTTAAACGAATAGTTGATGTGGCCAATCAAGAAGCCAATCGCTTAAAAGATGAGTTTATCTCCACAGAACACCTGTTTTTAGCAATTTTGGATGAAAAAAACACCCCGGCAGCCCGCTTATTAAGCGATGAGGGAGTGACAAAAGATCGGGTCTATCAGTCGATTGAACAGATTAGGGGCGGTCAGCGGGTAACAGATCCCAAAGCCGAGAGCCGTTACAAAGCACTGGAAAAATTCTCCCGCGATTTAACCAAATTAGCACGGGAAGGTAAACTTGACCCTGTGATTGGGCGTGATGCAGAAATCTTGCGTGTGGTCCAAATCCTATCCCGCAGAACAAAAAATAACCCGGTGATGATTGGCGAGGCAGGAGTGGGAAAAACCGCCATCGTGGAAGGTTTGGCTCAGAAGATTGCTACCAATGACGTACCAGAAATCCTTTCCGGGAAACGGGTTGTGGAGCTCGATTTAGGCGCAATGATTGCTGGATCACGTTTCCGGGGTGAATTTGAGGAGCGGTTAAAAGCTGCCATCGATGATGTAGAAAAAGCCGAAGGGGAAGTGATCCTCTTTGTCGATGAGCTTCACACTGTGGTCGGCGCTGGTGCTGCCCAGGGTGCGATGGATGCTTCAAATATGATGAAACCGGCTCTGGCCCGTGGTGAGCTCCGGTGTGTGGGGGCGACAACTTTGGATGAATACCATAAATATATTGAAAAGGACAGTGCCCTGGAAAGGCGATTTGCTCCGGTATATATTGAAGAGCCCTCTGTTGAAGAAACAATCCAGATGCTGGAAGGATTAAGAGACCGCTACGAAGCGCATCATAAAGTTCGTTTTTCTGATGAAGCCCTGCGTACGGCTGCAACTTTGGCTGACCGTTATGTTACAGACCGCCATTTGCCGGATAAAGCTATTGACCTGATGGATGAAGCAGCGGCCAAGTTGCGAGTCGCCTTGTACTCTCTACCTCAAGAACTGAAGGAAAAACAGACAGAAATTGAGCACCTAAAAAATGAGGAAGAGGTTGCCGGGCAGGAAAGAGATTACGAGAGAGCTGCTACCATGCAGACTCAGCGCGTTCGTTTGGAAGAGGAATTTTATAATGAGCGTGAAGCCTGGGAAGCAGAGCATGAACTAGATGAAGTAGTGGATGAAAATGATGTGGCGGAGGTAGTTTCCCAATGGACCGGCATCCCCATGACCCAGATGCTGGAAGCTGAAGCTGACAAACTGCTGCATATGGAAGAAAGACTCCATGAACGGATTATCGGCCAGGATGAAGCAATCACAGTTATTTCGGATGCAATCCGCCGCGCCAGATCAGGGCTGAAGGATCCCAAACGCCCTATCGGATCCTTTATTTTTGTCGGACCGTCCGGTGTTGGAAAAACCGAATTAGCCAAGGCATTAGCTGAGTTCATGTTTGATGACGAGGATGCTCTTTTGCGCCTGGACATGAGTGAATATCGGGAACAGCATACAGCCTCCCGGTTATTTGGCGCTCCTCCTGGTTATGTCGGTTATGATGAGGGTGGACAGCTGACCGAAGCAGTCCGCAGACGGCCGTACCGGGTGATCCTGTTTGATGAAATTGAAAAGGCCCATCCGGAAATCTGGAATACACTGCTGCAGATATTGGATAACGGTCGGTTAACGGATGGTCAGGGGAGGCAGGTTGATTTCCGCAATAGTGTCCTGATTATGACTAGCAACCTGGGAACAGAATATGTCAGCCGTTCTGGCAGCCTGGGATTCATTGACAGGGCTGCTAGCGATAAGGATATCGAAGCCCAGGATAAGATAAGCAAAGCGCTGAAGGATGCTTTCCGTCCAGAATTCTTGAACCGGATTGACGAGATAATACTTTTCTCTCCGCTGACCAGGGAGCAGATGGTGAAAATTGTTGACCTGCAGCTGAAAGAAGTTGAACAGAGGTTGGCTGATAATGGTTTGGAGGTCTCCTTGACCAAGAAAGCCCGCCTGTGGCTGGCAGAACAGGGCTATTCTGCTGATTTTGGAGCCAGGCCATTGACCAGGGCACTCCAAAAATTCATTGAGAGTCCACTTTCAAAGAAATTGCTGAAAGGTGAGTACAAACAAGGTGGCGTCATAATCGTCGATATTGACCCGGAAGATGAGAGCCAACTTATCTTTAA
>JAIORG010000223.1 GCA_021108255.1 Anaerolineales bacterium | reverse complement strand
CTGGCAGGAGATTTTGTCCGATCCGGAGTCGATATACTGGATATCGGCGGTGAAAGTACCCGTCCAGGTGCAGCCCAGGTATCCGCTCAGGAAGAGATGGACCGGGTTCTTCCTCTCATCAGCCTGTTGGCAGGTGAATTTAAATCATTAATTTCAATTGATACCTATAAAGCTGAAGTGGCGGAAGCCGCACTAAAAGAAGGGGCGGATATCGTAAACGATGTTTGGGGCCTGCGGGCGGACCCGATGTTGGGGAAAATCGCTGCTGCTGCCGGAGTGCCGGTAATACTGATGCACAATCGCAGTAATCCCAGCAATGCTGCCATCAAAGAGCAGCTTGGAGGACGTTATATCGGAGTTGAATATGATGACTTGGTGGAGGATGTTAAATCAGAATTGATGGAAAGCATCTCCCTGGCTCATAAAGCCGGCATCCCAGATCAGAAAATAATCCTTGATCCCGGTATTGGGTTTGGCAAAACAGTTCCGCAGAATCTAGAGTTGTTGGATCGGTTGAATGAAATTCGAGAGCTGGGATATCCAGTTTTGCTTGGTCCTTCCCGGAAATCATTTATCGGATATACATTGGACTTACCCCCGGATGACCGGGTTGAAGGTACAGCAGCCGCGGTTGCTGTAGGGATTGTACGCGGCGCAGATATCATCCGGGTTCATGATGTCCCGGAGATGATAAGAGTTTCCCGGATGACTGATGCCCTGGTCAGACGTTAGAAAATGCAGGTAAATTACAGGTAACTAATTGAAGAGAGACCGAAACCCGGACAGACTACCAGTCCGGGTTTTTGATTCAATTTATTCTTACATCAAGTTAATATTCATACGGTAAAGTGAGAGAATAACAAGTTGAATTGGGAGGCAGGTATGAATGACAATCTAGAACCAAAGCTGAAAGATACCAGCGGTCCTATTGCGTTTCAAACAGAAATTAAACAATTATTAAACATCCTTGTACATTCTCTATACACCAAAAAAGAAATATTTATTAGAGAATTATTGTCCAATGCGTCCGATGCGTTAACCCAGATGCGTTATATTCAACAGACAGACCATGAGATCCTGGATCCCTCCCAGGAATTAGAGATCAGGATTGAGGTCGACAAGGAGAAAGGGCTGCTCAGGATTTCCGATACCGGCATTGGCATGACCAGCGAGGAATTGAAAACCAATCTTGGCACCATCGCCCAATCGGGCGCCAGGGCGTTCCTCGAAGCCGCTCAGGGAGATGATTCTAATCTTGTCGATGTAATTGGCAGATTCGGAGTTGGGTTTTACTCCGTATTTATGGCTGCCGACTGGGTGAAAGTCACCTCAAGGAGTTACAAATCGGGTGAGGATGCCGCCAGCTGGTTTGCTACCGGAGCGGATACCTTCGAAATCGGATCCTCAGATAAAGAGCCCCGGGGGACGACTATTGAAGTAAAACTGAAAGAAGATACGCTTGAATTTGCTGATGAATACCGTTTAAAGGAAATCATCAAAAAACATTCCGATTATATACCTTTTCCGATTTATGTTAATGAGGATGAAGAACAAACCAACCGTCAGAATGCGATCTGGCGGGAAAATCCCAGATCTGTAGAGGAAGAACAATACCATGAATTTTACCGGCAGTTGACTCTCGAACTGGAGCAACCGCTGGAAACAATTCACTTTGTGGCTGATGCTCCGCTGATGATCTATGCTTTGATGTATCTCCCTGCTGCACCAGATCGGGGGATGTTTACTCTTCGGGAACAAGATGGATTGAAACTGTATGCCCGCAAGATTTTAATTGAGGAGTATTCCAAGGATCTGCTACCCCCTTATTACCGATTTATTCAGGGAGTTGTTGATGCGGAAGATTTACCTCTCAATGTGTCGCGGGAGAGTGTTCAAGCCACTGCTTTGATCAATCGAATTAATAAAATCCTGACTAACCAGGTAACACAAAAACTGAAAGAAATGGCAAACAAAGAGCCAGAAGCCTATCTTGATTTCTGGAGTAAATTTGGTCAATTCATCAAGGAAGGAGTGGCATCAAAGGATACCAATGGGGAAGATTTATCTGAACTGCTGCTCTTCCGCACCACAACCAGTCCGGACCAATGGTCATCCCTCGATGATTACCTGGAGCATATGAAACCGGGACAGGAAAAGATTTATTACATTTTAGGGGATGATGAAAGCTCAGTCTCCCGAAGTCCGCACCTGGATTATTTCCAGACCCATTGTTACGAAGTGCTTACTCTGACTGATCCAGTAGATTCCTTTATGCTGTTAGGACTGCGGGAATATAAAGAATTTTCACTCCAGAATGTCGCTGATTCGGATCTTCAGCTCCCGGATCTGCTTGATGATGACGAAGATGGAGAAAAGAAAGAACAACCTGAACCTTTATCAGAAGATGATATTAATAAGTTGATCAACAGATTCCAGGAAGTGCTTGGAGACAAAGTCACTGAAGTTCGGATGACAAATCGACTGACTAATTCGGTTGCCCGGCTGGTGGATGCAAAAGGATCGTTAGGCCAGGAAATGCAGCGTGTATACCGAATGATGGACAAGGAATACCAGATACCAAAAAAGATTCTTGAAATTAACCCTGGTCATCCAATCCTACAGCAAATTTGTGACCTTCCGGAAGCGAATGATTTGGTTAAGACCGTTATCGAACAGATTTTTGAAAGTGCTCTGCTCATAGAGGGGATTCACCCGGATCCGGCATCCATGATCCCCCGAATCCAAGAATTGATGAAAACTGCTTTAGATAAGGATTGAAAAAGCGATTTACTGTATTCTGATTTTCCGGGATGATCCAATTGGTTCATCCCGGTTTTTGATTAATCCGGTTTGTTGACAGCAGGTTTGTCCCCGCCGGTTTTTATCACCAATACCAGGAAAATAATACTGCCCATGATCCCGGCTGCTCCTCCGCCATACCAAATAGAGGCAGGACTGATGTTGTCGTTCAGGAATCCACCCATGAGTGGGCCCACCAAGGATCCAGCTCCCCAGGTTAACGCCAGCAGACTCATGTACCGCCCGCGCATATTTTCTGGTGCACGGTTGGCTGTATAGGTGCTGGCTGTGGGAATTACCATTAATTCGCCCACAGTGACGATTACCATACTGACCAGGAATCCCCAGAAGCCAGTTCCAAACGCAATACTGCCCACACCAATGCCATAGAGTAATGTGCCCAGTGACATGATTTTTAAGGGAGAATACCGGGAGGTTTTCCTGGTTACAAATAACTGGAGGAAAACTACCATCAGGGCGTTCGCGGTAGGAATTAAACCATACAGATTTTCTGCCAGTCCATAATTTGTTTTTGCATATGCACCGAGAAGAACCCAGAGAATGCTGCCGGAGATCTGGCGGAGAGTAAATCCTGCAATAAAACTTGTAAAGATTCGGTCCTTAAAGATATTTTCATATCCCTTTAGATTCTCGACGAATCTTTCCTGTACTTTACGTGTGGCATCTGGCAATGTTTCAATGGCAAACAGGGCAATTAATATGCTGAAGAAAATCGTCGCTCCGGAAGCGATCGAAAATGTAATTCCATAGGATGTTGTGGCAATCACACCGCCCAACGCCGGCCCCATGGCGATACCGACATTTTTACTTAACCTGGTCAATGCATAAGCATCTGCCCTTTGTCCGGCTGGTACCAGATCAGCGATCATGGCATCGGCCCCCACTCGGTAAAGCGGTTGAAATGTGCCCCGCAGAGCCATTAAGACAGCATATTGTCCATAAGTATTCGCTGGAATCATGAGAAGAAAAGTGACCCCATTTACGGCCAGGCTGATGACCATGGCCCATTTGCGGCCAATTTTGTCTGTGATAGAGCCCGCTATCAGGGAAGAGCAGAGGCTCATCACGGCATTAATGGAGATCAAACTAGTGATTGTTGTTAGAGGAAGGGTAAGTTCTTCGCCGATGTAAACAACCAGGAAGGGCCAAATCATGCTCATCCCGGTAGTACTTACCAGCATTCCCCAGAATAAAAGCCAGAATTGGGATGGGTAGGTCCGCAGATATACTTTCAGCTTACTGAGAACTGATATTTCAACAGGGGATTTTTCCATGAGCTTGCCTGGTGTTAGTACCAGTAAACTGCGTACTGACTAATAGTTAATAAGGATGGGCCGATTACCCTTCCGGCTGGATAATCGGACAATGCCTGAATTGTAATCCAGTCCGCTGTTGATTCAAGGGGTTTGTTTCCCCTTGATTTGGCCTGAAGCCAGGCAGTAGGAAAAATTGTGATCCTTGACCATCACCGGGTTCATCAGCCTATCTGGTAATTGTTCGTTTATAATAGAACCCTGAAACTATCAGCAAGTAGTAAATAGTATCAAGATGGATTAATTTCAAGGGGCAAAAACCGCTTGTAAACTTGTCCGGTTTTACTCAAAATATTAAAAAAGGGTGTTTTAAAATCATATGACACACATTTTGGTTACGAATGATGATGGCGTATCTGCACCGGGATTGTTTTCTCTTGTGCAGGCATTAAGATCTCTGGGGGAGGTCAGTATCCTGGCACCGGACCGCAATTGGTCTGCATCCGGACATGTTAAAACTCTCCACCGTCCGCTGCGGATTAAAGAGGTATACCTGGAAGATGGAAGTACGGCCCTCGCCAGTGATGGAGCGCCTTCAGATTGTGTTGCGCTGTCAGTACTAGGAATTTTACCCGAGCTAGATCTGGTTGTGTCCGGGATTAATCCCAACGCAAATGTAGGACACGATGTCACCTATTCTGGAACAGTGACAGCTGCTATGGAGGCGGTAATCTGGGGGATCCCTGGACTGGCGGTATCTCTTGACAGTCCGGAAAACCATCTGGGAGTGTTGGATTACAAACCGGCAGCTGAGATAGCCCGGCAAGTTGCAGAAACCACATTGAATAACAAGTTTGATCGAGATATTGTCCTGAACTTAAATGTGCCTTATATTCCCCTGGAAGATATCAAGGGTCTGCAGGTTACCCGCCAGGGGCAAAGGGTTTATCAGGATGAGTTAATTACCCGGTCCGATCCAAGAGGAGTACCATATTATTGGATCGGCGGAGACCCTCCAACAGGCGTTCCTGACCAGGGCACAGATATTGGCGCATTAAAAGAGGGATATGCTTCTCTCACACCGCTTAAACTTGACCTGACAGCAGAAGAATATTTCGAACCGCTCGGCAAGTTATTTCCCGGGGCGATACAGCGGACAGAATAATTTTTCTTATGGATAAGGATACTGCTATTTCAACTCCCAGAATAACCAGCCAGGTCAGGAAGATTTTCCTGGTCAGTTTTATACTGATCCTGGGCGTTTTTTGGTTGATCAACACTCCTCCGGGATTATTGGGAAAAGCCGATGCGGCGGGGTATGCTGTCTGCCACCGGATATCATCCCACTCGTTTTATTTTGGCGAGCGGCCGTTTTCCTTTTGCGCTCGCTGTACTGGCCAATATCTGGGTTTCCTTTGGGGGATAACAGTTCAATTTGCCCTGGCAAGGAAACGATCCGGCTTCCCGCCCCGATTAGTTTTAGCCTTTATGGGATTTTTAACCCTCTTTTATCTATTTGACGGCCTGAATTCAGTTCTCCATCTTTACCCGGGGTTGCAGCATTGGTCACTGTATGAGCCGGATAATACGCTGCGGCTGTTTTCCGGACTCGGTGCAGGCATTGTTATCAGCGGTATATTGTATCCCCTTCTGGGGCAGTCAGTTTGGCGAGATGTATCTCTAGAACCTGCCTTCAAGGATTTGAAGGCCTGGGGAATTTTCTTTGGAGGGGGATTGTTGGTTGGATTATTGGTTCTCTCCGGGAACCCGCTAATTCTTTATCCACTCATCCTGCTCAGCGCTGCGGGATTGACCCTCATTTTATCCCTACTGTACGCTATGATCTGGATCATTTTAATGAAAAAGGACAACAGCTTTTCTTCCTGGCAGGAGTTGGGATGGTGGTGGATGGCAGGTATTGCTTCCGCGCTGGTCCAGATAGCAGCTATAGATTTTGTCCGTTATCAACTCACCGGCACCTGGAGCGGGTTTTTAAATTACTGAAGAGGAAAAATTGCCCGGAACCTTTTTCCTGGCAGTTGGATCGGTTGTTCGATTTTATTATCAGAGGAGAGTGTAATACTTTTACTCTTCAGGGAAAAAATGCAAGGCTTCATCCGGGGAAAATGAAAGTGTTATATTATCACCCGGCTGAGGCAGATCTCCGCCAGAGTCGGACAGTACAAATTTAAGTAGATAGTCACCAACCTGTACCTGGATCTGGTGAGTATGTCCGCTAAACGTTTTACTCTGCAGTTTGCCAGAGAGCCCATAAAATCCGGCTCCTTCTGAGTCTCCCAAAACAACACGGTCTGGACGCAGGAGGACCTGGCCTTGACCGCTAAAGCTCTGGTTTATTGACCAGATTCCCAGGTCGGTTTTTATGCTTGAGCCTTCACCGGCAGATTTTGCAGTTCCATCCAGTAAGTTTGTCATTCCCAGAAAATGAGCGACATAGGGAGAGTTGGGATGATAGTAAATTTGCTGCGGAGTGCCGATTTGGGCAGTTTTCCCTTCACCCAGTATTACTACCCGGTCGGCAATAGTAAAGGCTTCTTCCTGATCATGTGTTACGTAAAGAGCTGTTTGAGCAGCCCCTTTTAAAATATCTCTGAGTTCTCCAATTAACCTTTCTCTGATTGCGCGGTCCAGCGCCCCCAGCGGTTCATCGAGCATAATAAGGCGGGGTTCGGGTGCCATTGATCTTGCCAGGGCTACCCGCTGCTGTTCTCCCCCTGACAGGGTGCTGATATCTCTTTCCTCGAATCCGGGCAATCCAACCAAATCTAAAACTTCCTGGACCCGCTTTGTTGTTATATCCCGGGTCTTTCCAGCCATTTTTAATCCGAAAGCGATATTTTCACCCACATTCTTGTGGGGAAAAAGCACATATTCCTGGAACATCAGCCCAAAGCCTCTCAGGTGTGAGGGAACCCCCAGCAGGGATGCTCCGTCCCAGGTACAATCTCCCTGGTCAGGTTCTACGAGGCCTGCTATTACTTCCAACAGGGTTGTTTTCCCGCTTCCACTGGGACCAAGCAACGCCAGAATTTCACCTTTATTTTGCTGAAAGGAAATTCCCTGGAGTACATGATTATCTCCAAATTGCTTATGAATAGCGAGAATTTCTAAACCTTCCATATTCAACCGGGGGTACAATACAAAAAGGATTTCAGGGATAAATTCGAGTATATCATATCCGGGGTTTTCCTCTGGTTTTGATCCCTGGATGGTAATAGTTAGTGCATCGAAAACAGATAAGGAATAAGGAATAAGGAATGAAGATTTATTTTGCCTGTTCAATCACCGGGGGTCGTGATGATGAAGATATTTATCAGCAGTTGGTGGGAATCCTGCTTTCAATGGAGGTTGAAGTCCCTACAGCGCACATTGCTGAAACCGGGATTGAAGAACTGGATGCCCGGGAAGATCCCTCTGATATCTATTTTCGTGATGTTAGCTGGATAGAAGAGAGTGATCTATTGATTGCAGAAGTCAGCACACCTTCCCATGGTGTGGGATATGAGATCGGATATGCTCTTGATTTAAACAAACCTGTCTTGTGTTTATACCGCCAGCAGGTTGTGATTTCAAAAATGATCCTGGGCAATCCGCATCCGCTGCTCACAGTCCTATCCTATAAAGATTTGAATGAGGTTGAAAAATTACTCCGGAAATACTTATCTGAAATTCAGGATATACCCGAAGGGAGCATTTGATAGGGAGAATTTTGCTCTTGAGGTATTTTTGAAGAACTATATTTGTATTGAACTTCTTTATAAAAAGGGGAACTTTAAGTGAGCTTTTTTCGTCTAGAGTGTACCTGGAATAATGAAATGATTCGGATTGATTGTCCTCCCCATCAAAGCGGGGGAATTAATTTGGACGTTTTTCCGTATCACTTACCGCATGAATCTAGAGGAGTGTATCGATGACGAAGAGAATGGAATCCGCCAAACGATTTGGAATGATATTTTTAGCTGTAGTAATGTTGGCAGGAAACATGCTGGCTTGCACACTGCCTGGATCGAATGATGGGCCATCCACGCTGCAGCCAATCCCCATAGAGGATGATAATGCGCTCGTGCCTGAACAAGGAGAGTTTGTGATAAATGGGGGTGGTACTGAACCGGGATTAAGCATTCGGTTAAGCGATGGGCAGGATATTCCTTCGGTGATCGAAAGATTGGTGCCTGTTCTGGGCGAATCCCTCACTCAGGAAGAGATCGATGATATCCTGGCCAGACTTGCACCCTGGATGGAAGATCAAGGGCTGGAGGTTGATTTCAGGTTGCCGGAAGCAGTGCTGCCGCCCCCGCTGACGGGGGATACAATTACTGAGACTTTTCCTACATCGACAGAATTAGAAGGTCCGCATCCAGTTTACGGAAAAGAACTGGAAGTGTTGCGTTTCGCTCCCGAGGGAGATGTGGCAATTGCTCCCTTTATCAGTGTCACATTTAACCAGCCGATGGTAGCCCTTAATACTCTTGAGGCGCTGGCTGAAGAAGATGTACCCGTTCAAGTAACCCCCTTGATTCCCGGAACCTGGCGCTGGTTAGGGACTAAAACACTGAATTTTAATGCCGATTCCGAGTTGTTTGACCGGCTGCCGATGGCCACAGAGTACCTGGTGACCATCCCTGCCGGCGTTGAATCTGCAGTGGGGAAAACCTTACAGGAAACAGTACAATTCCGTTTTTCAACTCCCTCGCCTTCGATTGCGGGTTATTATCCTTCCAGCAGCCCGCAGCCCCTCGAGCCAATGTTTTTCATCTCGTTCGATCAAAGAATTGACCCGTCTGCTGTACTGGCGAACCTCGAAGTAACTGCTGGAAACAACCCTGTGCAAGTAAAACTTGCTACCGAGGACGAAATCAAAGACGATAAAACCCTGAGCAGCAGAATTGAGCATGCTGGCGATGGACGATGGATGGCATTCCGCGCCCTGGAACCTTTGCCTCCGGATACATCAATTGTTGTTAGAGTTAAACAGGGTACACCTTCTGCAGAAGGTCCATTGGTAACGCTGCAGGATCAAACCTACAGTTTTCATACTTATTCTCCATTAAAAATTGTTGAACATGGTTGTTCCTGGGGGGATGATGACTGCCGGCCTCTGACCCCTCTCTACATCCGGTTTAACAACCCCATTGATCTGGATTCTTATGATGAAACCATGTTGAGCATTGAGCCGGAATTGCCCAATGCTTCAGTGAATATTTACGGGAATACTATCAATATCAGCGGCAATACCCAGGGAAGGACAACTTACTGGGTGACGGTAGATGGAACCATTCAGGACATATTTGGACAAACGCTTGGTAAAGACAACCGGCTAAAGTTTAAGATCGGTTCAGCTGATCCGATTTTGTTCGGTCCAGATGAAATTTTTGTTACCCTGGATCCGGCTGCTGAGAATCCTTCCTTGTCCTTGTTTACGATGAATTACAACAAGTTAAATGTTGAGATTTATTCAGTGGTCCCTTCAGATTGGCCAGCTTTTATCCAATACTTGCGGGAATACCAGCGGACGGATCTTTCCCTTAACCCTCCCGGTGAAATGGTATGGGAAGGAACTATGCCTGTTGAAGCGCCAGCAGATAAACTCACTGAAGTTTATATCCCGATAGCAGAACACCTGACTGGAGAAAGCGGCCAATTTGTGGTTGTTGCCAAACCTCCCAAAGGTTTATTCCAGGAAGACCGTTACTGGGAAACTGTACAAGTATGGGTGCAGGTGACTCAGATAGGACTGGATGCTTTTGTGGATCACAGTGAGATGGTAGTTTGGGCAACCGATCTAAAAACAGGCGCACCAATCCCTGGCGTTGAGGTAAGAACAGATTCCGGGAATTTGATAGTAGATACAAATCACAAAGGTGTGGGAAGATTTGATATCCCACGGGAAGGTATATCTTACCTGGTTGCTGAGCAGGGAGATGACCTGGCATTTTTACCTCCTTCCACTTATTACTGGAATGATGGCGGCTGGAGTCAGCGGTCGTTGTCAGATGAGCTGCGCTGGTATGTCTGGGACGACAGGCAGATGTATAAGCCTGGTGAAGAAGTTTATATCAAGGGTTGGATGAGGCGGATAGGAACCGATGAATCCGGTGATGTTGAACTTGTTGGAGACCGGGTAAGCCAGGTTTCTTACCAGGTGATTGGCCCGCAGGGGAATGAGTTGGTAAACGGGCAGGCTGAAGTGAATCTGCTCGGTGGATTTGATTTCAACTTTTCTATCCCGGAAAATGCAAATCTGGGTTACACCCAGCTGATCCTGAGTCCTGTTGGGTCTATGGCTGGAATGTCTTATACCAACCATTACCATAGTATCCAGGTTCAGGAGTTTAGACGTCCTGAGTTTGAAGTGACAGCTCGCAACGAAACTACTGGTCCCTATTTTATTGGGGATCAGGCAATGCTGGCAGTAGAAGCGAAATATTATGCTGGTGGACCTCTCCCGAATGCGGAGACAAACTGGTACGTGATGTCTTCCCCTACAAATTATCACCCGCCCAATTGGTCTGATTTTACCTTTGGTTACTGGACCCCCTGGTGGTTCTATGATTATTACTATAATGGGGATAGTGGATCATCGGGTGATGGTTTCACCGGCGCCACCGATGCGTCAGGGAATCATTACCTCAGGTTGGATTTTGATTCCATGGAAAGACCCCGGCCGTACAGCGTGATCGCGGAAGCGACAGTATTTGATGTCAATCGCCAGGCTTGGACAGGTTCCACCAGTTTGATGTTACACCCGGCGGACTTGTATGTCGGGCTGCGCTCTTTACGGTATTTTGTTCAACAGGGGCAGCCCTTGAAAGTAGATTTGATCGTGACTGATCTGGACGGCAGCGCTGTTGAAGATCGTTCCATTAAGGTTCAGGCCGCCCGGTTAGAATGGAAGTACCAGGACGGACGCTGGCAGGAGGTAGAGGTTGGCGTTCAGGATTGTACAATTGGATCTAAATTAGAAGCTGTCAGCTGTGAGTTCGAAACACCCGTTGGTGGACGTTACCAGATCACAGCTGTAGTAACAGATTCCGAAGGAAGGCAGAATCAGAGCCGTTTTACACGTTGGGTGAGCGGTGGGCAGAGACCACCATCCCGTGATGTAGAACAAGAGCAGGTCACCTTGATTCCGGATCAGGAAATTTACCAGCCGGGTGATATGGCTGAAATCCTGGTTGAGGCTCCCTTCAGTAATGGCGAAGGGTTGCTGACCATCAGCCGCAATGGAATCATTTCGACTGAAAGTTTCACCATGGACGGCAGCAGCCATACCTTAAGGATACCTATCAAAGAGTCTTACATCCCGAATCTGCATGTCCAGGTGGACGTGGTTGGATCCGTGCCGAGAACAGACGATGAGGGCAATGCCCTTGAAGATGCTCCTCCTCGTCCAGCCTTTGCCTATGGACATCTGAACCTGTCGATTCCCCCGATCAAACGAACGCTGGATTTAGAAGTTGACCCCCGGGAAACTGAATTGGAACCAGGTGGATATACCTGGCTGGATGTGACAGTTCGGGATGCTTCCGGTGAACCCGTTGTGGGTGTTGAACTGGCAGTGGTAATTGTTGATGAGGCCGTTCTCGGATTAACGAACTACAACTTATCTGATCCGTTGTCTGTCTTTTACGCGACCCGGCCCTCTGATTACAGCAGTTATTACACCCGGTCCAGCATCGTTTTAACAAATCCTGTTGCCCTGTTGGAACAGGCAGTAGACGAAGCCGAGAAGATGACCCAGTCAAACGTGGTGATGGAAGGGGAAGCGATGAGGGAAGAAGCCGCTCCTTCTATGACTGCTGATTTTGCAGTGGAAGCCATAGGTATGGGGGGAGAAAAGGGAACAGGAGAGACGCATGGAGAGGCCATTCAAATCCGGATAGATTTTAATCCGCTGGCAATTTTCGCCCCGGAGGTGCATACCAACAGCAATGGCCGGGCAGCAGTTAAGGTTAATGTCCCGGACAATCTCACCCGTTACCGGGTGATGGTGGTGGCAGTTGATGATAGCGGAAAGCAGTTCGGTTCCGGTGAGACGAGTATTACAGCCCGCCTGCCATTGATGGTCCGTCCTTCAGCCCCCCGGTTCCTGAACTTTGGCGACCAGTTTGAGATGCCCGTTGTGCTTCAAAATCAAACCGATGAACCGCTTGAAACAGAGATTATCATCCAGGCTAGCAACCTGGAGCTGGATGGAGATATGGGCATGCGGGTATCAATTCCCGCCCGGGATCGGATCGAAGTCCGCTTCCCAATGTCTGCAGATATGGCTGGAACAGCCAAATTCCGGGTCGCTGCTGTATCGGGAGATTTTGCCGATGCTGCAGCTGGAGAACTGCCGGTATACACCCCGGCAACAACGGAAGCCTTTGCAACTTACGGGGTGATTGACCAGGGCGCAATTGTTCAGCCTGTAGCGAAACCAGAAGATGTTTTCCCCCAGTTTGGCGGATTGCAAATCAATACTTCTTCAACCGCGCTTCAGGCACTGACCGACGCAGTGATCTATCTTTACTCTTATCCCTATGAATGTTCAGAGCAGATGGCTTCCCGCATTCTGGGCATTGCTGCCTTACGTGATGTGCTGACTGCTTTTGAAGCAGAGGGTTTGCCTTCGCCAGAGGCAATGGAGGATTCTGTTGCCCGGGATTTGGAGATGCTCGGTGTTATCCAAAACTATGACGGCGGGTTCCCTTATTGGCGGCGCGGTCAAGATTCGATTCCTTTCAATACAATCCATGTTGCGCATTCACTGGCACGGGCGAATCAAAAAAGATTTGAGGTTCCGGAGGATATGTGGGCCAATGCATTGATGTATTTGGTGGATATTGAGCAGCATTATCCTTACTGGTACTCCGAATATACTCGCAATTCCCTCAGCGCTTATGCGTTGTATGTCCGCGACCTGATGGGAGATCCCGATCCCAGCAAAGCTCGCAACCTGTTCCATGAGGCTGGATTCGAGAAAATTTCTATCACCGGTATCGGTTGGATCTGGCAGGTGCTCGTTGATGATTCTAAATCTCTTACAGAACTGGCGGAAATCCGGAAGTGGGTAGGAAACCGGGTGGTTGAAACCCCCGGGGCTGCCAATTTCACTACTTATTATGATGACCAAAGTTACCTGCTCTTAAGTTCAGACCGGAAAACAGATGCAGTGCTGCTGGATACCCTGATCGCAGATGACCCGGAAAGTGATTTGATCCCGAAACTGGTCAATGGGCTGCTAGCTCATCAAACACGCGGCCGCTGGAGGAACACGCAGGAGAATGTGTTTGTGCTGCTGGCCCTGGATCGCTACTTCAATACCTACGAAGCGCAGGAACCAGAATTTGTAGCCCGCATCTGGTTGGGAGATACTTATGCTGGAGAACATGAATATGTTGGCTACAGCACGGAACGGCACCTGACAGAGATCCCAATGAGCTATCTGACGGATACAGATCAAGAGGTCCAGGATCTTACCCTGAACAAGATTGGTCCTGGACGCCTGTACTACCGGCTGGGATTGAAATATGCTCCGACAGATCTGAATTTGGATCCCCTGGAAATGGGATTTGTGGTCCTGCGGGTGTATGAACCAGTGGATGATCCTGAAGATGTGACGCAGCGAGAGGATGGCACCTGGGTTATCAAAGCCGGCGCTCGTGTGCGGGTCAGGTTGACCATGGTAGCTGATAACCGCCGTTACCATGTAGCGCTGGTTGATCCGCTTCCGGCCGGATTGGAAATCATCAATCCTGCCTTGGCAGTCTCAGGCAGTGTTCCACAGGATCCCAACAGCTCAGATTACCGTTTCGGCTGGTGGTGGTGGTGGCCGTGGTACGAACACCAGAACATGCGGGATGAACGGGCGGAAGCCTTTACCTCTTTGCTATGGGATGGTGTGTTTGAGTATACCTATGTAGCCCGTGCCACAACCCCGGGTGTGTTTGTAGTACCCCCGGCCAAGGCGGAAGAAATGTATTCGCCGGAAGTGTTTGGCCGCAGCGGAAGCGATATAGTGATTGTGGAGTGAGAACACAAGATCCCGGAGTTTTTAGAAACTCCGGGATCTTTTTACTCAAGGATTATGCATCCTGTCTGTGATTACTAAGCTCCCGGTCCTTTCAAAGGACCGGGAGCTTTTTTGTGCATATTATTTGCCAATCATCTCTAAATATTCTCTAAATAATTCCTTAATAACCTTCAATTACACTTAGCTCAGAATTCGCCATGTTAACTATTAAGGAGCACTTTGGATGAAGAAAAAAGGAAGATCAAACCGAATTTATTGGATTATTGCTCTGGCCGTAATCGTCCTGGGAGTTGGCGGTTTTTCTGCTTACCGTTTTTGGTATTTACCATCTCAAGAAGTGGTCAGCGAGGAAGCTACAGTTCAGACAGCAACCGCCCGGCGGGGAGATATCATACTCTACGCCGCAGGTGCCGGTTCATTAATCCCTGCAGCAGAAGTTGACGTCAGTTTTGAAATCAGCGACGGCATTCAAGAGGTTCTAATAGAGTTGCTGGTTGGAGTGGGGGATAAAGTTGAAGCAGGGGATGTTTTAGCCAGGCTGGATGAGAGCGATCGGCAAGATAACCTGGTAGACGCCCAACGTGATTTACGGGAATTAACCTCGGCTTCTACAATTGCTTTAATTGAAAGAGAACTCGCTCAAACGAAAATCAACCTGGAAAAAACTACAAATGATCTGAT
>JAIORG010000178.1 GCA_021108255.1 Anaerolineales bacterium | reverse complement strand
TTTTCTTCGTCGCGTTTGAACCAGGCGGCTCGGTAACAGTAGACAAGCCGCCGGTCGGTTTCTGGGTACAAGCCGTCTCAGCTTATTTTCTGGGCGTGAACGGTTTCGCCCTGGCGCTGCCTAATGCGCTGGCTGGTATCGGCTCAATTCTGCTGGTATATGGGTTGGTAAAAAAACAATTCAACACCGCAGCCGGTCTGATCGCGGCACTGGTGCTGGCGATAGTACCGGTTACAGTCTCAACCGAACGCAATAACACCATCGATGGCTTGCTGGTCTTTGTCTTGCTCTTGGCTGTCTGGGCGGTCTGGCGCGCCGTTGAGACAGGAAAATTGCGCTGCCTGCTGCTTGGCGCTGCCCTGGTCGGGCTTGGGTTCAACATCAAAATGCTGCAAGCCTACATGATACTTCCGGCGCTTTATGCGCTGTATTTCTTCGGGGCAAAACACGGCTGGTGGACGCGGGTTTGGCACCTGGCCGCAGCGACAGTCTTGCTGCTGGTTGTCTCCCTTTCCTGGGCAGTGATCGTGGACTTAACTCCCGCCGAAGACCGTCCTTTCATCGGCAGCAGCCAGGACAACACTGTAATGGAATTGATCGTTGGGCACAATGGCTTATCGCGCCTGGGATTATCAAATCGCAATCCAGGGGGAGACGGGGGTCAACCCCCGCGTCCAAATGATGGACCTGCATCTGGGACAAATCCCCAGAATGATGGCAGACCTCTCCCTCCCCCCCAGAACGATGGTCAATTCGCTCAATATCCCCCACCTGATGGACAGGCGCGGCCACCACTCCCGGGCAGTCCCCCGGACAACGCTCAAGTTGGAGGTTCCCCGCCGCTTGTCGGTCAGCCTGGAGCTGACGGGGCGGACGGTACCAGGTCTATTGGACGCAGTGAAACCGGGAGTGCAGGCCTGTTACGTCTTTTTAGTGAGCCTTTGGTTACCGAAGCCTCCTGGCTGCTGCCGCTTGCCCTGCTGGGTATCGCTCTGACCACATTTGTGCTGGGCTGGTCTTGGCCGCTGAAGAAACACCACCTGGCGCTGCTGCTCTGGGCGGGCTGGCTGCTGCCAGAGATGATCTATTTCTCCTTCACCACCGGCTTGTTCCATCGTTATTACCTGATCATGCTTGGACCTCCACTGGCGGCACTGGTCGGAATGGCTTTCTGGTCGATTGTACAGCTCTGGAAACGGGATCACTGGCTGGCATGGAGCATTCTTGCCATCTTCACCCTGGCAACAATTGGCTTCCAAATCGCGACCTTGAGCAGTTATGAATCCGCGAGTTGGCTGCCGCCGTTCGCCATTTTCACCTCGCTGATTGGGTTGGGGTTGGCAGCTCCAATATCTACAGATCGGCTGCATCTGACAAACTTGTCACTGGTGCTGGTCGCAGTGATGGTTGCACCATTCACCTGGTCTGTTCAAGCTGCGACCACAGAGAATCCAAATGTCGCCCTGCCAACAGCCAACACTGCTGACAAGACGTCCACGTCATTCATGACGCCCAACAACGACACAATGAGCAAAAACGAAAGGATTGTCACGAAATATCTACTGGCGAACACCGACCCGGATAGCTACCTGCTCGCCACACATACCGCTCGCGGCGCAGCACCCTACATCCTGGAGACCGGACGCCCCGTACTGACCTTTGGCGGTTTTACTGGCAGCGATCAAGTCATCGATGCCGCCGGCGTTGCCCAGATGGTATCTGATGGAGAACTGCGTTTTGTTTTATTCAGCAGTCAGATATCCCGCTCCCACCGTGATATTGCTATCTGGGTGCAGAAAACCTGCACACCGGCCCAAGTCCCGGGATTGAACCTACGGCCACCCCGACAGCAGTATCCACAGAACGTTGGGCTTCCATCTCCTCCCCAAAACGAGGTGCTTTATGACTGCGCAAATTAGTTCAGCCATCAAAAGAGCGGCAAGCCGGCCATACTTGACCAAAACTGTTGTCCAGATCGCAAAGTTTATGACCGTGGGCGTGCTCAATACTCTTATCGATGCCGGCACATACTTCATCCTGACCCGCGGCCTGGGGTTGATGGCGCTGCCGGTGCTGGCAAAAAGCATTGCCTACGTAGTGGGCATGATCAACAGTTTCTTCTGGAACCGCAATTGGACCTTCAAATCGCAAACCAGTACCTGGAGGGCTGCATTCCTTTTCACTCTAACCCATATCGTGGCCCTGGGTATTAACGCAGGTGTGATGGCGCTAAGCATCAATGTTCTGTATCTTCCAGAAATCATTGGCATTGGTCTGGCTACCATCTCCTCGTTCGTTTGGAATTTCGCCCTCAACAAGCTGCTGGTTTTCCAGTCTTAAATTCAAGAACAGGGAAGGTGTAAATATGAACAGTCTTTCAATTGTCATCCCGGCTTACAACGAAGCTGCCAACATTGCTGGTGTATTGCAGTCTGTTTCAGCGACAGCGTTGAAGTTGAACATGGACTACGAGATTATCCTGGTCAATGACGGCAGCCAGGATCAAACTGGAATTCTCGCCCGAGAGTTGGGATCCTACATCCCCAACTTCCGGCTCGTAGAACACTACCCTAACCGCGGTTATGGCGGGGCTCTCAAAGCCGGGTTTGCCGCAGCGGCGAAAGAATGGATCGCCTTCATCCCTGGTGATGGGCAGTTTGATTTTGCCGAAATCCGGCGCCTGATTGACCGCGCTTCGGAGGCTGATATCATCTGCGGTTACCGCGCTAACCGGCAGGATCCATTCCTCCGCAAGGTTAATGCTTTCGGCTGGAACACGCTTATCCGGCTGCTGTTTGGCCGCCTTTGCCGTGATATCGACTGCGGTTTCAAACTCATCCGCGCTGAAGTTCTAACCCACGTCAACCTTGAATCAAACGGCGCAATGGTAGACACAGAACTCCTCGCTGCAGCCAAGGCTCGAGGTTACCGCATAACCGAAGTACCAGTCACTCATTTACCTCGCACCGCTGGCGAATCAACTGGCGCGGATCTTAAAGTAATCTTCAAGGCCTTCCGCGATTTACTCGCCTTCCGCTTGCGTTTAAACCGTGAAATTGTTCAAACCAAGGCCGGGTCAACGGTAACCAGCTCATCTACAATGGGGTAATGAGCAACAGCAGTCAGCTGTTGAAAACAGGAATATTGAGTAAAATGTTAGTATGACAAGAACAATACTGATGGTAGACGATAAAGCCAGCGTACGCAAACTGGTGCAAGAATATCTTGTTGAGCAGGGGTATCGGGTTGTAACCGCCGATAACGGGCAAAATGCGCTCCATATCGCCCGCAATGAAAAACCTGATTTAATCCTGCTCGATATCATGATGCCCGAGATGGATGGTTTCGAGTTCGTGCGTATCTTCCGCAAGGAGAAGGATACACCCATCATTCTTCTGACTGCCAAACTGGAAGAAACTGACAAAGTCCTGGGCCTGGAATTGGGAGCGGATGACTACGTTACCAAGCCATTTGGGATGCGCGAACTGCTGGCTCGTATCCGGGCAGTACTTCGCCGTACCGAGTCAGATTCACTCTCGCCGGATATCCTGAAAGTGAGTGATATAACGCTTGAGCGGGATACTCATCTCGTCCGTGTGAGCGGGAACCCTGTCAGCCTCACACCCTCCGAATTTGATCTGTTGGCCATCCTGATGTCTGCCCCGGGAAAGGTGTTTTCGCGTGGCGACCTGTTGATCAAATTGCAAGGCACAACCTTCGAGGGTCTGGAACGTACGATCAACGTCCACATCCGCAACCTGCGAACGAAGATCGAACCAAACCCATCAGAACCATGCTACATCGAGACAGTCTTCGGCGTGGGCTACCGCTTCCGCCCCGAGATATAGCATCCAAGATTGGCAGCAAACGGCAAAATATATGAAATCACTGACTATCAAACTAATCCTGGCCTTCCTGGTTATCAGCCTGACAGTAGCAGCACTGGGAGCGTTCTTCGCCTGGCGGGTGACAACCAATGAATTCCAGACCTTTGTGGTAGACCGTATTCAGGATGAGTTCATTGCTATGGTGAGTTCCTATTACCAGGAACATGGTTCCTGGTTGGGTATTTTGAAGAAATATCCCCCGCGTCCGCCGCTGCAGACGCAATCACAGGGCCCTGACAATCAAAAACAAGTCCCAATTTCCTATGCCCTGGTGGATCAAACCGGAATTGTACTCCTCCCCTCCGGTCCCTATCGCCCCCACGATCGTGTTCCTGCTGATGTGCTGTCGGAAGGAACTCCCATTGAAATTGAGGGGCAAATCGTCGGGACAGCTCTGATAACCGGTCAAGTGCCCGAACTCAACTCGGTTGAGCAGCGCTATCTGAAACGCACAAATCAAGCCTTGCTGCTGGCCGCGTTGAGTGCGACAGGGATCGCGCTGATATTGGGTGTACTGTTAGCTCGTTCACTCACCCGCCCGCTGCGCGAGTTGACTGCAGCCACACGCGCTGTGGCTCGCGGTGACCTGGAACAGCAAGTTGCCGTGCGCTCACAAGACGAACTTGGTGAGCTTACAGCAGCCTTTAACCAAATGTCCACCGACCTGGCTCGCGCTACCCAATCACGCCGGCAGATGACCGCTGACATTGCCCACGACCTGCGCACTCCACTTACCGTAATCGGCGGGTATCTCGAATCCATGCGTGATGGCGTGCTTAAACCCACACCTGACCGACTTGAAATGATGCAAGCTGAAGTGGGTCACCTCAAACGATTGGTTGATGACCTGCGCACTCTCTCTCTCGCTGATGCCGGGTCATTAACACTTGATAAACACGAAATATCCCCCCAAACTCTCTTGTTACGCGTTACCGATATTTATCAGCTGATCGCCGAGAAAATCGAAGTCTCATTAACTGCCCGGATCGAACCAGATCTGCCATTAGTCTCTGTGGACGAGGAACGCCTGGTCCAGGTACTGGGAAATTTAGTCAGCAATGCGCTGCGCTATACACCCAAAGGGGGACAGATCATATTGGAAGCCAAGCGCGGTGTCGATTCGGTACTGCTTTCCGTACAGGACACCGGGATAGGAATCACCGCCGAAGATCTTTCACGTATCTTTGACCGTTTCTACCGCGCTGACCAGTCCCGGCGGCAAAACGAGGGTGAATCCGGACTGGGTTTATCCATTGCCAGATCCATCATCGAAGCTCATGGAGGAACGATTGAGGTGGAAAGTGAAATGGGGCGCGGGACAAAATTCACCATTAATTTGCCTGTTTCCACCTGACCGACCAGGCTGGCCCAAAAATCTTTGGCACTGCTTCAATCTGTTATGTCACCTGCGGGTAAACAAAAAAAGGGCATCTGGTGGAACTTGGAGCTTTGCTGCTTAAAACCGTGATTCATCCAAATTTATTCATTTATCCCAATAAGGATTCTTCATGGCTAGACGTGATTGGTATTGTGAAGATGTGCTTTCAGGCAAAATAGAGATTACCAAGGTATGGGAAAACAAACAGGTTCTGGCTTTTCATCATCCCAGACCTCAATCCGAGATCCATGTTGTAGTAATTCCTAAAAAACATATCCCTTCTATTCTTGATCCTCAGGCTGCAGATGGATCACTGCTTTCTTCCATGGTCGTGGCGATACAAGAAGTTGCCCGCATCCTTGCTCTTGATGAGCACGGCTTCTATGTCAGAGTGAATGCAGCTTCCGAAGGTGTTACCCCACATATGCATTGGCATATCTATGGGCCGGGTATTCCCTGATTTTGGTTTAGACACCTATCCTTCTACTGCTGTGTACACATCCTTCGCAAAACTTCATAAGTGATTTGTATTCCCAGGCGCAAATTCTCGACGGAGATGCGCTCGTCAATACCGTGAAAACCGGCCAGCTCACCGGGGTCTATTATGGCAGGAAATAAGCCGTAGCAATTGACTCCCTTGCGGCGGAAGAAACAGGAGTCGGTTGTGCCAGGCGTCAGCATGGGAGCGGTGATGCTTTCGGGTACGAGTTCTTTCAGTACGCCCCCAAGGGTTTGGTAAAATTCTGAGTTCATGTCAGAGATGGTAGCTTCTTCGGGATATTGCACTATATCAATCTCTACCCGTTCATCATCAATCAGCTTTTTCAATTTTTTCAAAAAGACGGCTGGGTCACGGTCTGGTAACAGGCGGATATCCAGGGTGGCTTCAGCCCGGTCAGGAATAACATTTTCCTTACTGCCCGCTCGCAGGACGGTGATGCTGAGCGTGTCTTTCATCGTTGCGGCAATGGTCGGATCAGAAGTTAGAACAGGTTGGATTAACCGGAAGATAATCGAATTCTGAAGGTTTTTGAGCAGGAAGGATTTAGGGAAGGTCATAATATTGCCAATTTCCGCGAACATCATCTTTGTAACCGGGTGGACTTCATATTTAGCGTTGAGCTTCAGCACCTGGTTAAGGGCTTTCAGCAGGATGTTGGCAGCATTGCTGTCGTGCGGCATCCCGCTGTGTCCTGGATCTCCGTGGGCAATCAGTTTAAGCCACAAATCTTTCTTTTCTGTAACAGCCACAGTGAAAACCGGAGTAGGGCCAAAGAAATCTTGCAAACCGAATCCGCCCTCGTCCCAAATATACTCAGCTTCGATTTCAGACCAGTGATTTTCGATCATCCACTGCGTGCCGTGCGCACCACCTTTTTCCTCGTCTGCAGCGGCAAAAAAGATGATGTCACGCGTCCGCTCCGGGTGATAGCGCTGCAGGAGTTCCAAAGCCAACAATTGCATAATACCCATGCCCTTCATATCAATGGCACCGCGCCCCCAGACATAACCATCTCTTATCTCGCCGCCAAAGGGATCGCAAGACCAGAATTCCGGATTGGCTTCAACGACATCCATGTGGTTATACAAGAGAATGGGCTTTTTGCTGCCATCGCCAGGCAGGCGCGCCAGTAAATTTATCCGGTTCGGTGCCGAGGTGTAGGTTTTCACCTTCAGTCCGCGTTCACTCAGTAGATTGCTCAAGAATTCCGCTGTTTCGCGTTCATCGCCTGGTGGGTTAAGCGATTGAATTTTCAGGTAGTCGCTTAGAATTTGGGCGGCTTCATCAGTAATAGTATTCCAATTGATCATATGAGTTGCACTCCCAGTCCTGGTTGTTTTGAAGGGATGGCCTGGAAAGTCGCCATGTCTACCTGATAGCCGGTAGCGGGGTCATTATCGATGAATAAGGGACCGATCAATTCGCAGGCAATAATGCCGGGTTTGGCAGTCATAAAGTGGAGCCCGGCAGCGCTGCCTATAGAACTCTCCCCCATTGATCCAAGGATGCAAGGAAGCCCGGCGGCCTCTGCCACGGCGAGGGTTTTTGTAGCTTGATATAGTCCGCCACACTTCATCAGTTTGATGTTGATCAGGTCAGCAGCTTCACAGCAAGCAATTGCCAATACATCTTCAGGGCCATGACAACTTTCATCAGCCATTATTGGGATATCCACGGCGGAGGTGACTGCGGCCAGTTCGTCGAGGTCGCTATCGCCGACTGGCTGCTCGATCCATTCGATATTGAAATTGCTCAACTGCTTGATAATTTCAATAGCTGTGCGGGAATCTTTCCAGCCCTGGTTAATATCGAGGCGGAGGTTAACGGAGTTGCCCACAGCGTCCTGAATGTTCTTAAGCCGCAGTAGGTCGGCGTCTGGGTCTGAACCAAGCTTGATCTTGAGCGTATCTATCCCCAGGTCTACAAATTTCCGGCTCAAGGCCGCCATCGTTTGCGGGTCATCCATCGGAATGACCGGATAGAGGCCAATGCCGGAGTGGGACTTTCCGCCGAGTAGTTGGTATACAGGCACTTCCAGCAACTGCCCAACCAAATCGTAGAGAGCCATGTCAATGGCAGCAATGGCTGCGGGAAAGGCAGGGATATGATCAAGGCATTGATTGATTATATGCTCGACATCGAAGGGGTTGCTACCGACCAGGAACGTGGCGGCCTGCTGGAGGGCAGCGATGACAGCGGCCTGAGTTTCGCCGGTGACTTCCGGGTCAGGAGAAGCCTCCCCTAAACCCAGAAGTCCGTCATCGGTGATAATTTTCAGCAGGGCATAGTTCAATTCCGGATAACTGCCATAGGCTACGGTTAGGGCTGTTTGCAGTTTCAGGTCAAGCGGTTCGACTTCAATGGCTGTTATCTGCATTTAAACCTCCAATGGGACCTTTTTCGGGGTCTGTTTCCTGAGCCGGAAGAGGGCAAACACGACCGGCAACGCCAGCAAGTGTACGGTGGCGAAGATGGCAAACATCATCTGGAAGCCAAAAGTGTCAACCAACCCTCCCGCAAGCGGCTGTCCAACACCGATGCCAATATTTCCGACTGCCATGATAAAAGCGAACATGAAAGCAGCAATGCGCGGGTCGGAGAAATCCATACCCATAGCGAAGTAAACAGTTTCATAATAGCCAAAGGCAAAACCGAAGAGGAAGACGACAGCCCACATCAACCCTGCGGAGGGGGTGATTGCGAGAGCAAAGGTCACTGCCGAAGTGATCAACAAGGCGGCCAGGACACTGGCTCGTTCTCCGATCTTTTTCATCAGGGGGCCGCCGATGACACCGCCGAAAATCGTCCCGATGCCAAAAACTGAGGTGTACAGGCCGACCGTTTTCAGCGAGACCCCCAGACCTTCATTCAGGAAAGCGCCAACCATGCCCTGGGCGCTGTAAAGAGCCAGCGGGTAGATCAAGCCGAGCGCCAGGAAGAGCAGAAAGGATTTATCTTTAAAGGAACTTAATGCAGCTTTGGTAAATTGCATTTCGGGTGTACGCTCTTTTTTCTCCTGGACGAGGAAAGCCAGGATGAGTGTCAGCAACCCTAGAGCGGCGATCATATAGAAAATCAGCGACCATTGACCTCTATTTGAGAAGAATCCCATCAGGACCGCGGTCACAACCGCGCTGAGTGCCCGTCCACCAACCATAATGCCCTGTACCAATCCTCGATCTTCTTCGGGAGTAGTGTCAATTGAAAGTCCATCCGTTGTAGTGTCGTAGGTGGACATTCCCAGCGCGGCCACCATCATCAGGGTGAGATAGATGTTGAACTGGCTGTTTGGGTTGAATGCGGGCAGCAGAGCAAAAGCCGCGGTCTGCAGCACGAGACCAATCACGATATAGGGTTTGCGATGCCCCTGCTTAAAAAGGTTGACCCGGTCACTAAGCAAGCCAATGAAAATCTTAAGCACAAAGGGGATGAGTAATATACCGCCGACCACTCCGATCAACGAGAAGGATAGATCGAACGAGCGCAGGTAAAGTATGTTAAAGGCTGAGAAATAAGTCAGGACTGCGCCTTCTACAAAATAAACAGCAGCGAATAATGCCAGGCGTTGTAATCGTTCCTTTGAAGAGGTCATGGTTTATCTCCTTTTAGTCAAGGATTAGAAATCAATTCTGTAACGGGTTGCCAGTAAACCAAACCAATGATAGCAGTGATTTTATCCAGCGTTTTGGCACTCCCCATTCCGACAGTTCCGTCATGGAAGATATGTTGGCCATTTGTTATTGCTGCGCCTCCGGAACACCTAAATAAGCCAGATAAGCGCGGGTCAATTCTGCGATCAGTTCTTCTGTCTCATAATGGGGGCCTCCTCGCAGCGGCTCCCAGAGAAGAATCTCACGCATAGTGAAGAACATCTGCTGGAATCCCAGGCGGCTTGCCAAATTTGGATTGGGATGTGTGATCTCCTCCTGATGAGCTAGCAGGGTTTCTTGCAGTTGGGGGAATAACTCTTCCCAGGCACGTTGCTCCCGTTTTTTAAAGCGGGAATCACCATGAAGGCGCGCCTTTAAGTTTAAGGAACGCAACACTCCTCTTTCTGTGCTGTATGTCTCGACCATTAATCTGGTCGCATCTTCTATGACATGGGAAATTGATTTGCCAGCCCAATTTGATGGAGCCAATAAATCCTTTATTTCCTGCTCGAATACCTGGAAAAAGCGTTCGTCAAGCGCTTGTAAAAGGGCATCTTTGTCCTTAAAGCGTCCATAAAATGCGCCTACCGAGGTTCCAGCCTTCCGGACGACTTCCGCAATGGTCAATTCTTCGAATATCTTTGTTTCAAGAATTTGCGCGGCGGCATCCAGAATTTGATTCATTGTTTTTTGGCTGCGTACCTGTTGAGGTTCCTGAACAAGATAGGATTCAGTGTGCATAGATCTCCCTATAACAGAATAAGAATTCTAATTCTATTTTAGACGTTTTGGGAGAAATGTCAATAGTATTACAACGCAGAAAATCCCCCACAACTCACTGGCTGTCATGGGTCTGTCAGTGATGGGTACTACAGGAATTTGCCGATCACGGCAGAAGGTGGGCAGGAAATTAATAGAAACGGGGCAGCGAGATTTTGCTGCCCCGTCCCGAGAGTTCTCACGGGCCCTTCATTGCACAAGAATTTCTTCTATTACCATTCAGGGACATCATCTGGTGCGATCGGACAGCCCAGCGCCTCGAATTCCACCGGAGTGAGGTAATGGAGGATGGGATGGTATGGGCCCATTGATCCTGGAGTGTTTTCGCCGACCAGTGATTTATCGTATGCTTCCTGAGCCCAATCGCCGGTTGCCCAGGGGATATTGTCATCCGTGGGGGCATACTCTTCCATGTAATGGTCTGGATAAACATTCATCCACCTCAAGATGAATCCCTGGGTTGAATCGGGACCGAAATCCTGCCAGGTGACGCCGCATTCGGGCCGGGCGTTTGAGGGCCTGTCCTCAGGTCGAGAGTAGACGATGATGTAATCATTCTCCTCATCCACTGTGATCTCGTCATCCATCAAACAGCCGTAACCGAGTTTATGATAAGCCGCTGCACCCGGATCGGGATTTTCGGGTCCGTCGCCTGTGTGACAGATAGACCAGTACCGGGCTTGAGCGCTTTCCATAGTCAGCTCGCCATCCCGCGTCTTGGGTGTCGTTGGAAGTCTTCCGGTCATGGCGTAGACCATATTCTCGCCCAACCAGTGGGGGCGGCTGAGATAATTATTGTATGGCATGTCCGTAGCGCTGAGAGTGAAATTCCCGGGCGGCGGAGCATCGACTCCCTGGTTAAAGAAACAGCGGTATGTGTTATTGATATTCTTCTTAACCATATCCTCCAGGTTAGGGTGCAGATAAGTCGATATAATTCCTCTCCCCTCCGCAAACATGAGCCAGTGTCCGAACATTTTATACCAGCCTGTTGAAGAATCCAGAAATTCCGGCGGATCATGCGGAGATGTTTCCACTCCAGGCGCAGTCGTCAATTGCCTCTCAATCGCCAGGGTGGCATCAGGCTGGATCCAGAAGGTCTCGCCGCTCTTCAACTGCAGGAGCACCTTTGGCAGCGGCACTCCGGCCAGGGGATCCATCTGCCCATCCGCGTCTTTGTCGGGGGCGTAGTAACGAAGCCAAAGAAAAGATGGGACGATTGAGCCGTCTCCCCGAGAGCCTGTTGAACTGAAAGGTCCTCCCACGCGGGTGTTTCCCGGCGCCCGGAAATGTTTATCCTGCAAAACAGGATTCAGCTCCACCGGGTTGCCGTAAGCCAGGTCGAATGCCAGGTGGTAATGGCGATCCTGGGCATTTCTATCCTCTCCCAAACGAAAAGGATTGACATGCCCGGCATCCGGCTCGATATCGACATCGACGATAGGAATTTCCATCACACCTGTGTTGGCAGCCACGGGAAACTGAGGAGTGAAGGGTTCGGTGATTTGATAGTCCATAAAACGTGCATGGGGAAAATCGCCCTCAACCAGGAGTTGGGAACCAAACGGGGCAATAAAGATTATTCTCAAGTAGGTGACATGAGTGGCAGCGTTGAGTTGATACAGGGTGCTGAATCCATCTAAGGCTGGTTCCTGGCGGGCAGGAAAATAAAACCACTGATCTTGAGGATCCACCTCTTCTGGCCGCAGCAATGTCCAGCTGTGGGTTTTTTCATTATCGATAGATTGAGGCAGCAATCCTTCCGGGATGAGCGCCTCGGCGTCGTTATAGTACCAATCCAGGATGTACGCTTCAAGTTCATCCGATAGCTCAACTGCTTCTTCAATTCTTTCTATAAAGTAGTCCTCACTTTCTTGAGCGGTCATGGTGCAGTATTTTTCTTTTTGCTCAGCTTCGCTGATATCAGGGAGAATGATCGGTATCCAGTAATCTCCTGGCTGCTCGGTAAAACCATGTTCGCCGTACATACCTTCGTCCCCGGCGATGATCTCTTCGTATTCGAGGTCTTCTCCTGCCGCGGGTACAGCAGTTTCATCCCTCTGAACTCCAGGTACCCCTGTTGCCTCACTTGATGTTGGTTCTGTTTCAGGGTATGGACCTGTCTTTAATTCACAGGCTCCCAGCATGATAACCAGGGTAAATGCTGCTAAAACCAGATACTTTTTGTTCTTCATCAATAGACCTCTTTCCTTTTTAGGTAATTTATTGAACATCATTCAAGAAAGTACTAAAACAAATACCATTTTAACTTCGCTTTCCCTGCTAGTTGTAAACGCCATGTAAAATAGCTGTCACTTATATGTAAAATCAAGCCTATCGAAGGAGCTTTTATTACAACCATTTACAAAGAATCCTGAATCTGGTTTTCAGACAAATCAGGGTTAACCAGTATAATAACAAGCACTCCCAAATAAAAACATTTACCTGATAATGAATTCAATTGACTGAAAGACTTGAGTGCATCTAGTATTAAATTTAACTGAAGTGGAGATAAACTCATGACAAAAAAAACTTTCTTATTTCTGCCGATCATATTAATCAGCACTGTATTGACAGGCTGTGGTATTTTCCGTGATAGTGAGAAGCCTTTCACAACAACCGCTATCGAGAATCCAATCAGCCCAACAGCAGGTTTTAGCTCCAGCTCGGGTGGTTTTGGTTTCGGTGAAGACGCCCAATGGCCCGATTACATCCCTGGGGATATTCCTGTATTGGAAGGCGAAATCGATACAGTTATGGAGGGTGGCTCGCATATCAGGCTCTTTTATCGCTCCGTATCTATGAATCAAGTTATTGAATACCTTAACTTGCTTGAGCGTGAAGGATTTGACTTAGAATACATAGTCTATGTTCAAGAAGGATTCCCGGACGAAGGGAGAGTATGATGCTGTGAAGATAACGAAGGGGGAATATCATCTGAACATTGCCTATAGTGCTGATCCCGTACTCGATGTTTATACATCTGGATTCCAGGAAGAAGCAAGCGCGGCAACTGCGCTGCAATGGCCGCCTGATCTTCCAGAGTCCGTTCCTCAACCAGCTCTCTGCGTGCTGCAAACTATTAATCCAATGAATACCGGCGATTTCGAAAAGTATCACATCACCTGTAAAAAAGAAGGAGACAATGTAGAACAGGAATATATACAGCTGCTGTTATCCAGCGGTTTTGAGGAAAAGAACGGAACACAAATTCATAATATAGTTATTGAAACTACTGTCTTCGAGAATGACGAAACTATTGTGATTCCTTCGATCGGATTCTCGCCTACATTTTTTACTATTCAAGTGATAATTAAAACTGAACCTCTCAAATGGCCAGAAGAGTTGAATGGGGTGGTTCCAGTACCCGAGCGCGGGGAGACAGATTCCATTCTTCCTCTCAGTGATGGCGATTTTCTCATTACTCTCAATCTAGAAGATGAAGAAGTGTTTCCAGAATATTTGCAAACCCTGGAAGCCGCGGGTTTTATTGAACAAAATAAAATGCTTCAAAATGAAGAAATTATCAGTATCACACTAACTAAAGGTTCAATATCAGTTATTCTGATGCGCTCTGCGTTTGATCCCTTATCTCTAATCCTGGAAGTCCGCCAGGAGAACCCATAGCAGCAGGGGTTAATCATTCCGCGATTGTGGTATGGTTTAGAACAAAAAAGCTCCCGAAGCCTTTATGGCTCGGGAGCTTTTTGAATTTAAAAGAAAATGTCCTTGGCAATGACCAACTCTCCCAGAGGGCCTCCCCTCAAGTACCATCGGCGCTGGCAAGCTTAACTGCTGGGTTCGGGATGGGACCAGGTGTACCCTTGCCGCTACAATCACCAAGAACATAATTCACATGTTAAAGTCTTACGCAAATTGAATAGAATTTCATTGAATAAATATCGAGTTCTCCGCACCATTGTATAAGCCCTCGACCATTAGTACGGCTTAGCTGAACACATTGCTGTGCTTACACATGCCGCCTATCAAGCAAGTAGTCTTCTTGCGGTCTTACTCCCTTAACGGGATGAGGAATCTAATCTTGAGGCAAGTTTCCCGCTTAGATGCTTTCAGCGGTTATCTTTGCCAGACGTAGCTACCCAGCTATGCTCCTGGCGGAACAACTGGCACACCAGAGGTCTGTCCACTCCGGTCCTCTCGTACTAGGAGCAGCTCCTCTCAAATTCCTTACGCCCACAGCGGATAGAGACCGACCTGTCTCACGACGGTCTGAACCCAGCTCGCGTACCGCTTTAATGGGCGAACAGCCCAACCCTTGGGACCTTATACAGCCCCAGGATGCGATGAGCCGACATCGAGGTGCCGAGCCTGGTCGTCGATATGAACTCTTGGACCAGACTAGCCTGTTATCCCCGGGGTAGCTTTTATCCGGTAAGCCATGACCCTTCCACACGGTATCATGGGATCACTAAACCCGACTTTCGTCCCTGCTCGACGTGTATGTCTTGCAGTCAAGCTCCCTTATGCTTTTACACTCTACGGTTGGTTTCCATTCAACCTGAGGGAACCTTTGGGCGCCTCCGTTACTCTTTCGGAGGCGACCGCCCCAGTCAAACTGCCCGGCTGACACTGTCCTCGATCCGGATAACGGATCAGAGTTAGGGCCTAAACATAGAAAGGGTGGTATTCCAGTGGCGGCTCCACCGAAGCTAGCGCTCCGGCTTCAAAGCCTCCCACCTATCCTGCACAAACTATGTCCAAACACAATGGCAGCTTACAGTAAAGCTCCACGGGGTCTTTTTGTCCTGCTGCGGGTAACGCGCATCTTTACACGTACTTCAATTTCGCCGGGTCCCTCGTTGAGACAGTGCCCCACTCGTTACGCCATTCGTGCGGGTCGGAACTTACCCGACAAGGAATTTCGCTACCTTAGGACCGTTATAGTTACGGCCGCCGTTTAC
>JAIORG010000010.1 GCA_021108255.1 Anaerolineales bacterium | reverse complement strand
TCATTGAATCAAAGGCTGGGATATCGTGCAGTAAATGTTGGATATCGTACATCTGACGCAGGTAAACAACCACGGTTGCTTCCACAAAAGCAAACGAAATAGCAAATATTCCAACCCAATAAAGTTTTTTTGTTTGCATGGTCAATACTCCTAATTCCCCAACTGCGAAGTCATCATAGATTGAGGAAAACAAACTCGCCCTTCAAGTCCAGGAGAGGGTTTTGTCTAATGAGTCATTAATGCCCTGCATCAACCCAGTATCAAACCTTCCCCTTCTATACAACGTGTCAGGATTTTTGTGCTTCAGGGTAGACTCCAATACCCAAAGTGCCCGGGCCAACATGGGTTCCGATAACTGGGCTAATTTCATAAAGTTCGGATTCCCTGCACTCAAGCTGAGATATAAGCTGCTTTTGGATATACTTGGCTTCTTCTAAGTCATTGGCGTGCATAATGCCGACATGGACCGGATTTCCAGCGGCTTTCTCTACTGCTAGTTCAATCAATTTTTCTACAGCCTTCTTTTTCGTCCGGACTTTCTCCAAGGAATCTATTTTGCCTTGATCGTTCAGATAGAGAATTGGCTTGATACTAAGAGCTGCCCCAAAGTACCTGGATGCGCCACCTATCCTTCCGCCTTTATGAAGGAACTCCAGTGTGTCGACGGCAAAAAACAAACTCAACCGATCGACAACAGTTTCAGCATATTGTTTGACTTCATTTGTGTTTTTCCCGTCACCAATTGCCTGAGCTACTGCTTTTACGACCAACGCTAATCCTACAGAAGTTGAAAACGTATCAATGACCTCTACAGGCACCTTTGAAAACTTATCTGCAGCAGTTTTAGCTGAGGAAACAGTACCGCTGATGCCAGAGGAAATTAAGGGAACGATGATTCCATCATGATCGGCAGCAAGTTCTTCGTAAATTTGCAGGAATTCATCAATGGGTGGTTGAGAAGTTGTAGGGACAGTTGAAGATGTTGCCAATCGATCGTAGAATTCTGTGGGATTTATGTCGATGCCATCTTCAAAGTTGGTGTCGTCCCAATGAATTTTTAAGGGAACTACCTGGATATTATGCTGATCAACGAAAGCCTTGGGTAGATAAGCGGTGCTGTCGGTCACAATTGCGATTTTGGACATAGTGGATCTCCTTGTAAAAAAGTTCCTAATAAATAAAATCTTTTATTACCCTAGCTCTTCACTGGGCAAGCGAGGTTTAATGGTTATATTTCCAAAATTTTGGGGATGCCTGGCAGTGATCCCACTGTAGAAGTGGCGGATTGTTTTCATATCTTCTTCAAAATCGCCTGTGGGAGTCAACGAGGGGCCAAGACCACCTATTTTTCTTCCATAATCTAAAAAAGCAAAAACAATCGGGACTTGAGCTTGGTTTGCAATATAGTAAAATCCTGTCTTCCAATATTTTGTATTACTGCGTGTTCCTTCAGGAGAGATGCCAACAATAATTTGCTCACGAGCTTGGATTATTTCTACGGTTTGCTGAACTATATTCTTCCGTAAACCGCGATTGATGGGAATTCCACCTAACCATTTAAAAAAGCCTCCCACAGGCCAACGAAAAATTTCTTTTTTCCCAAACCAGGAGAATTTGATACCAAACGAATACAAAATCACCAAAATATAAAACAAATCCCAATTGGAGGTATGTGGCGCTAGAAGCATTACAAATTTTGGCGTATCTGGCACATTTCCAACCGCTTCCCAACCAGTCAGTTTTAGAAAACATAAACCGATGAAACTTTGTAACTTATTCACTAAAAGGGGGGCAAGCAATAATTTATTCATATAGTTGTATTATTTTCCGAATAATTAGAATAAAACGAAAGAATTACCCAAAAAAATTAGCCCCGCACTATTTTGGTAACCTCGCGGGCAAAAGCGCTCAACTGATTCCGTTTTTCCTCACTAAGCTGGGTAAGCATTTCCTTATACTTGCCGCTATGTTCTAGTAAAAATGTAGAAAGGCTCAGGTTCACATTTTCAACCATGGAGAGCGCCGAACTAATACCTTCCAGCGCACTTAGCCCGATCTCTCCAGGAAGACCAATCTTCCGCAAGCGCTCTATCAAACCTTTATCTTCAGCCCCTTTTTGAATATCTGCTACTGAAAGAATGGTGGCAGTAATCATCTCGGTCATAAAAATCAGGGGGGAACGGCGTTCGGTGGTTCGGGCCAATAAATCGTTCAGCAAGGATTCATATCCCTCAGCTTTTCCTTCATGCAATTGGAGCAAGATGCGCACTTTTGCCAATTCCCAGGCCTCTGAATCAGCTGTTCCCCCAGATAACTGGTTGATCAATTGGACAGCATTTTGGGTAGGTCGGAAAAGTACTATCGAGCGCCCTGGTCCTCGATCTCCAGACGGGAGATGGAATTCTGATTTTACTAATCCGCGTTTTTCTAGAAGTCGCAGCATTTCGTAGGCGGTAACTTTTCCAATATCTAAATGCTTGGCTAAGGCGACATAATGAATAGGTTTATCATTTTCTTGATACAAGTCAAGAAATTGACTGAGAAATTGGCGCTGCCTGCGGGTTAATTTTTTAGCCATAGTAAATATCCGAAAATTCCGAAAATATTATATACCTGCCTGTATGCTATGTCAAGGGAAAAGCAAGTCATCCCTTTAAAATTCAAAAGTGTCTATCTGCAACCTTTTTCGATAATTATCGTATATACTATTGGAAGATTAAAAAGGAGATTTCTGTGAATAGACAGCAAGGCTGCCTTACCGGTTTGTTTAAACTACTAATGCTGGATGTGGTATTTGATTGGCTTCAGGATCGTTTTGGTTTTGGCCGGGGAGTATCCTGTACCGGCTGCGGCTGCGGTTTTATTTTGTTGATTATTTTTGTCGCCCTCAGCTGCCAGGTCATCTTTGGCACCAACTGGCTGCAGTTCGGATTCTAATATTCCCAACAGCAAGTATGGTTTAGAAAACGTTTCCCTTGCAGGAAACGTTTTCCTATTTAATCATCTGTATGAATAGTAAATTTTTCGCCCGCACTGACCGCCTGGGTTTCCGGGAAGAATACCTCCCAACTTCGGGCCGGTAGAACCTGATACTCTCCGGGATGGGCAAGTGAGATGCTGTAAGTTAATTGATAGGTGCCGGCAGGTAAGTAATTAACTGACCAGGAGACTCTGTCATCAAAAACAGTGGGCGGGTTAAAATACCACCAACCCCACCCATTTCTGAATGGCGCTGATACCAGATATTCCACCGTGTCCTGCTGGGTGGTTTTTAATCGAGTATCAAGGATCTCCGCCCCGGCTGGAATCCTGTCCTCCACCATTAAATAATGAGCATCGTTTTCCAAAACCAGGGTAAGCTGAACCTGCAGTAAAGTCCCTGCAGCGGCATCCTGGGTGAAGATTGGCGTGCCTTCATTGCTGAAATCAGCATAAACACGGGATATGCTCATTCCTTTTCCAAACGGGGGTACATCCTCTGCCGGTCTGGAAACTAGCAGGTGCGCTTTATAGTACAGGGTGCCGTCCCCTTCTCCGCGATTAATTATCAGTGCGTTGGGGTCTTCTGCATACAGGGTTCCCACCGGAATCGAGGCAGTTACTGTCTCCAGCTGAGCTGGCCCTTCTGCCTGTCCATTGATTATTTCTGTTCCATTTACTGCGCTTGAATATACAAAACTGGTCGACAGATCGTCATTTGCCTTCATCACTTCATTCAGGGCCAGGACCGCCCAGTTTGTTTCGTAAGCAGATCCCCAATCTCCGCCTGGATCACTGGCGGAAACCAGGTAGCGGACAGCTTCCGGCAGAGTTCCGGAATCAGCTTCTGCCCGGGCTAAAGCATAGGTGACAATGGCTGTTGTAGTAGTGGTATTGTTTAACCAGCAGCGGCAGCTTTCAGGATTCTCCCAATGAATTCCGGTAGAAGTTCGTATTCCAGTTCCCACCAGATTAGAAAACATTGTCCTGGATTGTTCATTACCCGGTATTTGATTTTCAAGTGCCAGAGCTAAAACTGCTTGGGCATAAGGGCTGAGCTGGCTGCTGAGTGAAGCAAGTTTCAACATCCCTCCCCGGGTATCAATCCCGGCTTCTGTGAGAGCAAAATACCTGAAAGCCAGCTGATTATATTGCCAGGGTTCTGCCAGCATATCAATTGCCGGCAAGGTTGCCAGCAGATATCCGCGGGCTTGCTGTATCATTAAATCCTCTACAAAAATCCCGGCTTTTTCTGCCTGGCTCAGGCCAAACAGGATAAATGAGCTGATTTCCCCATCACTCGCACTTCCCGGCCACCACCCCCATCCTCCATCCTCGTTTTGGGTAGCCGTCAGAGTATCCAGAGATTCCGGAATACTTGATTCCAGCCTGCTTTCCAGCTTTGGATAATCCAGATCAAGTTCCTGAAGAGTTTGATAAGTAATCACGTTGGGTAGAAAATGAGATAAGACTGCAATCGTGGAGACATGCGGGTCTTCTTCCATGGCATCCAGTGCCGTCAATAAAGCGGCGGCCAGGGAAGGAGATAGCTCAATTTCCAGAGATCCTTCCTCGGGGTCATAAGTCTTTGGAAGAGTTACTATTTCCAAAAGCTGTCCGGATTTTTTCAGAACTCCCGATGTCCCGAAGGTTTGCGGGGCCGTGTAGCGTGATACCGGAATAGCTCCCAGGTATGGTTTCACTGCATCCGAGTACTCGCCTGCATCCGCAGTGAAGGTCAGATCAACCTCGTCAATGTCTTCCACTGTTCCCCACCATTCGACCCTTGTCCTTCCCCCAACAGGTATATCTACCGATTGGGTGGAATAACCCGGAATATCAAACTGAATCCCGGTTCCCTGGAGGGTTACATCGGCTGTTAGGTCTCCATCCGTATTGTTATGAATTACGGCAGCCAACGCCAGATGATCTCCCGCTACCAGGAATCTGGGGGTCACAGGGCGAATCAATAAATCTTTTGTGGTAACTACCTCCGCTGCGGCCTGCCCGACTTCGGTTTCTTTGGTCACCCCCCGGGCTTCCGCCTGCCAGGTTGTCAGGTTATCCGGCAGAATAATTATAACTACCGCTTCTCCATTCTCATCCGTAAGGATATCTGCGCTCCAATATCCTGTATCCTCAAATTGGCTTCTTACAAAGTAAGCTTCTGCGCCTCCACCTCCACCTAATCCTCCAGGGATAAATATACTTCGACCGGCATGCATGCCAAGCGGAATTCCCATCTGGACCGCCAGCGGCTGTATACCATAAAAAGCCTCGCCAATCTCGGGTGAATTTGGATCTGCCAAAGCAAGGACAGCCTTGTCAACAACCGCCAGTGTAAATTCGCCTTCTAAAGGGTTTCCATTGTGATCAGAGACCCGGATCTTAAACTGCACTTCTTCTCGCGGGCCAAGGCTCTCTGGCTTTCCAATAACTTCCACCTGCATCATTTTTGCGACCGGCCCCACCAATAGGTTAATATACCCCTGGCGGAAATCGGCCCTGCCGTTCCCGTCCTGCCCCAGCAGAGTTACAGAAACATAAACATTGGGCGATTCTTCATCACCAAGCGGAATACGGATAGTCTCCCCAGATGAAGTTATATTCAGGGTTTGGTAAGAGATGATTTTATGGCGTTCTACTGTGATAAGCGCCTGTGCTCCCCCCGGGAATGGATTGGGGATAAAGATTTCAGCGACCTCTCCTGGCAGGTAAGTGTCTTGATCAGGGACCAGTTTTACCTTCTGGTTGTTAAGTGTTGGCCAGGCCGTTGTCCCAGGTCCTCCAACCCAAAGAGTCACTTCTGTCCGGGCGCCATCTCCATAAACATCCAGTTGGTAAGTTCCCGGCTCTGGAGGACTGAAGCTGAGCACTGCTTCTCCATCCCGGCCAGTGCTGAAGTTTTCAGTCGAGATTACTTCAGTCTCCCGCTGGTAAGTAATCTGTCCCAGCTCTCCTACTTCGCTCTGCCAGGTAACCCGGTTTAATACAGCCCGAAGGTTCCTGACCCCATTGGGCTCTTTTTCCCAATCAACAACTTTGACATCAAACTGGACTTCCTCTTCCGCTTTTGTTATCCAGGCCGAAGGTTTCACTCCAATATAAAAATCACTGGGATGAACCAGCATTTCAGCCTGGCTGGTGATCTGGAAGCCGGTTTCATCCTGGGCAGTTACTGTCAATGTATAGGTCGCCGGGAGGGTGATTTCCCAATCATGGGCATCAATATCGGTGAGCGGTGATTTGATTGTCCAGTCACCGCGGGAATCTGTCTCGGCTTCGCCCGAATCCATTAACCATCCCCACGCAGAAGCATAGTCAAAGTCCGGGTAGGCAAACCAACTGCTGTCCAAAACCCCAACTTGATATCCGGGCAGAGAGAAATGTGATCGGATAGCCCTCAGCGTCCAGGAGAGAGGTAAATCTCCAGCCGGGGCATCAAAATAGTACCGGGCATCAACCGTGCCTAGCCAATCATCGTCCAACACGGTTTCTTCCTTTTCAAGCGAAACCTGCAGATCTATCTCTGGTTTGCGGTATTCGGCAACCTGGAAAAACACCATGCCATCTTCTGTTTCCAGTTGGTAGTATCCGGGTTGGGCAAATGAAGAAAGTTGATACTCTCCGTGAGCAGTTCCGTAATCCGACAGAGGTAAGATTACCTCCTGGTCTTCACCCTGCGGCAGATCAATCTTCAGGATGATCTCATCCTCGACCGGGAGTTTATAATCACCATCTTCAACGATTCGGTGGACTAATCGATAATATACTGTTTGTCCGGGTCGATAAATCGGCCGGTCGGTATATATATATGTCTGGGGTTGAGGAGGGCTATAATTGGCACGTAAACTAAAATTATACGGTTCTGTTCCATAAACCCAGTTAGATGCAGTGATTCCAAAATTTTCTTCGCCCGGGGTTCCCGACACAGCATAATAAACCATGGAATAAAGGTCAACCGGGTTGACGAATTCAACTTCAAAAATTCCCTGTTGGTTTGTTTCCCCTTTATACAAAACCTCTCCACCTGCGTTATATATGTGGATTTCCGTATCCTGTACCGGAGCCCTGGTCTCCAAATCAACTGCCCAAATCAGAAGATTTTGGGGGCTGGTTTTCATGGTCAGATGGACATTACTGACAGCCAGCAGGTACGGCGAAGGATTGTAGGGAAGCTCCTGAGAATAAATCTGGTAACGGTACAGGCCCGGGGCTAAAGGTGTCCCGGCCTGGTTCAGCGGAAGATTGACTGTGTAGTTGTCATCTCCGGGAATATTTGCGATGTGGTTCCAGTGCTGGACATCGGCAGGAAAATACTCATCCAGGGTTGAATAACGATTCGGTCCGAAAAAGTTAGCATACTCTTCTAAAGGAATCGTGCCAATATTTACTGAAAACTGGTATAGATTTGCTCCATCTGCCGGGATCGCGTTCTCCGTTCCGGTTAAGAAAAGAATGTTGGATCCCTGGGTGATAACCAGGTTCGACGGCAAGGCCTCGGTGGTGAAAAACAAAGACAACGAACCTTTTAAAGAGCTGCCCCAGATATCAGCCAGGGATTGTTTGACAACCAGGTTGTAGTTTGTCAGCGGTTCAAAATCACCATAGATATGAAGAACGTTTCCGCTACCGCCAACAGAAGTCCGGAGGTTCCCAACCTCCGGGTTAAAGCTAATGTTTTCTTCAAAATTTTCCAGGTCGACCGGACTGTTAAAATACAGCGTCGCTCCCTCGTAAATTGAAAATGTTTGGTTTTGTCCTGCAGGAGTTCCAAAGAACGAAAACTCTCCCACTGTTTCAAATTGCCAGGTCGTATCCAGCTGCAGCGGAGTATTCCCGGCTGCTTTGGTTTCTCCTGGAAGGATAGCCGCATATGTTGTGGCCCTATCCAGAAGTTGATCAGGGGTAAATACGGCTTCTGTTAAACCATCAGCCCATACCAGATCTCCTGTCACCTCTTTTCCGGTACCACTAACCAGTTTCAATTCTGCTGCGACACTATTGGTATCCATTGCCTGGTTAAAAGTTAGTTTCAGGGATGTATCAAGAGGGACATTTTTTGCTCCTTCAGAGGGGCTCCAATCCAGCAGTTGAGGATATGCGGTAGAAAAAGTCCAGGATCTGGGTATTTCCGGATCCAGCCCCACGCCGGCTGTGCTTGTCAGTAAAGAGGACAATTCCGCCGTGTAGGTCACTCCCCCCGCCAATGCCGTTTCCGGCAAGAACAGGTAAGTACTGGTGTTTATCCATTCCCCTTTCCCTGCTACAACGGGGCTGATTGTAAAGGCGGGTTCACTCGGTAAAGATTCTCCGAGGGAAACAACTGGCTGATTAAAAGTAACCACAACTGCAGAAGCTGGGTCAATCTCCATTGCTCCCGGGGACGGCAAAAAATGTGTCGCTTTAAGCGTATCAGGGGTAAAGAAATTTACTTGAACTGTTTCTGTGAGAGTCAAACCATTGGCGGCTTTAGCTGTTGTATCCACCTGGATCACGAGCATTGCATTTGGGAGGAGTACTTGATCGGGAGTATAAACCAGCGTGGCTGGATCGCTCCAGGTAAATGTCCCTGCCAGCTCAGGGTCTCCTGATAAGGCATCCTCAACTGAGTCTTGATCCATATTTTGATTAAAATAGAGGGTTATCGGTCCTCCGACATTTATTGTGCTGCCTTGAGGCGGATCTGTTTCCACAATCGTCGGGGGTAGAGGTTGCGGCGTAAACGTCGGCTCAAGAGTTTCTGTTGGGGTAGTTTCTGCACCAAAAAACCGTTCCTGTAATCCGGCAGGGAGATTGCAGGCCATGCTGATCATGGTTAATAATAGAACAGCTGTTGCCAGTAAGGGGATTATCTTGTTTTTCTGAGGGGACATCGGTCAGCTTCCTTTCTCAAATAACAACTTGAAATAGACTGGACCTTCAGGATAAGAAGATTATACTCGTTTACCTTTGAAACTGATATTTTCAAACAGTCAAGCCGAGTTACAGAAAAGGAGAGATTAGTTTGTTTTAACAGCAAACACCCGGGCGATGAATGCACCAGGGTGTTTATCTGTAGAAAATCTGAGGATTTCTTATCCTGTAAGAGACCGCTTGTCAGCTCCCGGATCAGGTCTTGTTAGGGATAATCAACCAGCTTCTGGTTCTTTGCGGTCAAGCATCTGCATTTGGGAAGCAATCACCTTAGTGAAGTAACGCATATTGCCCTCATCTTCATAGGAATCGATTTGCAGCCTTCCTTCTAAAAAGACCCTGCTTCCTTTTTTGAGATATTCCCCACAAATCTCCGCCAGTCTTTCCCAGGCTTCAATATTAAACCAGTCGGTCACCTCCTGGTATTCTCCTTCTTTGTCCTTCCAGCGGCGGTTTACCGCCATACTGAAAACACAGACTTTTTTTCCACTGGGTATGTTTTTGAGTTCAGGATCACGCCCTAAATTTCCGATCAGTTGAACTCGATTCAGGCCCACCATAATTCCCTCCTTATAAGATATAATTGATAGGCGTTATACTATTCAGTGTAGCGTTAACGATTATAGTTTGTCAAGTATGCGTTGCTATATCGTTTTGTTCTTGTAATTATTTCAATTGTCCAGACCTTCTTTTTGGTCGAAAAAAGGAACAACAACCATCTTATGTACATAGCAATTGAAGGCGCGATCGGTGTCGGTAAAACAACTCTCTCCCGTTTATTAGCTTCCCGTTTCCAGGCAGATCTGCTGCTGGAAGTATTTGAAGAAAATCCCTTCCTGGCAGATTTTTACGCTGATAGGGACACTTATGCTTTTCAAACCCAGATCTTCTTTTTGCTAAGTCGGTACCACCAACAGCAGGAAGTGCCGCTTGCGCTGACCTCTGGCAACAACCTGATCGCGGACTACACCTTCGAGAAAGATTTTTTGTTTGCCCGTTTAAATCTGTCTGGCGATGAACTGGAAACCTACATCAGCGTACATAATGCCCTGGCCGAAAAACTTCCCCTGCCAGATTTGATCGTTTACCTGCAAGCCGAAACAGATGTCCTCATGCAGCGAATTGCTCATAGGGACCGGCCGTACGAAAGGAATATGGATCAGAGTTACATTGAGAACCTCAACATTGCCTATAGTGGATTTTACAATGAGGGTCATACCGGATCTCCGGTATTGCGAATTAACACCAATCAACTGAACTATGTTGCCAAGGAACAGGACCTGGATTGGGTTGAAAAAAGGATTCGCCAAACATTAAAACTGCACCCATATCAAACTCAATTTTTCAATAAGGCATAAGCGAAAAAAGGGACACAAACTCAATGCGCTTTACGCCGGAAATTCTCCGTAAACACGCTCAACTTCTAGTTGATAAAGAAACCAAAAAAGATCGAGGCATCCTCTCTGTATATCTGCAAGGATCTCTTTTATACGGCTCTCCGCTTCTTGGAGGAGCAGGGGATATTGACCTGGTATTTATCCATTCTTCTCCCCCTGAAAATAAACACGAGATCAAACGTATTACACCGGAAATCCATTTTGATATAGAGCATCATGATCAGCTATTGTATCGAAGACCAAGAGATTTACGGGCGGATCCCTGGCTTGGTCCTGCCATCCGAGACGCCCAGCCTCTTTATGACCCCCGGCACTTCTTCGACTATACGCAAGCCGGTGTGCGCAGTAACTTCTCATACCCGGAGAATATCCAGGACAGAACCAGGCCACTACTCGAGAGTGCCCGCCAGTTCTGGCTGGACAGACAGATTTCCCCTCCCCGGGAAGCTATCACTGAACTCCCTGCTTTCATGGATGCCCTTTACAAAACCTTGAACGCTGTAGCTCTCTTAACCGGACCCCCGTTACCAACCCGCCGGCTTGGAATTCAGTTTCCCGAAATAGCCGCAGATGCAGGAGCTCCGGGATTGGCCGTAGCTCTAATTCATTTATTGGGAGGAGTGTCTATTACAGAAGGGATTCTCCAGGATTGGATTAATCACTGGGACACAACACTGACAACCCTCCAGGAAAAAGCCTCTCCTGTGCCGCTTCTAGCCCAGCGGAAAACTTATTATCAAGCGGCCCTTGAGGAAATCCTTCAGAGCGGAAAACCAGCTGCCGCTTTATGGCCGCTGCTTACTACCTGGACTGAAGCCATTTCGGCAATGCCTGATCAACCCCAACTGCATCCTGCCTGGAAAAAAGCTGTCACCGCGCTTGGTTTCACAGGAAAAGATTACCAGGTACGTTTAGCCGCCTTCGACGGCTTTCTTGACATGTGTGAAACCCTGGTATTAGACGAATAAGCTGCTTTTGGAATGAAAACTCTCTAGATTCTCAGTCAGCTGATTTTGGAAGCACAACCCGGAAGGTGGATCCCTCACCAAGTCCTTCGCTCTCAGCCCAGATTCTTCCCCCGTGCAAATTGACTAGTTCCCTTGCAATTGATAAACCCAGCCCTAATCCCCCATAACGCCTTGTCATGTGATCGTCTACCTGGTAAAAGACCTCAAAGATCTTTTCTAGATTTTCCGGAGAAATTCCCCTCCCGGAATCAACTATCGAGACCATGACTTCATCATCCCTATCATCAATCGTTAATCGGATTTCTCCCTCTACCGGTGTAAACTGGATAGCATTGAGCAGTAAGTTCACAAAAACCACACTCATTTTCGGCAGATCAATACACAGTTGAATTGGCACTTCCGGTATCTGATAATCCACTGTATGGTCTTCCTTATTTACCGTCATCCTAACCTCTTCTTGCGCGTAATTGATCACCCGTTGAAGAGAGGTGTCTGTGAAATCCAAATCTGCTTTTCCAGTATAAAGCAAGTTCATATTGGCAATATCGTCCAGAACTGCCCTTAATTTTGAGGATGCCTTTAATATGGATTCTGCAAGAGGTTTATTCTCTTCGATAGCATCTTCATGAAGTAGTGTTGCATAACCTAGAATATTTCCCAGCGGTGTTCGCAATTCATGAGATGCAACAGACATGAGATCCCGTTTCAGTTTATCAGCCTGGCTCAATTCAATATTGGCTTTCTGCAGGGCTTGAATCAGCCGGGCATTATGAATTGAGATTGCTGCTTGTGACGCAACAACCAGCAACAGAGAAACATCAAAATCTGAAAACTCACCTTCATTTTTATTTAACGCTTCAATGACGCCGGTTACCCGGTCTTTGATCCTCATCGGCACCCCCAGCAGAGAATCAATCTGAAGACCAACTTCATCGCCAACTTCGTTATAATGTCGTGGATCATCACGGGTGCTATTTATTACCAGGTGCCGGTTCTCGGTAAATATCGTTCCTGCCAGACTATTGTCCAGCGGGACTGGTATTTGTTCCAATTTTTCTATATCCCCGGTAGTGGTTGCCGCAAACCTCAATTCCTTTTCTCGTTCATCATAAAGCAAGATAGATACACCGCTGCATTCAAGAAGATCAGCAGCCGTATCAAGGATATTCTTCAACAGAATATCCGGCTTTAGGGTGGAATTCAGAATCGCGCTAATTTCCACTAATTGCGCTACTTTTTGGGTTTTCTTGCGGGCTTCCGGTTCAGAGATGGAAGAAGTGAGGTCATTAAACATAGTGGGCAATTACTCGTTAATTTTATTTTGGCTGGTTAATTATAGTCTAATGAACATCTTTTTACCTTTTATTTTCGAAAGCTGTAATCGGTCAATCCTCAAACCGCGACTCGTCCAGCATTTTTTGATATCCCTGGTCATCCATTTCTTTAACCTTGCTGGGTTCTTCATTTTTATATTTCTTTTCTGCTTCCTGTAATTGGTCCTGGGAAGCCCTGGCCTGGATGCTGATTTTGCCGCAGTGCGGACAGCGGACTAATTTACCAACAAGCAGGTTTGGCGAAAGGAAAAACCTCGAGAAAGGCAGGTCACAGCGAGGACAAACAGTCCCTCCTGCAGGGCCATATTTTCCCAACACAAAGTCCTTTTTCCTACTCAACAACACAGGTATAACCAGCCCTAAAATAGTAATTCCTGCGGCGAATAAGAGAACAGGCACAATCAAGCCCTCTGTTTCAGACCAGGCTTGGCCCGAGGACAAGAATACCTTTGTAATCCGGTTGGACTTCAAAGGAGTGCCGTCAACCAGGGTGCCGACAGCAATAAGAGTATGCTCCCCCTCCGGGTAAGAACTGGTATGAAATTTGTATTCGTAGGGTTCCTGGAGAATTGTCGCAATCAGCTCCTCGTCAAGATAAAACTCAATCTTATCCAGCTCGGCCAGCGGATCTCTAATCTTCAGCGTAAAGTTTCCCTGGATTTCTCCAATCCCGCCATAACCAAAGTTCCGGATCAAGTAGAGATTAAGATCAGGTTGAGATTCTTGGGCATTTACGCTGGCAGGCAGCAGAAGAATCAGCAATGTCATCAGGTAAAAAAATCGTTGATTGTTTTTCATAAAATTATTTCCACCTAGATAAAATAGTCTCCCGTTGGAAAATTTGGATCGCAAAATAAAACAAAACGCTGTCCAAAACCAGGAGAATTCCAGCCATCCAGAGAATGAACTGCTGGTTCACCAGAATAAATCCCGTGGTTTGCCCGATAAACAATCCCACAACCGGGAGCACAAAAATACCCGAGATTTGCTCCGCAACCCGGGGGTCATTCACCCGGGATGAAATCATCACAGCGATACTCACTCCAAAAACCGACAGGAGCGGACCTACAACAAAAATAGCCGTCATCCACAACGGATCAAATAATTTACCAACCACAGCAGGATTGTCTACCATGATATGCGCGCCGGCAGCATACAACAGATATCCTATCCAGGTAGCAGAAACTGCCGGAATTATTCCTGCCAACCCTTTTCCAACCAGGATTTCAAGCGTTGTAACTGGCGTCACCAGCAGCGGTTCGAGGGTCCGGGTGGTTTTTTCACCGACAATACTGTAGGAAGCAATGGTCATTGGGATAATGACCGGGATCATCATAAACAAAAGAAGAAACTGGGTGACGATATAATACATCATACAATCCCCTCCACTCAACTCTCCGCACATCGCAGAAAACTGAGGCGGCAGATCCGCCGCAGTGACTCCTGCAAAACTTTCTGATCCGGTTGCAAAGTAGATCATTCCCAGCGGCAGCGCAGTAATCATCAAAGGAAGAAAAGCCACCGTAAAAAAGACAAACTTGTTTTTAAAAACTTCCCGCCACTCTTTAACAATAATCGCTCTAATTCTATCCATTGTTACTTCCTTCTGCTGATTTCATCAGCTCCAGGTAAACATCTTCCAGGCGGCGGCGCAGCTCTCCTACAAACTGAATCTCTGCTCCCTCTTCCACTAGAGCGCGAATGACTTCCGGGTTGTTTTTTTCCGGATCTTCAACAGAAGCCAGTATTTTATTCTCAACCACTTGAACCTCGCTTACAAAATCAAAGGGCTCTACTACTTGGGTAAACTCAGTTTTCGCCTCTACTAAATGGAAAACAACTTTTCTGCCGAAGATTTTTCTTCTCAACACTTTGGGAGAATCAAGCGCAACCAAATGTCCATTCACAAAAGCAACCCGGTCACATAAGCGGTCAGCCTCTTCCAGGTTGTGGGTGCAAAGAATTATTGTACGCCCTTCACCCTTAAGCCCTGCAATAAATTCCCGGACCAGTCGCGCCGCCTGCGGATCAAGCCCGCTGGTAGGTTCATCCAGGAATAGAACTTCAGGCTCATGGAGCAAGGCTCGGGCAATTGCCAATTTCTGGCGCATACCCTTGGAAAAAGTCGCCACTGGTTCGTGTCTCCTGTTCCACAAGCCAAGGAACTCCAGGTAGTGTTTTATCTGGCGGGAGATTTCTTCCACTCCGTACATCGCTCCGTAAAAAGCCAGGTTCTGCTCTGCAGTTAATGCATCATACAAACCTGGCGCTTCAGGCAAAAGTCCGATCTTCCGCCGAATTTTCTGGTCTTCTTTCCCGATCTGGAATCCGGCTACATACGCCTCGCCGCTGGTGGGCTCAAGCAAAGCCGCCAACATGCGAACCGTGGTGGTCTTTCCTGCACCATTTGGCCCCAGCAAACCAAATACCTCTCCCGGATTAATTACAAATGACACGCGGTCGACCGCCAGGATATCACCAAACGATCGTGACAAGTTTTTTATTTGTATAATCGGTTCGTTATTCATCATATCGACTCGCTTCCAGCTGCTCTGCTGTAATTCGCTGTGTTTGTAACCGCGTTTCCCCGGGCAGGGGAAGCTCAGGCATTAACTCTTCAACTTCTCTCTCCCGCAGGGTCCAG